>CALGTD010000012.1 GCA_937901895.1 uncultured Spartobacteria bacterium | reverse complement strand
TGGCGCGACATGGCGCGGTGGCCTCTCGATTGCGGCTACTCCGCGAGGACGACGTCGATCTCGCCGAGGGAGGCGAGGCCGTGCGGCGAGTGCTCGCTCTTCACGTCGATCTTCAGGTAGCGGGTGGATTCCGTGCCGCCGAAGTCCACCAGCTGGGTGGCCGAATCGTTGCGCAGGCGCGCCGTGGCGGCGGTCTTCCGCCATGTGCGTCCGTCGTCGCTGAGAAGGATTTCGCATTCCCGGATCCGGCCGTTGGAGCTGTCGGGCCGGGCGGTGAGCAGCACTCCGGAAATGTCCCGTCGCGTGCCGAGATCGAGCACGAGGAAATGCGGCCCCGCGTCGCGGTCCGGACTGTATCGGCTGTGCCAGAAGGTGGCGGTGTTGCCGTCGATCGCATGGTCGGGATTGCCCTCGCCGGATTCGAACGAGCTGGCGGTGACCTTCCATTTCCGTTTGTCCGCCGCCGGGTAAATCGGAAGCACGCCGGTGAACGTCTGACCATCCGCACCCGCGGTGCGGACATGGAGATTCACCGCCGTCTCCTGCGCAAACGGACCCCTGAAGGGCTTCCACGACTGTCCGTCCCCGGACATCTCGATCTTCTGTTCGCCGGCACCGAGCGCGAGCAGTCCGTCCCCGGTGCGCCAGGCAGCCACGGGCTGGACTCGGTCTGCGGGAGCCTGCTCGCGCGCGATGGCGGCGATGTCGCTCTCATTTGCGGGCAGCAGTCGCAATCCGTAGGAGAACGTGACGGGCTCCGAGGAATCGACCATGAACTGCGGCAGCGGACGCGGGCCGCAACCAGCGGAGCCGACGCCCAGCGTCTTAGCCGAAATGCAGAGCACGGTTTCCGACGGCTCCGGAAGCTCGAAGGAGTATTTCGGGCCGAAGAGGGTTTCATCCGCGTAGGGCAGGGCGGAGAACTGCAGCGGAGCGCCTTCGGCCTGCGCGAGGAGGGTGGGTTCCCCGGAGCCGGACAGCGCGACCCAGCGCATATCCTCGTGATTGCCCGCCTCCATCGGCCGCGCGTAGGCGGTGAGCTGATCCGCAACCGTGCTTTCGTAAACGCCAAGGTCCGACCCGCGCTTGCGGTCGGAGTAGTTTTCCATCGGGCCACGGGCGAAGTATTCGACCTGGTCGAACGCCTTCGGAAGCCGGAGACGAACGCCAACGCGGGCAAGCGGAATGGCCGGCCCGCGGAAGCCGACGGCGTTGTCCACGGCAATCAATCCATTCCCGTAGATCGTGTAGCTCGCGGAGTGCGTGGCGCCGAAGCCGCCCTTGCCGGGATGGTCGATGACCGTGGAAACCTGCACCACGGAGTCGGAAAGCTGCTTCGCGGTGAGCGAAAGCATCCTCGGCTGCATTTCCATGAGCCCGGCGTTCTTCCAATGCTCGAGCGCCCAGTGGTCATCGGTGTTGTGGGCGGCGCGCCAGAGATGCAGGCTGGGACCGCCACCCGGCAGCAGGACGTTGCCGTTGCCCGTGGACCATTCGGACAGCAGGCCGGTCTTTCCGTCGAACGCGACGCGGAAGCCGTCGCCGCGGATCTCGTATCCGGCGTCCGACTTCACGAGCTCCAGCGGTTTCATCGTCGATGGATTCACGACCGGAGCGGGTGTGGAGACCGGCAGCTCGAACTGGGCGTTGGCAACCTCGTGACCGGCGGGCGCCCATTGCTCGTCATCGCGAAGGGAGACGGCGAGATTCAGCAGATACGTGGCGCCGGGCTGTGCCTGAATCGGCTGGATCGGCAGCGTAAGCGTCTTTTCCGCACCTGGTGCGAGGTCGAGCGCTGGCAGATCACCCTGCTGGATCGTCTTTCCATCCTCGGTGAGGGTCCACGTGCCCTTGAACTTCGCGAGGTCGGTGAAGGCGTAGCGGTTGCGGAGGCGAAGCCCGCCCTTCGCAAGGTCGACGGGATCGAAGGAGATCCACTGATACACCCGCTTCAGCTCGGGGAAGTGAGGCTTCGGCGTGCGGTCGGCGAAGACCACGCCCTTGTGAATGAACGTGTCGTTGTGCGGGAACTCGCCGAAGCCGCCGCCGTAGGCGAGGAACGGACGGTCCGGATCGCGGCGATTCCACAGCGCCTGGTCCTGCCACTCCCAGATCGCGCCGCCCATGAGCGCGGGATACTTGTCGAAGAGGTCGTTGTATTCGCCGACCGATCCCATCGAGTTGAACATCGCGTGGGCGTATTCGCAGAGATAGAACGGCTTCTCGAAATCACCGGACGTCGCGATCTGCTCCGTGCCCTCCGGCGAGGTATACATGTGACTGTCGATCTCCGCGGGATTGTCCTCCTTGCGGGAGCCGAAGCCCTCGTAGTGCGCAGGGCGGGTGGAATCGAGCGCGTCGACGGCCTTGAAGGCCGCGTAGAGATTCGGGCCGCGTGAAGCCTCGTTGCCGAGCGACCAGATAAGGACGGACGGGTGATTCTTGAAATTCTCGACGTTCGCGATGTTGCGATCGACGAACATCTTCTCGAACTCCGGGATGCTGGAAACCTGGCCGTGGCCATGGCACTCGACGTTGGCCTCGGCGACGAGATAGATGCCGTATTCGTCGCACAGTTCATACCAGCGCGGATCGTTCGGATAGTGCGAGGTGCGGACGTGGTTGCTGTTCGTCTGCTTGATCAGCTCGATGTCGCGGATCATTTCCTCCTCGGTCACCGCGTGGCCGGTGTCCGGCCACATGTCGTGGCGGTTCACGCCCTTGAGCTTCACGGGCCGGCCGTTGACCATGAACACGCGCCCCTTGATCTCCACCTTGCGGAATCCGACACGCGAGGAAACGATTTCACCCACGGTGCCGTTTTCCTCGAGCGTGAGGACGGCGGTGTAGAGGTTCGGCGTCTCGGCGGTCCATTTTGCGGGGTCCTTGACCGGAATCGACACCCGCACCGTCTGCTCCTCGCCGGGCTTCAACGCCGGCACGTCGACCGTGGCGGAGGCTCCGGCGACAGGCTGTTTCTTCGCGTCGTAAAGCGCGACCTGCAGCTTTCGCGCCGCGGCGTCCCCGCCGCTGAGATTGCGCACCTTCGCCTCCACCTCGAGCGTGGCGTCGCGGTAGTCGGCGTCGAGATCGGTGACGATCCGGTAGTCGCGAATCTGCACCTCCGGCGCGGACCACAGCGTGACATGGCGGAAGATGCCCGAGAGACGCCACATGTCCTGATCCTCGAGATACGAACCGGCGGCGTAGCGCCAGACCTCGACCGCGATCTTGTTCGTTTCACCGAAACGAACGAAGTCGGTGATGTCGAACTCCGCCATGTTGCGGGAGTTTTGGTTGAAGCCGACCTTCCCGCCATTCACCCACACGTAGAACGCGGCGTCCACGCCGTTGAAGTTCACCGACACGCGACGGCCTTCCCATTCCTTCGGAACCTCGAACTCCCGCACGTAACTGCCGATCGGATTGCGCTCCTCGTAGGCGGTGTATTCCTTCGGGGGCTCGCTCATCACGCGCGGCGGATCGATTTTGAACGTGTAGCCGTAGTTCCGGTAGTAGGGGGTGCCGTAGCCGAGGACCTGCCAGTTCGAGGGGACGTCAATCTCGTCCCATGCGCTCACGTCGTAGTCGGTCTTGAAGAAATCAACGGGGCGCTCCTCGGGGCGGGGGACGTAATGGAATTTCCATTTCCCGTCGAGCGAGCGGGCGAAGGACGATTTCGAGCGATTCGCGGCGAGCGCCTCCTCGAGGTTTCCGTAGGGCATGAAAACGGCGCGCCACGGTTCCTTCCCGATCGACAGCACTTCGGGATTTTCGATTTCGGGGGGAATCGGCGCAGCGGAAACCAGGGACATCAAAGCAAGCGAGAGCGCCACGGGAATAGATCGTTTCATCAGGAGGAGATTTCGGGGAGCTTCCACACCTAACGGCTCGCCCCTCCACGGGCAACGAGGATCGAGGCAAAAACTAGGTCGACCGGAACCAGGCGACAAGCCCCTGCCAGCCGACCCCAGCGCCGATGATGACGGTGGAGAGAATGAGCGTGAAGATGCCGAGGGCGATCAAGGCATGCGCCTTTCGGCTGGCGCCCTTCCACTCGTGGAGAATCCATCCCCACATCGTGCTGAAGATGATGATGCTTGCCATGTGCATGGTCCAGCTGGCGAAGCCGAACTTGCCCATCTGCGTCTCGCCCATCGTGTAAAAGAAGAACTGGAAATACCACGTCGCGCCGGCGAGCGCGGAGAAGAGGTAGTTGCCCAGCAGGGGCACGCGCAGCGAATGGGCGTCGACCTTCGGCGCAGTGTCCGCAGCGACCTCGCTCACGAGATCGGACGCCGGATCGCCGTGTTCACCGCCCGTTGCAGCGAGTCCCGCGTGCTCGGGCCTGGCCGTGCGGCTGAGGTATTGATAGGCGGAGCGGTTCCTGAAGTTCAGATACGCGCACCAGACGAAGTTCGTCGTAAAGCCGCCGAGCAGCACCACCACGAGCTTCGGCAAACCGGTCCAGAGCGTGTCGGTGCCCGCCTCCGCAGAGGCATCGCCGATGGGATTGCCTGCGGTGAGCGCAAACGAAAAGCAGGCGCTCATGATGCCGGAAAACGTGGCGACGAGGATTCCCTTCGGGAAGTTGAACTCCGCGATCGCCTTCTTCTTTTCGGCGGCGGGCATTTCCCGCTCCTTGGTGAGACCTGCAAGCGCCGCGATGAAAATGCCGAGCAGGCAGACGCCGACGCCCACCAGCGTGATGATGCCAGGCAGCGTGGATGCGATCTGCACGATGTCCTCGGGCACCGGAATCGCGGGAATCCAGAGCTTGAAGATTGGCGGAAGCAGCGTGCCAAACGCGGCGCAATATCCGAGTGCGACGCCCATGCCGAGCGACATGCCGAGATAGCGCATCGTGAGCCCGAACGTCAGCCCGCCGAATCCCCACAGAACGCCGAAGAAATACGTCCAGCCGAGTGTCTGCCAGCTCTGCGCTCCAAGCACGCCGGGGACGTCCTTCGTCATGAGCAACGCGAAGAACCACGGGCAGACCAGCCATGAGAAGATGCCGCCGACGAGCCAGTAGGTTTCCCACGACCACTTTTTCACGCCGCGATAGGGCACGTAGAAGCTGCCGGAGGCCAGGCCGCCGAGCCAATGGAAGAGGACGCCGAAGAGTGGATTCATCGTTCTTGGGGGGATTGGGGTCGGGAATTCGATCAGCGCAGGAACGCCTCGTGCAGGCCGCCGTCGACAGTGAGGATCTGGCCGGTGGTCTTGCTCAACCGCTCGGAGACGAGCAGGAAATACGCCTCGGCCTGGTCGGCCGGAGTGATCGGGGATTTCGTCAACGTGCGCTCCGCGTAAAACTGCGCAAGCTTCGCGACAAGCGATTCGGTGGATTCGTCGTCGGAGTAGGGGATTCCGTATTTGGCGAGCGAGCCGATGACGCGGTCGCGAGGGAACATCGCGGAACCCTGGACGACCGTGGCGGGAGCCACGCCGTTCACGCGAACGAG
>CALGTD010000011.1 GCA_937901895.1 uncultured Spartobacteria bacterium | reverse complement strand
CGGCAGCAGCTCGGTCGCGAAACTCTCTTTTAATGCAATCGGGTTTACAGGTGCCTCATTCATCGGGTGATAAAATGGTTTTGGATACGGGCAGGCTCTCCCTTTCACCATAGCACCGCCCTTGGGTTATCCAACAACTTTTATTGGACATGTGAGCATCCATTACGATCCTGCTTTACCCCCTTTGAGCCTCTTTTGATACCCCCCAACTTTCCTAAGTGCGCGCTTCAATTTCCCAACCGCTCCGGGTATATCGTTCGGCGTGAAACCGACTGAGTTTTCCCCGATTCAGGTCCCCGCGCACCTGCCTGCGCCGCATGCCATCGAGGAAATTGTCGGGTCCGCCCAATTCCGCCACTGGGCCTGGCCCCCACTGGAATCAGACCCCCTCTTCACCGGTTTCTGGAAGCGTATCCGCGACGAGGCATTCCATATCAGCACCCCGGATTCCCAATACACCGTTCTCTTCCACGCCCTCGCCTTCGAATCTCCAGACGTCCACTTACCTGCCGAACTTCCCATTGAATGGCTCGCTGATACCATCCCTCCTGTCTTCGGTTACACCGTCCGGCTCGCCTATTCATGGATCACAGGCGCTGAGCTCGCCAGCAGCCGCCTGTTCGACTACCGGCAATTGCTCATCACCTTCGCCACCCGACGCCCCTCCCGCTTCACCTTCTCTCTCCCGGTAACCCCGGATCCCCTCCCGTTCACCGAACTCACCCCCACCCGTTATATCCCGATGATTGTCGCATCCCCAGATGCCGATCCCCGCGACTTCAGCAAGCAGGTCGCCACATCCTATGGTGCCGTCCCTTTCATCGAGGCCATCCAGTCGAAGGTCAATTTGCAGCTCTTCCAAGGCAGACCGGTATGTAAAGTCGACCTGGCTTTCCGACCCCCATGCGTTTGCATCCAGTCCCTCATGATCTCCCTGCGACTCCAACGGATCCTCTCGTTCTGCCGAAACCTTCAGCCAATCCCGGATTCCTATCGGCTTATCGGCGTCTATCCCTCCTGTCTGCTCATCGGCGTCGGCACCGGCGACTCACAAAACCACCTCCTCGAGATTCCTTACTCCGCCTTCTGGGAACAGCTCACCGCCGTAACTGCCGAACTCGATATTCTATTTACCGAGCGTCTGGGTATGTCCTGATTCCGCCTCCTGCTGGCGCATGCCATCCCCAAGGCTCTCGACCATCTCCACCCCGAGTCCCGGTTGCGCAAACCGACTCGGCACCATTGCCAGACCTTCGAGCTTTTCCACCATCTTCGGCATGATCTCGACGTCCACCCGGCAGTAATCCACCAACTGGTCCAGCCGGCCTTTGATGTCCATCCCAGCCGCTTTCGCGTCCGCCGCCTCGAGGTATTCCGCCATCGCCACGCTGCCATTGCGAACCGGCATTCCCTCATACGGATCTTCCCCCAACAGCACCTTCGCGGTCACCTTCAATGAGGTCCGCCCCTGTTGGCTTTCGAAGTAAACATATCCCTTTTGGAAGGGCTCATGAAGGTCCACCGCCCGTTCGATCACGCCGGCAACCCAGTCTTCATGATCGGGATGGGCTTCCGCGCATCGCCGCAATACGTGATGCTCAAAGGACTGCGAATACGCCACGGTCGACTTCGCCCCCTCAAAATGCGGTCGCAATCCCTCCAACATCGCCTTCCGTGGATCGCCCTCCCCAGGCATCACCAGAACATGCGAGGTTTGTGGTCTTGCCCCTGGCGATTCAATTCGCGTCGTCACCCCCAAATAGGGCATCTGCTCATAAGGCCTCGTATTCGGTAACGTGGGAATCGCACTGGTCACCGTCTCGAAATCGTAAAACACCACCGGGAATTCCAATCGGTCCAGAAAACCCCGAAGCGATCCCATCTCCGACACCCCCCCATTGCGCATCGCCTCGCGCTGCCGCCTTTGCGGAACCGATAGTTGTTCCTCCGGCAGGCTCATGATGTCCATGGACTCGCGCGCCCACGCGATCGCCTTCGCGCGACTCACCTTCAGCAGGCAAAACGGGCTGTCGGGACGAAGAAGGTTGGGATACCACTTCATCAGCTCCTCCCGTGACATCTTCCCGATGATATCCAGACTCAAATCCGGCGGCGTTGGTTGCCTCACCGCCTCCAGGTAGGTTTTCACGTCTTGCTCGACCGCTCCCACCAATGGATAGACCTCCTTCGAGACTTCGGTTTTCTCCAACCAATCCTCCGGCTTCGTTATGCATGACGGCTCTTTTTTCGAGTCGATGTGCAGCACCGATGCACCAGCGACCCGATACCCCGCCTTCTGCGCTCCCCACCACGCAAAAGCCAGTCGGTTCAAGTGATGCTCCTGAACGCTCGTCGCCGCGCTGATGTCCACCAGATGCAGACTCCCATCCGGCTCGACTTCCACGTAGTCGCATCCGCTGACAACCTCCGGCGAGTTGTAAAACACCGCTCCAAACACCGGCCGCTTCAACGCGAATACAAACCGCGTGAACTCCGCCTGATCGCCCGACTTCAACGACATCGGCAGGTGCATCGCGTCCGGATTTGCCTCCGCGATCATCCGCTTCACGATCGCCGTGTTGCGGGTCCTCAATACCCATTCCGGATCGTCCTCCGCCCCCGAAGTCCCGCTCTCGTGGAATAGGTCCCACAGCCGCCGGGGGGATTCCTTGGCATGGACGTAATGGCTGGAGTCAAAGGCAATCAGCATCGCTGTTCGAAATGTCCCGTTGGATCCCCATCGTCAACCGGCTGCTTCATCGCAAACTACGTTGAAGGATTTCCTCCCGGTCCGATCGTATGCTCGCCTCCGATCGCCGCGCCCGCATTCCACAGAGCGCATCAAGCAAGGTCACCCGCCTCCACGATAGCATCATCACCGGACCCAACAGCCTCAGTGCCCACCTCAAAATGAAGCGGCTTCGCGACGGCGCCCCCCCGGTCACCGTCGCGAGCCGAATTCCCCATAAATATTTCCCCGGAGTCCGACCCCACCAGGCTTCGCACCCCGCGTAGTAGAACAGAATCGCAGGCCCCAGCATCCACCACGGCAAGGGTCCGGTCAGAAACTGAAACTGCGCAAGGACCAGCATGCAGAGTCCTATGTCCAGAAGTGTCGACGACAGCCGGACAAGGTATCGCGGTCGCTTCCGCTTGACCTCCTTCCGCTTCGCCTTCCGTTCGGACATGCCTAAGAGTAGGAACGTCCCTCGAAAAGCGGAAGTATCAGACTCGCCGGAATCGGCACTGTCATCCTCCGGGCCCCGGTTTCCCAACTCCAGGTCAGATCCCCCCGGCTTCCCGTCAGGTAATAGCGCCTCCGATCCCTTTTCTTCTCAATGCCGGCAGGTGGCGGCACCTTCCCATAGGAGGAAAACGCCTCTTCGAGCATCGCGAAGAATTCCGGCAGCGCGGCAGGTGCCTTCCGCGTCGCTGCCAGCTCCCAGCACAGCTGCGAGAAGTTCACGTTGTCCACACGCATCTTCACCATGGATCTCTCATGACCGGATCCGTTGGACGCTTGCGCCGCCAGCTTCCAGCTCAGCCAGTCAATAAGCATCTCGGGTGTCAGTGCTCGCGCCTCAGCCGGCACCAACAAAGCTTTCAAGTTCTGGATCAGTTTCCGGGCCGGCGGACTCACCAAGCAAATGAAGTTGTGACCATCGGTCGAAACCAGCTTGCGGCCGTTTTCCTCAACCGCTTGTCGCGCCAGGACGTCCCGCACTGCCAACTGAAGTCGACGATGCGCCCGGTCTACATCCTTCAAGATGATCACAAAATGTTCGGGGCGCCGGCGCTTCAACAGACGCTCCAAGTCTCGCGCAAAACGCGACTTCCCAAGGATCGTCGGCCTCAAATAGGCCTCGGCGGCCGCTTCCGTCTCATATTTTCCGAAATCGATCGTCGGAAACGCATCACACAATGACGCCGTCAGCGGCGCTTCGGTTTCCAACAGAAACGACCAGGTCCCTTGAAGACCACCAAGGCGGTCCAGAGAATACCGAATCGGGCACGGCGTCGCCCACATCAACGCATAATTCAGGAGCTTCGCCCTGTTGTGCACCGGCGCGGCTGCCCACTCCACGATCACACTCTCGCGCGGGTCGCTCACCGTTACCGGAATCCATCCTTCCTGAATCATGCTTCTCTTACTGCCGGCTGCCGAAATCTTTCTCACGCCCCTTACAGATTTCCAAATGGGTTCCTATCATACCCCATGAGGTTCGCCACTCCGTATCCCATAAACCCCAAGGTCGGTTGACCATCTGCGTTTTCGAAACATTCTGGTCCTAACATGCACGCTTCCGCTTTACTTGAAGAGGGCTCCGTCGCCGATGCGCTAAGGGAAGCCCTTTCCCATTTAACCTGGTATGATACGCCGACGTTCTGCGGAGAACGCATTCTCCGGACGTCGTATTGGCTGAAGTCCGGCAGCATCATCCGCGACGCATTTCTCGATCAGGCGCTCCCTCAAGCGGAAATGACCGCCATCGAAAATGCTTTTTCCGGTCGGGATCCCAAGACCACCAAGTTTTCGCAATCCGAGGAAATCTGGCAGGAGGCTGCAAAGCGACTGGGATTGCCCAATGCCGTTCCTCGTTCCGTCGCATCTATCAAGGCGGTCGAACAGCAGCGAAAGCTGATCATCCCCATGACGTTCTGGGATGAGCGACTTGAGCTCAACATGGCTCACATCCTCACCCAACATGGAATTTCCCGACCCGGCGCCTACAGTCCCGCGTTGCTTCAAGGCCCCACCGGTGCTTCGAAAACCCATTCCGTTCTCGCCGCCTATTCCGTGCTCGGGATCGCCGTGAACATCATCGACGGATCCCCGTCCCAAACCTCCGATGTCCGCATTGATTTGATCACCGGTGGCATGCGAGCCAAGGACCGCGACTTCGAAAGTTACGTCAAGGGCCTCGCGAGTATGGGCTTCTTTCAAACTCAGGCGGCCCGCCTCGAGTATTATCAGCGCCTCTCGAAAGCATCGGACACCTTTGGCTGCGATCTGGTCGACGCCCACGAAAGACTCGGCAAGGAAGATTGGGCGGATATCGCGAAAAGGGACGGCTATCCCCTCGATTCCACGTCGTTCTCCGTTCACTACCCCGGCAGAATCCGGCTTGGCCAGCACGCCGACATGGTCAACCTCATTGATGAGGTCAACAAGTTCAACGTCGCCAACCAGCAGGAGATTCGCACCTTCCTCAGTGCAGAGAGCGTTCGCTTCGGGTTCAATACGGCGTTCATGTTCACGGCCAATCCTCCAAGCGAGGAATATCAAGGTCGTTCGGTTCTCGGCGCCGACATCATCGGATGCTGCGATCGCCTCGCTGTCACCCCGCGCAACGCTGATCAGTATCGCGAATATATCGCCAGCTACCTCGGGGCACGTTCAGACGGCACTTCCCTCGGCAAAGAAGTCATGGCGTTGGTCGCCTCCAACAATCCCCGCTCTCCGGACAAAACCGCACCCACGGACCTTTCTTCGATTGCAGTCGATGACCGCGTCCCCTTCGTCGGTCGTGTCCTCAAAGGAACGGACGTTCTTCAGCTCGCCGAGCGGATCGGCACCCTTCAACAGGAACTTGAGAATGCTGCCGTGCCCGGAGGTCGTCTCCACCCCGGCACGTTCGGGCTCCAGGTTGATGCTCCGAAGCCTTCGGTTCGCTCACTCTCCCAGCTGCTCAGCCGTTTCAATGATATCGTGGCTTCAAAGGCGCTCGAGTCGTCCAAAGGACATCTCGATGTCACGAATGCTGCAAAAGAGGTTGATGGCGAGATTCTCGCCGAGGCCCTGAGCATCGCCATCGAGGAAAAGGTTCTCGATCAATACACATTCGAGCGAGACGGCGACGCGCAGATCATTGCCCCGCAACAGATCAACAGCCTCGCCGATAATGACGAGTCCGGAAACAAGGGCACCCTCCAGGCTATGATCGCGCGGGCGAAGTTGCGCGAAATGGATCTTCAGAAGCTGTTCGCCAAATACGTCAAACAGGACCCTGAAGCGGAACTTAAAACGATCGCGCAGACCCGCCATCTGCTCAATCGCAGCTTCAATTCCAAAAATTGGTCTTCGGCAAATCTGACCAATGAAGCCCTGCTTCCGCTACATCGCTACATCAATGAGAAGACCAATGGCGAATGCATCGGAGTAGACGTCGATCCGGATATGGACACAGCACACGTTGTGGCCGCCTCACGTGAACCGGCCGCTCCCGGAACTCCGACCGACAAACTCGCTCGCATCTCGTTCGCCTCTCAGGAGGCGCTGACTCGGTTTGCCCGCCAGCTCTTTTTTGATCCGGGCATCAAGACCGGCGAGGCGGTTGTGTTTCGGGCCGACGTTGATGGCAATGACACCGTCTTCACGGGACGAGCGACGGACGACAAGAAGCCAGTCTTGGAAAACCTCCCATACTCCGACTTCCTTCTCAGGCAGAACGTGGCTCTTTCCCAGCAAGGGCGGTGGTATCCGGTTATCGCCACCAAGGTTCATATCGTAACAGGCATGAGGCAGGTCCCTGTGACCGACGCCGCAATCAAAGCCCAACTCGTCGAGATGGCTCGGGCAGCTGCCATCGTTTCCAAGGGCACAAAGGCACAGCAGAAGGCCCCGGAAATTCCCATGGCCCAGTCGGTGAGCGATGGCGCACAGGCTCCCTCACGCGCGCAAACCTCGACCAGACAGGCGACCCTCTTCGAATCATGACCACAGACGCTTCCGTTCTTGCCACACGGCTTTTCGAATACGCTCAGGTCGACACGTTTCCTGATCCAGACGTCGTGCTCGCGTTCGGTATCGACTCAAACGCGCATTTCACTGTGCTGGTCCGCGCCATTCGAGCAGGGGAGCTAACTCCTGAGCTGGCTGCCGACGTTGCCTACCGTCCCTCGGATCTCAATGCGATCCTACTCACTTTTCGTTCGCTTGGTGATTTCCGCCCACTTCCCGTCTTTTCCGATTAGTCGTGGACTCTCTCGACGAGCTCAGAACCGAACTCACTGATATTGCCCGCACGGAAATCCATTCCGTGCCCAGGGCGATCGATCGCGTCACGGATGTTCAGTTGGTCCCGGATGGACGTAGCGACACGGCTTACTACGACCTGATCAGAAAACGCATCGTTTTCACGGAGGCCCTGGGGGAGACGCTTGTGGAGGCGCCCTTGAGCAAGGACGCAAAACGCGCCTGCGCAGCAGCGGTCATTGCCCACGAAGCGTTTCATGCCGCATGGACACGATACTGGCCGGCTTATCGCAATCCGCTCGCCAGCCAGGTCATCAATCATCTCGAGGATTGGCGAATCGACCGCGCCGCGGTCACGTTTGACCCGTCGCGTGCAGGCGCATTCCGGAAGTTCTTCAATCTGATCTCCGAAAAGCGTGGCGAGGCGGAACAGGCCCACGGCACTGTGGACATACCTCCACACCGCGAATTTCTCGATTTCTGGACCAGCCTCTGGGTCCCGTCGCTTTATCCGAAGTCCTTTCGCGATCATTACACGGCAGCCGCCAGCCGGATCGAACACCCTCGGGCACGCGCCTTCGCTGAAGAAATCGAGCCGTATGCTCTGGCTTGCTACGAAGCACAACCTGACGATCCGTTCGACTTCATTTCCCTCAAGGAGGCGAGCCGTGATTGGGTGGCTTCCGCCAACATCATCGCCGATCGCTTCATCAAATACTTCGAACTCGAGAATGCGGAAGACGTCAGCAAGTCACTATCCCCTGAGGAGCTTAAAAAACTGATTCGCGACGTCCTGAAACAGCGACAAAAACAGCAGAAAGAAAAAGGTAAATCGGGCCAGCAACAGGAACAATCCATGGAAGGGGGCGCCGCCGAGAAGGGGAACGACGGCGGCGGCAAGGGTCATGGTGACGGCGGTGGAGAATCCGCTGAGCAAGACAGCCCCTCCGAAGGAATCTCGGGATCCAGTTCATCCTCTGGAAACGGAAAGGAGTCCGACACAGGCAGCGAACGCGACGACACCGGAAAGGGTGCAGGCTCCGCGGGGGAGTCCGCAGAATCCTCACATGGCAACCGGTCCGAGGAAGGCGACGGAGTTGGCCGTGGAGATCAGGAGGCGGAGTCGTCACCGTCGCGCTCACAGAAAGACGCGATCGGTCACAAGGGCGATGCTCCAACCGACGACAAGCAGGAGCGGAGTGTTGGTCGTCGTTCCGATGACGTTGCGGAAGAGCGCGACACCGGGGTTGAGGATGCTCGAAAGCTACTCGAGCAAATGCCATCTGAAGTTCTCGAAGATTTGCTGGATGCGTTGGAAGAAGGCTATGGCCATGGCGCACCAGACGGCGCGCAGGAAGTTCCGCTAGGCAAGGAATTTGATGCTTCTTCGCGCGATGACGCCGAAGAAAAGAATCATTACTCACGCGGATACAACCGCGCCACCGGCGACGGCAAACTCATCGAGGTTCCAAAAGGAGATTTGAGAAGGTCCCAAGCGGCGCTTTCCGACAATCGCCAGTTGATCGACCGCGCCCAGCGACTTTTGGCAAATAGCATTTCGAGCACCACATTGGATTCTGGTCCGCCTTCAGAGGTGGCTGCGCAGACGGGCTCCATCATCAGTCCCGGCGCGATTGCACGCCGTCTCGACAACCCCTTTTCCAACGAACCCCCGTTCCTCAATGACGAACCGACTTTTGTCGAAACCGGCAAGCTCGCGCCCAACTATGATCACTTCATCGTCGCAATAGACGGATCTGGTTCAATGAATCCGTGCTGGAGCCGAGTCCAGCAATTCCTCCTCGTTCTTCGGGAGGCAACGGCAAAGTTCAACATTCCCGTCGTTGCGGTTCTCAATAACGGAAACAATACAGGCATCATTTGTCATGGCTCCACCTCCCCGGCGAGCCGAATGGAGGATCTCCGGCGCATTGTCGGAATGAAATGTGATGGCGGAACCGACCTCGCTTCCTCGTCTCTCACCACCACCGCCAAACTCGTTCAAAAGGCGCGCCCCAACCTCTCCCGATCGCGGCTCGTAATCATTTCCGACTGCAACTGCGGCATGGAAGATGTCAATGAATCCGCTCGTCATCGGATGCGAATCGCCGCGCCTTCGCTCCTCATTGGGTTCGGTAGTCACCCGGCTCAATTTCAATCCTGTGATGCGACGATTCGGAGTGCCGCGCGGATCTGCAATCAACCCCACGGTGGAATTCTCTACGATTACTCTGGGAACCCGAAAGAGGCCTTCGAAACCATGTTCTTCGAATTCTGTAAATGGGCGCAGAATCCCAACCTCTACCCCATTGCCCCACAGATTGTCGGCAATCCGCTAACGGTGGACATCGCCAACGAGATACCCGAAAGCCTCTCGTTACAAACTTCCTCCCATGACGGCCGGTTGACCAAAAACCGCTAACGACACACTCTGCTCCATGCGTCGCACGCTTCTCTCCAACCTTTCTGGACAACTTGAACTCGGGCTTTTCGTCGACGGTCCTGACGACGCTGTTGAAAAACTTACGTCTCAGATATCCCAGGAGCTGAACCCAATTTCCGAAGAATCGGCTACGGGACTTCCCGCTGACGAGTTACCGCAGCCGGGTGTTGTCGAAGTGGTGACGCCGCCCATCATTGAACCGCAGGCCGAAGAAGACGTTTCCAACTCAACGGGCGACGAAGTCGAGGAGGAGGAAGAATTCGCCATCACGTTTGTTTCCGATGCGGCGGCGATCCCGGAACCGAAGCTTTGGACTCCCCCCTCGGGCTTTTCGCTACCGATGTCCCGGCTTGATCGCGGTGCGGCAAACGAAGCTGCACTCAATGTTCTCGCCGACTTGATGGCGGAGAACCGCACTCCGACTTCGAAAGAGCGTGAAATGCTCGCTCTCTACACCGGTGGCGTTCTTCCGTCAGACCATAGAGCATTCGACCCATTTCGCGCGGGCGCGGATAGCATGCTTTTCGAGTCTCGTTTGCTTGGCAATTCTTCGGGGGATCGCGAAGGCGGCGCTTACGCGACCATGATCGAAGGTATTCAAGCGGCCACCGAACGCTATGCCCCTGGTGGCGCAAATGTCCTCTTTCTCAACTGCCCGGCACCAGCACTTCCGTCAGTTTGTCATCCGCAGTTTCGGCGGAGAGCACGGGTTACCCTACACTCGCTCGACCCGATCGCGGCTGCGATCGCCTCATATTTGCATGAGGACGTCGATGTTCGTTCGGGTGCAATGCACAAGCTCTCCCTCTCGCAGGGCTACTACGACATGGCCTTTCTCGTCGAATCGCCATCGGCAGCATCGGGCGGTGAACTTGGTTGGGGCGGAAGTCCGCATGATTTCATTCGGAATCTGGGCAACACCATTCGCCCCAATGGCTTGTTTTTCGGCTGGCTTCGGCGGCAGGAGTTTTTCGGACAGCGACATTCCAACATGCGCCATGCGGGGGTGCGAGATGCTCTGATTGCACGCGCGGGCTTCCACGAGGATTTCGAAATCCTCTCCCATCACTGCGGCGCATCGCGCCATGTGCGATCGGATTTCCTATTTACCATTCGGCGTTCTGAGCCCGCGCAGGACGACTGCCCATATACGCATGCCACCTACGCGGAAACCCTCCCGCATTATCCGATCGATGATCCGGTTGGCATTGACAACTTGAAGCGAGATGTCGCTTCGGCGGTCACTACACGTGCGGACATCGTTTTCACGCCGTCGTCGACAATTTCGGACCGAGATCCAGCGATCGATGATTTACGCGTTCCGCTTGGCAGTTATGTCCGACACCAAGGTAAGGTCTACGGCAACCCCTTCGGAGTCGTCCGCGAAGTCGAGTTCAAGACTCCCGTCGACGAAGCGAAGGCACTTCACGTTCTCGAAATCCGAGACAAAGCCCGAGAGGCTTCATTGCTTCGCGCTGCCGGCCACACTTCCAGATACCAAAAAGCGCTCGAGGAGTGCGAACAAATCTACGACCGCTTCGTTGCAGAACATGGGCCGCTCCAGGACCGAGATAACATTTCCATGTTCCGGGCCTCCGCGGACCTTGCCGTGCTTCGGTCACTTGAACGTAAAACGAATGATGGGTGGGCGAAGTCTGAGTTCTTTACGTTGCCGCCGCTCACTCTGGAGGTTCGCCCCTCCAATCCAGTTCAAGCTCTGCATGCGACCTTCCGCGCAACGGGACGCATCGATTTCGAAGCGATTGGCAATCTTATCGGAATCACTCCGGAGCAGGCGCGAGCAGAACTTGCTTCGCACGTTTTTGAGGAGCCAGGGACAGGAAAGCTTCAACTCGCAGCCGAATACCTCAGCGGTGATGTCGCCAGTAAACTTGAGGTCGCCCAAGCCGCGGCTGCTGTTGATCCGCGCTTCCGGGCGAATGTCGAAAACCTCAAAAAGGTATTACCGGAGCCAATTCCGATCGAGGAAATCTCGTTCTCTCCTGCGTCCCCGTGGATGCCCAAGAGTTACGTCCAGCGATTCGCCAAACATGTCTTCGGCGAGGGAATTTCCGTTACACACGAGCACGGCAGCTGGAGTGTCACCGTTCAATCGAAATCGCGTGCAGCGGTGTCGACGGAAAACAACAGCACCTACGCGATTCATCACAACGGCGAACGGATTCGAAGCGGCGCGCAAATCTTCAAGGGTCTTCTCACCCGTGGTGGAGCGATTGAAATCCGCATCCCCGATCCCACCGATGGCAAGCCTGTCCTGCATGAGGGGCTGTCGATTGTCGCCAGCGAAAAGGCATCGCTCCTCCGAAACGCATTCATCGAGTGGGTTCGTAGTGATGCAGACCTCTCCAACGAGATTACCCGCATCTATAACGCCACGGTTAATCGCTATGCGAGGCCATACGTCGATCCGGATGCTCTTTCACTTTATGGACTCAAAGAAGGCTTCAAACCACGAAAACATCAGCTTTCCGCCATCGTCAAAGGTGTCATCAGCAACAATCTCTGTTTGAACCACTACACCGGTGCCGGAAAGACTTTCGTTCTTGCCGCCATTGCCAACGAGCGCTTGGTTCGTGGCTACAACAACAAAATCGCTCTTCTGGCTCCGAAGGGCACGCTGCTTCAAAGCGCCGCGGAGATTCAGGACAAGTTTCCTCACCTCAAGGTGATCATCGCCGGCCCGAAGTCCCTGACCAAAACGACGCGCGGAGAAGCCGCCGAGGAAATCAGGAACGCCGCGCAATGCGTCGTTCTAATGACGTTCGAAACTTTTCAGGCGATCCCGCTCGGCCTGAATGACGGTCTTGCTGAGGATAATAAAGCAATCCGTGAACTCCGGGCGGAGGCCCTTACCGCGACCACGAAAGCCGCACAGAAAAAGATCAATCGCCAGTTGGAAAAATTGATCGCGAAGCGCGACAAGATGATCGCCAAGGCGGCAAAGGATAGTCCCTATACGTTCGAAGAGCTCGGCTTCGACGGGTTGATGGTCGATGAAGCTCACCATTATCGGAATCTCGAAGCATCCGGGCCGTCCAACCTTTCGACGCAGGGCAATCAGATCACCGAGGACTTCTTTAACAAACTTCGCCTGCTGCGCGAAAAGCGACCGAATCTGAACGTCGTGATGGCGACGGCAACAATGCTCAACCGCTCTATCACCGAGCTTTACAATTATCAGCGCTACCTTCAGCCGGAAGCCCTGGCGGAGGCGAAGATCGAATCTTTCTACGACTGGGTAAACACGTTCTGCGAGTCGCATCCGGCAATCGCATCGACGATCGATGGCCAGCTGGTCCTGAAGCCAAATTATACGATCGTCAACGCGACGGAACTCAGCGCCATGGTTTCATCGGTCGTCGACACCGTGATGGAAAGTGACGTCGACGACGTCAAACGTCCGAAGCTCCACGGTGGCAAACCCGAAATCGTTGTCAGTCCGAAAAGCCCTGCGCAGGAGGAGTTGGCGGCCGACGCACTACGTCGCGTTAACTGCATCCGCAAGGGATTCCAGGATCCGGACACCGGGAAGCATATATGGGTTCCCGCCAGCCTAGACAATCCGCTCACGATCTACCATGACGCGATCCTTTCGGCAGTCGATCCGCGACTCGTTGATCCTACTTTGCCGGCGCCTGAGAACGGCAAGCTGGCGGAGTGCGCAAAGCGCATTGCCAATCATGCATTCGCGACGGAAAAGGACCGTGGCGTCCAGCTCGTGTTTCTGGATCACCATCGACTTGCCGAAAAGATCGTCGACCCGGTCACCGGCAGGAAGATCGGCGAAACAGTCCACTTCTCCGCCCCGCACGAGCTTATTCGCATGGTGACAGAATCAGGAGCGTTGAAGCGCGAAGAATGCGTCTTCATTAACGATGTTCCCGATTCTCAGCTCGAGAAAGTCTATCAAGGTGCCCGAGCTGGCACGATCCGCCTACTTATCGGAAGCGGCGCAAAACTCGGCACGGGGCGCAACGTCCAGGACCGTGTGATCGCCGATCACCATCTGGATATTCCGTGGAACCCGGCCAGCATTATCCAGCGTAACGGCCGGATGATCCGCCAAGGGAATATGTGGGATACCTGCTTCCGGTATTACTACATTACGGAAGGCTCTGGCGAATCGGCAATCATCACTGATTGTGCTCGCAAGGCAAATTCGTTCAGCGCGATCTGGCGTGCGACCCGTTCCGAGCGCGCCATTCAAGACATCAATGACTTTGAGGCGAACATCAATGACCTTGTGGCTGAACTCACAGATCCACGGAGCGCACAGCTTCTGACCCTGCGGAGCGAGGTCAATACGCTGATTACGCGCAAACAGGTTATCGAGCGTGAACGCTCAGAGTTGGAGCGCAGCATGCGCTGGTATTTGGAAAGTCGCGAGAAAGCCGAACAAACACTGGCACGCGTGGAACCATTCTTCGAGAAGTTCAAAGAGGAAGGTGGGATGGATACGCCCATTCTGAAAATCCTCACCCTCGAAGGTAAAACCTACGAGAGCATTGACGAAGCTAACATTGCCCTCAGAAGGATTAGCTTTTCGATGGCCCGAGACGAATCCCGTTTGTTGGGCACCCTCGCTGGCCTTCCTTTGAAGATCGAACGCACCAGCGAGTATTGGCGCATTAACTTTGGCGATGACATCGCAGAATGGTGTGCAGCGGATGAACTACCGAATGCTCTGGTAAATATCACGAAGAAGGCGCGAGCGAATCTCCCTAAGATTATCGAGTCGGCACAGTTCGACATCGAACGCAGCAATTTAATCCATGAACGCTTGGAGCGTGAAAAGGACCGCTCCACTCCCCTTGATGAGGAAATCGCACGTGCGAAGTTCGAATACCAGACCTTGCTCGAGGATGTCGAAAAGCGTCCCAGCGCGAAGCCTCCGCTCGATGCGTATACAGGCGTCCCGGTAAAATATAACGTCCTGCTCTCGAAACCCGCTGAAATACCTGATGGCCGGCGCACAGGTATCATCCCCAAGACCAAGGGGGTTGTCCGTGAGCAGCCGGCTCCCAATGAGCGGGCTGCTTTCGCGTCACATTTTGTTTCCTGACGTCGTCATGTGCCATGGATTCTCGCTTCAATGACGAACAGCTCGCGTTCATCAAGTGCGAGGATCCACGCATCCTGCTCTACGCAACGGCCGGTTCGGGTAAGACGAGGTGTTGCGTCGGTTATTGCAGCTGGAACATCGAGCATGGAGTAGCTCCGGAGCAAATTCTGATGGTCACCTTCACGAGAAAGGCGGCCGCGGAATTCTCGGAACGACTCGCGCACGCGACCGGGATACCACCCACTCGCTTTACGGCAGGCACCTTTCACTCGATATGCCATGCCCTCATTCGAGAGGAGCCGCGTGCCTTCGGTCTTCGATCGCGTTTTTTCAGCGTTCTCGACGAACGCCAGAGCAACAAATTGATTCGTCAGATCTCGCGGGACATCGGTCTTCCGAACGAGATTGGCGGCCGCAAAGTTCCGGATCTTGTTTCTATCGCACGCAACACGTTGTTCCTACCTCCGGAGGTGCGAGATGCGCAGGACTTGGTTGTCCCATTCCAGTCGCTTATCACTCGATACCGCGGTGAATTGGACGATCGAAATTCCACAGATTATGACGGACTGCTCGAAAAGGTATCCGCACGCATGTTCGCGCAACCTCAGTATGCGGAGAACCTTCGTGATCGATGGCGTCGGGTGATCGTCGATGAGATGCAGGACTGCAACGCGTTGAACTACCAGTTTCTGTCCCTGCTCAACCCCGAACGCCTGGTTTGCGTTGGTGATAGCAACCAATCGATCTACGAGTGGCGCGGGGCAAATAATCGTCTCATCGACGAGTTCGTAAAACATCAGTCCGCGACGGTATTGACCATGCGGACCAATTACCGGTCCGGTCAGAAAATTCTCGACGCTGCGAACGTCGTTCTCCGTGACACGGACCGCCCGATCGCGATGCGATCAGGAGTCGGTTCCGGCGGGCTCGTTTATGGCTTCAGACACGACGACGATATTGCGGAGGCGGATCGCGTTGCGAACTGGATCACCAAGGTTCTCGAGAAGGGATGGAAACCCAAAGATATAGCGGTTCTCTCGCGAACCGCGCGCGCTTTGCGACGTGTTGAAACGGCCTTGAAGAGCCGGAATATCGACTACCGCTCTTACCATGGGCGCACCGTTGCTGAATCTCCCCACATTCGCGATGCGACGTCATTGATTCGCGCCGCATTCAACCACGCAGATACGTTCGCAATCGAACACGTCGCCGGCTTTTTTCCGTCCTACTCCCCTGCCCTGATCACACGCGTATCGGAGTGTCCGCGGCTCATTCCGAAACTGACTCCAGAACTTCACTTGTTGCTCGAATCCGTTCGCCACACCCCTCCTTCCGTTCTCTTCGAGCAACTGCCCGAGATATTGGCGCCCGTCTTTCAGCGTAAATACAAGAAGGACCACGATAAACGAGTCATCGACTTGCGTGCCATCTGCACGCAGATGGCGTCCTCAACGAAAGACGAATTCCTCGATGCGTTCCAGATCGAAGAGCGCATTGATCCCATTCATCCAGAGACGTGCGTGACCCTTTCAACGGTCCATAGCGCAAAGGGCCTTGAATGGCCGTTCGTCTGGGTTGTGGATGCGAGTGACCAGGCTTTCGGCAACAGACCCCACACGAAAGAGCGCTTACCGGCGAATGAGCCTCAGCGTCTTTTCTATGTCGCTATCACCCGCGCGAAAGAACAGCTGATTCTCTCGTGTCCCGCTTTCGCGATGGGATCCAAGCGCGAGCCGTGTGACTACCTAGCTGGCCACCTTGATTGGGCTTTCGATCACGAGCAGGATGCACGCGGACGTGTCATTGCGGAGCGTGGGGCATATCGCCTTCGCAATCCGCTCATGCTGCAAAAGACCAAGCCCCAAGGTGCAGAGCGGGAGGGCTGAGCTTACGCCTTTTCTTCCTGGGGTTGCTCGTGTTCTGCGTAAACAGCCTTCGTCGGGCGCTCACCGGCAGCCTTGGTCCTGGGCTTTCCGTCCGCAATCTTCTCTGCCATTTCGAGGTTCAGTTCCCCGCTCCCTATGGGACGGGTTCCTCGCAGTGACGATGCGGCCGTTCGTTCCGCGGCAAAACGCGTCGACGTATGACTTTCATCGTGCAATTCGCTGGGCGTTGCCGCGCGGACCTCTTCAGGCGAAGGCTCTTCATGCGGAAAGCCCGTGCCTCCACCTTCTCCTGCGAGCTCGCTGATCAACGGATCATCGGGTTCCGGGTGCG
This sequence comes from uncultured Spartobacteria bacterium, assembly GCA_937901895.1. Taxonomy (GTDB): domain Bacteria; phylum Verrucomicrobiota; class Verrucomicrobiia; order Chthoniobacterales; family JAATET01; genus JAATET01. The sequence goes on along the minus strand of CALGTD010000011.1, from coordinate 11,197 downwards.
CTACGTGCTCTTCCCGGTGTTCTACGGGTGGCGCGTAGGGCTCGCTGCCAACCTCTGGCTCTCTCGTGCTGCCGGCGGGCTCCTCAACGACAGGCTTTTCCCCAGGCGGAGGAGGAGCCTCCGGGATGACCGGGGGAGGCGTGGGAATTTCAACACCAGAGGAAGCTGCCACTGAAGCGGGATCGGCAGGCGGACCGGCGATTCCCTCATCCTCACGGCTTTTGATGCTATTCACCTGAGGGAGGGTGCGTGCGAGGGCGTCCTGTGCCATGAGTGCAGTCGCCTGCCGGTGTGAAATCGACTCCTTGTATGGCCGGCCAATGGCGAGCCGAGCCATGTTCGCAACCATGAATCCGAGGAAGGCGCCCATCTTTTCCTCGGGAGTGCTGCATTCGTTGCCGAGCTTCAAGGCCCCGGTGAAGATGTCCCCGATCTTCGGTTTTGCTGCCAAGGTAGCGGTCAGGCGTCCGTTGATTTTCTCCGCAACCCACGTAGCCGACTCTGCCGGCATGTCCTGTGCCGCCAGCTTCCGGAGCTCCTTCGGCATTTTAATGTCTTCGAATCGGAAGTCGCCACCCTCCGTAAGGAAAAAGTGCGTTCCGAACTCACGGTCGCGTCGCTCTCCTGTCTCTCGAGCATCGTTGAGGATCTTGCCAAGGTGGAGTGCCATGGTCGCCACTTGGGGACGTTCCATTTTGAATTCTCCAACCGCTATTCGAACCTGATTCAAAAGCTCGCGCTCGCGCTCCGTCATTTCGGATTCCTTGAATGGAGACTGGTCCGCCAGGGCAATATGCGTCAGAGCACAAAGCATGTCGGCGCCCTGCGAATACAGGGCTGGATGAGCGAATGTCACACTCAGCTGTTCCGCCATCTGTTCATTGTGGCGTCGAATCCCGCGCTGACTGACATCACTCGTCTGGGGCTGGTTCATTGCCCGCGCGAGGTTTTCAATGAAAAGGTCCTCATAGACCGAGACCTTCTCCAATTGGGAAAGCGCTTTCGGCGTCAGCTCAAATAGCTGCTTTCGGTCACATAGTATTGTCATAGCGTCCTCCGTTTGAAATGACCGCCTCTTTGCGGCTTCTATCGGGCAGAGTGTCCCGTTGAAGCGAATCGTCAACCGACTCAGTCAACTGCGCTGCCGCAATCTCAGCGGCGGCATTCGTGCGGGTCAGTATGTCGTCAAGACGTTGGGTCATACCTCCGTTCTCGAGCACAGTCCCGAGCAATACGGCATCCGCCGCTGTCATTTCGGGGATCTCCCGACCCAAGAAATAGCCACCAATCACGTCGCGACTTCGTTCCGTCGCAACCCGCAGGACTTCGTATCCGTCGAGTTGTTCGCCCCCAGGTTCGGATCTCTCAAATACAAATTTCTCGAGCACGGGCGCGACGCCCGGTGAATCTGGCGCTGACATGCGACGTGTCACTCGCTCCCCTGACTGAACATGTTCCATCAACAGGCGCAATGACGCGGCGCCGAGGACATCCGGAACGGGATGATTCTCTCGAATGCAAGCCAGATAGCCACGGGTGAGAATGTTCGCCGCACCCATCAGGTCGCCGCGACCACAAGCTGTGCCCGCCTCACGGGCGATGTCATCGAAAGAGACAGCCATCCTTTCAGGATAGGCAGCTTTCCCAAAAACGTCATCCCGGTTGCCGCTTTTCTATGGGAGTCCTACTCTTACACATGGGCCGTATCCTTTGCGCTCTCTTCCTTCTTTTGGTGACCTCCTTTGTTGCGGCCGCCCAATCGCCCGATCAGAACGACCAGAATAACGCGGAGGACACCCCGGTTCTGACCGCAATCCACCAAGCCCTCGGCGCACACAACTATCAGAACGGCGCAATCCAGACTCTCCAGGACCTATCGACCCGTATCGTTGATACCGTTCCCGAATGGTCTTCGCGCATTCGGATCACGCTTCAGAAGGAAGCAAGTGCCATCTACTACGCGATTTTGCTCCCAGTGCTGATCGCGGAAATTACATTCATCGGCGTCAGAATCATGATGCGGGCATCGATCGCTGAGCAGTTTTTACGACTCACGACGATGACGTTCATTCTGATAACCGTCAGCTACTTCCTGCGCGGCACGTTCTCGATGAACAAATCCGTGGACGAGAACATGAGCGCGAAGAGCACGAATGTTTTTGTCACGGCTTCGCGCGCGCTTGCCGATGCGGGTCGCGTCATCGGGAAGAACATCATCGTGAACAACCTTTCTGCCTCGAGCAGTAAGAATCCCGCACTAACAAAACTCGGATCGGCCGGCGGTGATGATCGTTCGCTTGAGCCGCTATATTACTGGGCTGCATGGATTGGCACTCCTCCAGACCCCACCAAGGAGCAACCCCGGACGATCGATCCGGCCAACGAATACAAGTATTCAGTCCCGAGCCTTTTGGCTCGTATTTGGAATGACCCCACCGCCAGCGAAAGTCTTCCTCAGTTTGTCATTAAAGAAAAGGATAAAGGCGGTTGGCGTCTCCCCCTTATCAATGAGGAGACCATTGGGCGCATTCTCCAAAATGCCATCTACATGTTCATGCCATTCCAGGTGATTACGACTGTTTTCGCTATCGCTCAGTGGCAGCTTGGAGGGTATATCGCAGTTGTTTTCGGCTACATTGCCATTCTCGTTGCAAGTGTCATTGTTCTCGATGTCGTCGTGGCGTTGGCGATGACATTGTTGCCGCTCATCTATTTCAAGTCCTTCGAGGGTCTGTGGTCGCAAGTGCTGACCGTGATTACCGGACTGTCGCTGATCCCCTGCTTCTATTACATATTAAGCGCGATCGGCTTTGTCTTCGTGGATCAGATGTTTGATCAGCTCTTTCCTCTGGTCACTGTCGAGAACGCAAGCGACGCTGTGAGTTTTGCGGCGGTTCTTAACTCGTGTTATGCGACTGCCGTTGTGCAGGCTCTCGCATGCGTCAATTCATTGTTGGTCGGCGCTGCCGGTCTCGTTCCAGAACTCGGCAAAATCTTTTACACGATGATCTTTTTGGGACGTCTCCTATTCGGGAGCATGATTGTCACAGTTCTTGTTGGAGCCGGGGTTTCTTTCGGTGCGCTCGCGCCCGCTATCTCGATGCGCTGGCGGCAAGGGTTTGCTTCCGAGGAGCTTTTCAACAAGGTGACTGAGTCACTTCTTGGCCTCCAGAACGCCATGGGAAGCGGTCTGGGCAGTGTTTACGTCGAAGGCATTAGTCGCGCTGGCTCCGCGATTGGCGGACTCGGCCGCGGCATTGGCGGGCGCCTCACCCGGTAGTTCATGGACAATCTACAAAGTTGGGCCATTGCTAACGGCCTCGTGCTGATGGCGGAGGCTAAGGCGTGGACGAGTGACGGAACACCATTTGTTCGCGCCGTGGTTCGCGAACACGCATCTATCGACGAGTCGTCATGGCTCGACTGCGTCATTGATCTTGGTCTTAACACCTCTGTTCTTTTTGGATCTGACACTCCGCTGCTCCCCTCACGGGCTCATGATCCGGCGATGCTCGAGTTTCAGGCCGAGCACAATACGGTTCTCATCCAGGATGACCCGGTATTGGTCTTCGCTCTCGTCAATCCGTATGAGGAGATCGATGTCTTGGCGGCCGCGGCCGCGCGTTTTCCAGATGATCCCGTTCGATGTGTCATCTACTCCCCGCATGCTTTTGCGAAAACATCCGCATTGCTCGAATGCACGCCAGAGGATCACCCGGATCCAATTCTGACGCCTCCTCGCGAATGGGCGTCCATGCTGGGCGCCGGATTTGTATATCCTCGCGTCAGTTACATCGTAAACGCTCTATGGGATAGCCGCATTCCTGTGCTCTCGCGCACGCATTGCGGGACTCGCCTGCTGAGATTTAAGACCACGGATGAAGCGGTCAGCTTCGGCGTAACCACGCGGCGAGTCTGGCTTGTGACACCAGTGCCTACACGACGAGAAGTCGTGGAGGCCGTCCTTCAAGAGACCGGAAAGGAAGCCGTCGTTTGCGCATGCACTCCGGACGCATTTCAGAAGCTTTACGAAGATGCCAAGGTTGCCCTCGAGGATGCACCTCAGCGTGAAAGCGGTGATGGCTCGCTCAATGTCAACAGTTGGGGCCCCCTCAAGCCTGAGGAAAAACTTTGGCATGTCATCCTTCAGAAGGCGATTTCAATGCGTGCGAGTGATGTTCATATCGAACCGCAGGACAAGTCTGCTCGCGTCCGTTTTCGAATCAATGGCGTCATGCGAATGCAGTCGCCTTTGGATATGGCGCAATACGTCGACGTCCTCCGCACGTTCAAGCTCGATAGCAACATGCTTCCCGATGAGACCAGGAGGCCGCAGGACGGAGCGCATCACTATGTTTATCGGGGCGTCCGCTACGACCAGCGTTATTCAACAATGCCGACGAGCTCCGGTCTCGAAACCGGCGTCTGCCGCATCTTCAATTCGCAGGTTTTACGACTCGAAAAGCTCGGTCTTTCGCTTCACGAGATGAGAGCGTTGCGGTGGGCTTTGGGGCGCGAAATTGGAATGATCATCGTGAGCGGCCCGACCGGCAGCGGTAAGACGACGACTCTCTACGCTCTACTGAGCGAACTGAACTCTCCGGAGAGAAAACTATTCACCGTCGAAGAGCCGGTAGAAAAGCACTTTCCGGATGCAGTGCAAATCGGAGTGAACCCGGAAAATGATTGGGGTTGGGAGCGGGCTTTGAAGCACATCCTCCGCCAGGACCCGGACGTCTTGCTAGTCGGCGAGCTACGGGATCGCGACAGCGCGAAGGTCGCGATTCAGGCAGCTCTCACGGGTCACAAAGTTTTAACGACCACCCACGCCAACGACGCGACCGGCGCCATCTTGCGTTTGACCGGCAGTTTTGACATCGATCCTGTCGCGCTCCGGAACTGCCTCGTTTTGAGTATTGCCCAGCGACTTGTCCCCCGCCTTTGCATCTATTGCCGGCAGCTTCGACAACCCACCTCCGACGACTACGCGAATTTTCCAGCGGTCAAGGTAGCCACCCCCAGGATCGGTGAGCCCAAAGGATGTGAGGCCTGCCGGTTCACCGGATTTCTCGGCCAACATTTGGTCGCGGAGTTTTTGCCGATCGATCGAGCAGTGTCCGCAATGATGGTAGAGGAACAGGGCCTTGAGAAAATCCGTGAGTATAATGCCTCCCGCGGCTTTCGGAGCCTCATCCACCGCGCGACCGCTTTGATGCTCAATGGCGAGATTACTGCCGCCGATGCCGCATCATTCCTCGAAGATCTGCCTCTTTAGTGCGTCGGCAGTTCGTCTTCCTCAAAGTCTCCGGCATTACCCTCTCTCGATCCGTCCCCTTTGATTTCCTCTTCACTCGGAATCAACGGCATCGGCGGCAACAGCTTTTGCAGGGCATTGGCGGTGGCCTCAAAAATGGCAGCCTCCTCTTCCATTCGCGACGCTGAGGCAGCCAGAACTTGGGGAACGTCGAAACCCGACTCACGACCGGGCTCGATAATGTATATCGAGCCATCCTCGGGGACGATTCGATACACAGGAACGCGGACTTTGATTCCGGGCGCCGAATACTCGAGTTCTCGTTCGGGATCTGGCGCTACCTTCCACCCTGGCGGTGTTATTCCCTCCACAACCGGCTTCCACTCTCCCATTTCGACAATCTCCAGGGATTGCTCCAACGATTCCGGTGGCGGAGGCGGCACTGGCATGAGCTCCGATTCGAATTCCTCGACATCAATCTTTGCTGGAGTCGTTACGACTTCCGCGACAGATGGCGGTTGTTGCTGGCTTGATGCCGGCGACATGGACGCCGGCGGAACAACTCGGGGGTATACGTAGACAAGGACAGCCCCCACTGCGATAGTTGCAATGGCCAGCCCCGCCAGTCCTCGACCTAAGGTTCGTTTGGTGTGCTCCATTGGTTTGCGGAGATGGATTCCATGAAAGCGGCCCAACGCTTTCTCAGAGCTTGGGCGGCAGCCGCGCATTCAGCTTCCTTGCGTGCCTGTTCTTTGAGCGACTCACAAAGGTCTTGGAGCTCAGCGATCCTGTCCGGTGGTATTGCGATTGCGTTTTTTCGCGCCCACACGGGAAAGGTTACCGGACGACTGGTTACGTTGCCATCGGCATCCTTGATCTCGATGTCCCCCGATACCGCGAGATACGTGGAGACGTAACCCTGTTGGACAAGATCAATCGGAGTAACCAGTGACGGAGTGACCGCATCCGAGGCTTCTTCCGCCATCGCACTCACCGCCAGCAGCGACATCGCGGAGATCAGCTTGCGCGCCTTGCTCATGTGGCAGAATAGGAACCTCCGGGAGAACCGGCAAGGGGATGATCCTCACCAAAATGCTTGCGCTTGTTGTCAACGGGTGGTTTCCTTACGGTCGTTCGTGGAAACTATGACCCCCTACCCGAAAAGCTGCGATGGGATATCCGATGGGGTATCCGATATAAAGCTTGTAAGCAAACCTCCCACGACTTACTGACACGTGCCATGACAACGGTCGAGGCTTACTTGGCGGATATTGCAAAGCATCCTCTGCTCAATGACGAGGAGGAATTCGAAATCGCCAGAGCTGCAAGGAGCGGATGTGAGACGTCGAAAAGTCGGCTGATCACCAGCAACCTCAGGCTCGTTGTCGCGACGGCGAAGGAATACGAGCCGATCACCTCCTCCCGCTTCATGGACATCGTCCAGGCAGGGAATCTGGGCCTGATGAAAGCTGTTGACCGTTACGATCCAGACCTCGGCAACAAATTTTCCACATACGCCGTTTACTGGATCAAAGAATCGATTCGCAACGAAGTCCGGGCGCACAGCCGGACGATTCGCGTTAGCGTCAGCGCACAACGGAAGGTGCAAGCAGCTCGCTCCGCACTCCGGCAAGATCCCGACAACCCGGAACTCCACGAAAAGCTTCAAGCTCTCGAGTCACGAATCCCCAGCACCTGCTCACTCGATATGAGCGTCAACGAAGATGGGAAGACTCTTGGAGAAATCTACGCCGATCCAAAAGCGGTCGATCCAGCTGAGGCGGTCGGTCGGGATGAGCTTCTAACGGAACTTTACGAATTCATGGATCAACTGGACCCGCGACTGAGAGATATTATTCAGTCGCGGTTTGGTTTTAATGGAGATGAGCCTTGCTCGTTGAATGACATCGGTGACCGGTTTGGAGTCACGCGTGAGCGCATCCGCCAGCTTCAAAATCGCGGTTTTGCGCGACTCCGTGAACTCTTCCGCAGTCGGGAGAAGATTGTTTTTCCGACCCACGAAGATTTCGATGATCTTCCCTTTGGCTCGCCCGGTATCGGCGAAACCGCTTCGCCCTAGTCGGTAGTGCGTATCTCGCGGAATGACTTGGAGAAGTCATTCCGCATTCAACGTCCTCGCGTTTTACGCTATCACGAAAGACCCGGCGTCCTTTCTTGTTGCCGCGCCTCTGGCTTGGCTTCCGGATGGCCTCGAGCGCATCTTCCGATCCACTCACCGAGGTTGGAGCCACAGTCTACTGTGCTGGGTCCTCGCCTTCTTTGGCAGCCTGTTCCTTGCTCAGGACGTTTTGGCGTTCCTTTGCCTGAATGGCGTGCTTCACGTAGTTGCAGACGCCTTCTCGCAGTCTGGCATTCCCATCTTCGCGCCGAACGGCCCTCGACTTGCACTTCGATGTTACAGCACGGGGACATTGGCCGAATTTCTGTTTCTTATGTTGTTCGGCTTTATCGCCTACATCATCTCACGGTAGCCCCCTTGCCGTTTGCGCGGGGCATACCTATCCTCCTACGATGTCTGCTACCGCGTCTCCGAAGATTGTCCCGATCACGGAACCGCTCGACACTCGGCCCGGCCACAAGGTTCTCAGGGTTCGGCGATTCCGCGGCATGGAGCTGCCAGCTACGAATGCTTCAGCGCCGACACCTGTTCGTGAAGATATCCCTCAGGGGCCTTCATACGTATCGCCGGCTCCAGATCTTCAACAGAAGCAGGTGCGACGTGTTACCGTTCGACACGTTCAGGCTCGGCCTGCAACAAAACCGGATTCCGATACCTCGCCGACTCAATCCTCAAAGCGAAGGCGACGCCGGCGGAAGCGGAAGGCGGCTCAAGACGCCCAGCAACTCAACAGGCAGATCGCGGAAGTCATGGCCATGTTGCCGCCTGAGCAGCAGCCCGGCTTCTTTATGCGCCTTATCCTTCTGCTTGCATCCCTATTTCTGATCGTTCCTCCTGAGGAGGAGCAGATCGAGATAATTCAGCGGAAATGCGCCCTCGCACATCGAAAGATCAAAGTGAACGGACGGCGGCACGCTCAAGAGCAGGGTTCCGATCAATCCGACGCGTCCCGGACGGGATAGCCGTCGCGACTTCCAATCCGAAGGGCAGACTGTTGTCGTTGGACTTGTCCTGAGCCGGCTGTTGACTCGGTGCGGTAGCTGCCGGCATGCGACTCCGGGCAGCTTCATATCGCGCGCGACCTTCCGGGCTCATCCGGCTCACACGATCAGCGATCATTGTCTCCAACTTGCGCTGATGCTCGGCGTTGTCCCGGTCGTTTTTCGCCTGGAAGTAATCATCGATCTTCCCTCCAACCACGTGAGCGGCACCCATTTCAAAGCCCCGGATTTGAGCGGCCCCGACAACATCGAGGCCAGCGCCAATCTTATCCCAGATAGACGCTTCGGAACTGGTAATTGTTTTCACGGCTTGCGACATCGAGGACACCGTCTCTTCAACGACCGAAGCACCAACAACCGTAGAATCCCTCACACTATTGATTGCGGTCGATGCTGCGATTCCGAGTGCCCCCTTCTTCTCCAAATTGTCGGAAACGCCATCGAAAGACTGTGAGAGACGGTCCGTGAAACTTCCCTCTTCGACCGCGCGGCCCCCGGCAAGAACTTCGGCGCTCGAGGTGATCACAGTCACGGGAACCGCAACCTTTCCAAGAGCCTTAGCACCGGTCGAAATGGCGCGCCCCGCTTTGGCAAGGAATCCGGTGGCCTTCACCGCGTCATCCGCAAGCTCGACGCCCTTTACCGCTTTTCCGATCGCTTTCGCTCCCTTGCCGGTTGCCCTCATAGCGTCATCTGCGCCGGCGGCGATATCATCAGCCGCTTGAAGCCCCTTGGGCGTCTTCTTGGCGAAGTTCTTGACCGCATTCACCCCTTTGCCCGCCCAGGACGCCACCTTCTTGAATGCCCCTCTGCCGAGCGCGGCGGCCGTCATCGCTCCGGAAATCATATCCAACAGGGAGCCCCCCTTCTCACCGGCTCCTTTCATTGCGCCGGCCGTTTTGGTCAGTTCAGAGAGATCGCCGACACCAACTTCTCCCAACGAACCTTGACCGTGTGCCCCGCCGTAAATCGCACGGATGTTGAGTGCTTCCATATCGGAAGAGTAGGGTCGAAAAGTTTTCGGTCAACCTGTTGCCGCTTTGTTGTGGGATTCCTAGAATTCCCAATGCGACGTCAAGCCTGTGCAGCCGTAGTGATGGGACTGCTCTGCCTTGTTTCGCATGCAGGGGAGATCCTAGCTATCCGACAGCCGGATGGGACCCTTCATATAAGGTTACCCCTTGTTACCCCGGAGGCCCACAAGCCGGACCCGATGGTCTTCAACTATGCAGAATCCATCGAGCCCATGATGGATATCCGAGACGATTCACTGCCTTCTTATGACTTCACGCGTCCCCCCGGCATGCTTCCAACATCTCCCTACCCGTGGAAGCGGAATATCGTGACCACGGTCTTCTGGGTTGGCGAGCTTCCCACGAAGAACAATCCTGTGCCCAATACGAAGAGCAGTTGGGACAAGTCATGGCTGGCAAACTTTGGAGGCGTTGATTCTCCTTCGCGGCGGGATGGATGGATTCCTGTAGGCTTCACTCCCCGCCAAAATCCTTTCTACGTCGCCCTTCCATACAACGACATCACGAAGAAGGGGACGAAGCCGGAAGCGAAGCATGTGATTCCGTGGTTCTCCAGGACCTTCAAACGTGATGGCCAGAGTGTGTGCAAGGGTCGCTGGGTTGCGATCCGGAAAGGCGACCGCGTCTGCTATGCGCAATGGGAGGACTGCGGCCCGTTTCGAACGGATCACTGGGAATATGTTTTCGGCAACGAACGGCCAAAGCCCAACCTCAATGGGGGTGCCGGCCTCGACGTTTCACCTGCGGTTCGTGACTACCTTGGCTTATCGGGTAGAGATGTAACGGACTGGCGATTTGTTGAGACATGGGAAGTCCCGCCCGGACCTTGGCGTAACTGGGGAACGAACAATGTCTTCGCCAGTAACCATGCGCGCGGTGACTCGTTCTAGGCCTGTATCTACCTATGTTGAACCCGAAGGAGGAGATTATCGACGAGACTGTTCCGCCACGGTCGCGGCGGCAGCGTTTTCTTTGGGAGGCGCATGAAGACAGCTTACGCGTCTCCAAGTGGCTGCTGTTTATCCTCACCATCTCGATCGGTGGGAATGTTGTTCTCGGCTTCGCCCTTTTTCAGGTCTTTCACCGGCCAATGCCAGTCCTCAGTGATGACCGGGGATATGTCCAGTATCACACGACGGAGGTCTATCGACTGACTGACCGCCGGGTTAAAGCGTTTCTCGATACAACGCTTGTCAGAATGTTGACCGTCTTCCCGAGTTACTACGACCTGACAAGCATCGAGCCAATGCTTTCACAGGAGGTTCTCGCCAACTTCACTGGAGCCACTAACGCCCAAGTTGATCTACGGCAGAAGACCGACCGGCGACAGATGTTCAACATCTATCAGATCGCGCGGTTTCATAACACGCAGTATCCGCAGTTTCTCAACTTCCTCGTTCGCGGCGAAAAGACGGTCTACCAACGAAAAACGGATCGAAATGGGAATACGACCACCGTGCCCGAATCACAAATCGTTCACTGGTCAGTCTATCTCCAAGAGGTAACCCCAACCCCGGAGAATCCCTTTGGCCTGAAGATTGTTGGAGCTAGTCCGCTCTCTGAGGCTGAGGCCTCGAAGTTCTGGCCGATGTCGCATGTAATCTGGCCGCCCCAGGAGTCTTCGCACGCACCCTCCTCTTCGCAATGAGGCTTATCGGTTGGTTCGCACTTCTGATTTTGTTGAGCGGATCTGCGTTTTCGCAGGATGCGCTACCGCCGCCGCCGCCCCCATCAGGCACGGTATTGCAAGGCGATCCGACGAGCTCCG
>CALGTD010000010.1 GCA_937901895.1 uncultured Spartobacteria bacterium | reverse complement strand
ATCGCCTGAGCGATCTCGATGCCGACGTTCTCCTGCGCCTCGGCCGTGGAGGCTCCGAGGTGCGGGGTGAACACGACGTTGGGCAATCCCCGGAGAGGGTAGTCGGCGGGCGGCGGCTCGACCTCGTAGACATCGAGTGCGGCGGCGGCGATCTGGCCGGATTCGAGCGCGGCCTTGAGAGCGGCTTCATCGATGAGTCCGCCGCGGGCGCAATTCACGATGCGGGCGTCCTTCTTCATCAACGCGAGCCGCCGCGCGTCGATCATGTGTTTTGTCTCCTCGGTGAGCGGCATGTGCATCGTGAGGAAATCGACCTGCGGAAGGAGGTCGTCGATCTGCTCGACCACTTCGACCTGGAGGCTGCGGGCCTTGCTTGTGGAAAGGTAGGGGTCGTAGGCGACGACGCGCATGCCGAAGGCGATTGCGCGACGGGCGACCTCGGTGCCGATGCGGCCCATGCCGAGGATGCCGAGCGTCTTGTTGTAGAGTTCGACGCCTTCGAATTTTTTGCGGTCCCATTTGCCGGCCTTCATGCTGGCGTCGGCCTGCGGGATCGAGCGGGCGATGCTGACGAGGAGCGAGAACGCGTGCTCGGCGGTGGAAATGGTGTTTCCGCCGGGGGTGTTCATCACGATGACGCCGTGCTTCGTGGCGGCCTCGATGTCGACGTTGTCCACGCCGACGCCGGCGCGGCCGACGACCTTGAGATTCTTCCCGGCCTCGAGAACGGCGGCGGTGACCTTCGTCTGGGAGCGCACGACGAGGGCGGAGAAATCGGGAATGATCTTGATGAGTTCGGCCTCGGGCAGGCCGGTATTCACGACGACCTCGAGCGCGCCACCGGCGGCGAGTTCGTCCACGCCGCGTTGCGAAACGGGATCGGCGACCAGGACTTTCGGGATATGCATAGGAACGGGCGAGGCTAGGGCCGCGGTGAATCGATGTCAAAAGTTGACATCCGGACGCATTGACCGGCGGAAGGCGATTTGCGAGGGTTTTCCCATGTCTGAAGCAGGTCGCGGCTCCACGGGAAATGTCATCGCCGCGCTGGCGAGTTTCCTTGTGCCGGGGTTGGGACAGTTGATTCAGGGACGCCCCCTGGCGGCTGCGGTGTTTTTCCTCGTGCCCGTGATCGGTTACGCCCTCTGGTGGTTGCTGTTCATTCCTGCGATCATCGGTGGCATTGCACATCTCTGGTCGATCATTGACGCTGCGGTCTGGAAGCCTCGCCGCTGATCGGCTGGCAAATCGTCCCGTGGCGCGATAGATTCACGGCATGAGCCCCTTGCTGAACTACATCGGAGGCGAGTTCGTTCCGGCGCGGTCCGGCCGCACGCGCGAGTTTTACGATCCGGCGGACAATGCGGTCCTCGGCGTGGCGACAGAGTCTGATGTCGAGGACGTGGAGGCTGCGATCGATGCGGCGCGCGGGGCGTTCGACGAGGGGCCGTGGCCGGAAACGCCGGCCGTTCAGCGCGCGGCGAAGCTTTTCAAGCTGGCGGATCTCATCGAGGAGAATGCGGAGGAATTTGCCCGCCGGGACACGGCGAACAATGGCAAGCCGCTGCGTGAATCGAGCGCGGATGCCGCGGACGCGGCGGCGTGTTTCCGTTACTATGCCGGGCTGGCAACGAAGCCGCACGGCGAGACGTTCGACCTTCCCGAGCCGACGATGACGTCAATGGCCGTGCGCGAGCCGGTTGGCGTGTGCGGGCAGATCATTCCGTGGAACTACCCGTTGCTCATGGCGACGTGGAAGCTCGCGCCCGGGCTTGCGGCCGGAAATTGCTGCATCCTGAAGCCGTCGGAGCTCACGCCGTGGAGCGCGCAGTTGTTGTTTGAGTTGATCGACGAGGTCGGCTTCCCCGAGGGGAGCGTGCAAATGGTCTACGGGGCGGGCGATCCCGTCGGCTCGGTGCTGGCCGCCAGTGAACGGGTGGACAAGATTGCGTTCACGGGCGGCACGACGACCGGGCGGAAGATCATGCAGGCCGCGACCGGCAACCTGAAACGCGTGTCGCTCGAACTGGGCGGCAAGACGCCGATCATCATGTTCGCCGATACAGACCCGGAGGTCGCCCTCGAGTATGCGATGTTCGGCATCTTCGCCGGTCAGGGAGAGGTGTGCAATGCGGGCTCCCGGTTGCTCCTCGAACGCAGCATGGCGGAGGAATTCCTGCCACGGCTGGCGTCGGCGTCCTCGAAGATCGTGGTCGGTCGCGGTGCGGACGAGGGCACCGAAATGGGCCCGCTGATCAGCAAGGCACACAAGGAAAAGGTGCTCGGTTACATCGAGAGCGGCAAGGAGTCGGGCGCGGAGTTGCTCTGCGGTGGTGAACCTTACACCGACTGGCGCGCAGCGGGAAATTTCGTGCCGCCGACGATTTTCCAGAATGCGCCGTCCGACGCGCGGATCGTCCGGGAGGAAATTTTCGGCCCGGTGCTCGTGGTGGATACGTTTGAGACCGAGGAGGAGGCGATTCGCAAGGCGAACGACACGATCTACGGGCTGTCAGGCGCGGTGTTCACGAAGGACGGCGCCCGCGCGCAACGGGTCATTCGCAAGCTCCGCGCCGGCGTCACGTGGATCAACACGTTCCACTTCACCTTCAACGAAGCACCGTGGGGCGGCTACAAGCAGAGTGGCTTCGGGCGCGAACTCGGCACCCACGGATACGATGCCTATACCGAGGTGAAACAGATCACGACGAACCTGAATCCGTCGCGCCTCGGGTGGTTCAAGGCGTTGGATTGAGATCCGTGGAATCGGCCGTGAGAAGACGCCCGGTTTCCCAGACCCAGTCCTTTGCCGATGGCGGGCCGAGCAATGGATTGGAGCCGCCTGCGGTGCCACCGTCGTCGCGACCATTCCAGCCTCGGCCGTAAAGAACATAGGAACGGGCCCCCGTGGGGCGGTAGGCGTATTTTCCGCCGCCGACCACGTCCCGTGGGATGGACCGGAGAATGCCGGGGGAAAGCGTGGCGAGATCCGCGGGAAGCCGCCCCGTCTGGCGCCGGTGGAGTTCGATCGCGCACGCGATGCGTGCAAGGTCGATGCGGGTCTGTGCGTAGGCGGCCGAGCGGGCGGCGCTGGCGAATGTGGGCAGTGTCGTCGCCGTGACGGGCATCTGAAAGAGTAGCAACGGGTCGCGACGGATCTCACGCAGCCGTGCATGCCAGCTTGCGAGCGCCCATGGACGGATGAAATCGCGGTGGATGACCAGGGTCAGCCATTCCTGCGAGAGGCGCGCGTAGGCCGCGCGGTCGCGATTGGCCCATCCCGACGGCCGCGCCTTCCAGAGCACGGTGCAGAAGGTCCGCGTGACGTGCTCCGCGAGCTTCGAGCGAAAGTCGATGATCGTGAACATTGGCGCCGTCTGTTCGGTCATTTCGTCCGAAAATTCGAAAAACAGCGCACGCTCGCCGCGCAGGCTGTCGCGGAAGGTGTCGAGGGGACGCTGGCCTGCGAGCCGCTGGCTGATGTGGCGAAGATCGTCATCCGTCCACGCGTCGAGAAGAAGTCCCTGTTCAACGAGACTTACCGCCTGATCGAGAATGCGCGCGCTCGCCATGCAGCCCGCCATGAGCGGTGGATCGTTCGAGCGGGTCGCCAGACGGGTAATGATGTCGAAATCCGCCGCCGCCGCCGCGTGATCGCCTGCGGCAAGCGCGGCGACTCCGCGGGCGGAGAAAACCTCCGCCGAGCGCAGCAAGGGGGGAAGGACCGGGATCTGGAACCCCCGGTCCGGCGACAAGGCGACCGGCCAGATTGCCTCCGGGCGATTAGCGGCAGCCGCGAGGGCGTCCAGGACGGGTTCGAAGGGGGCGAGCCCGTTGAGCACGACTTGGGCGGCATCCCGGGTGTCCCCGGAAAAGCTTTCTTCGAACCGATGGGCGAGGCGAATGACCCGCACCGCCGGCTCCGAACCCGGTCCATTCTGCGAAGGGAGGCGCACTTCGCTGAGCGGGAGCTTCGAGAGATTGCCAAGCGTGAAAAACTCGCGAAAGACCGGGGCGGTGGCCATGTTGTCCTCGTCCGCCAGCGCACCCGGGCGCAGCGAGTCGATCCGAAGGGGTTCGCCATCCTCGATCAGCGCGCTGCGCGCCTGCTGCCACTCGAGGAACCCGGTCCAGTTTTCGTAACCGTAGTAGCACGTCGCAAGGGCGACCGGCGACAACGCGACCGCGAGGAGGAGGCGAAGGGGGCGCTTCATGGTGCTGCCGGTTTTTGCTGCGGACCGGGGTTGCCACAAGGTAACCCGAAACCCGCGAAGGTCGAATCCGAAATCCGCGCTTCCTCCGCCGGAGAAAAACCAGTGGTGCGCCCGCCGCGAAGGCGTTACAAACTGCCGCCGATGAGCGCGATGGTCGAGCTGAGAAACGTCAGCAAGAGATATGGAGACTTTGTCGCGCTCCATGAGGTGAACTTCGAGATTCGCGAAGGCGAATTCATGACCTTTCTGGGCCCCTCGGGGTGCGGCAAGACGACCTGTCTGCGGCTGATCAGCGGATTCGATTCACCGACCACCGGCACGGTTCACATCGGCGGCGCCGATGTCACCCGCGACCCGCCCTACAAAAGGGACGTCAACCAGGTTTTCCAGAGCTACGCCCTTTTCCCGCACCTCACCATCTACGAGAACATCGCATTCGGTCTGCGGATGAAGGGGGTGCCCGCCCAGGCGGTGAAGTCCCGCGTCGACCGCGTCATTGAAATGACATCGCTCGGCGATTTCGTTCAAAGGCGGCCCGCACAGCTGTCCGGCGGGCAGCGCCAGCGTGTCGCCCTGGCGCGTGCGATCGTCTGCGAGCCGAAGGTGCTCCTGCTCGACGAACCGCTTTCCGCCCTCGACGCGAAGCTTCGCGCGCAGATGCGCATCGAGCTCAAGCACCTCCAGAAACGTCTTGGCATGACCTTCGTGTTCGTCACGCACGATCAGGAGGAGGCCCTGACGATGAGTGATCGAATTGCCGTCATCAACAAGGGCAATGTCGAGCAGATCGGCACCGTCGCCGATATTTATTACGAACCGGCCACCCGCTTCGTCGCCGGCTTCATCGGAGAAACCAATATCGTCAGTGCCCGGGTGTTGGGACGCGACGAAGGATTTGCCCACTGCGAGACCGAGGGAGGCCTCCGTGTGAAGGTGCGTGACAATCCGAGGATCACCGATTCCGAGGTCCTCCTTTCCCTCAGACCGGAAAAGATCCGGATCTCCCGCACCCGGTCCGAAGGGGAAAACGTCTTCGAGGGACGCATTGCCGTGGAGATTTTCAAGGGGGCAATCGACGAACTGACCGTGGTTTGCGGGAACGGACTCGAACTCGGAGTGATCCTCGCGAACGACGGCGTGGTCGAGCTCGACTACCACGAGGGCGAGACCGTTTTCCTGCGCATTCAGCCGGGCGATGTCAGCATGATTGCCGCTTAAGGAAGCCAACGGCGGTCAAAAGGGGACAGTTGTCCGCGGAAAATGTTCAAATTTAGTCGGAAAAAAGTTTTGACACTCTTCAGGAGACCTCCTAAAGCGCTTGGCATGTTCCATGCTTTTTGGGGTGGACATCATGCCTAACCAACATGCATGAGCCGGTTGGAGCTACCTCCCACGGGCGCATAAACCTAAAACAAAGAACAAACCAACCTATGAAACTCACTAACAAGTTTGCTGCGGTCCTCGGCGCGGCGGCTCTGGTCTCCGCCAGCCCGCTCCTCGCTGGAGAAATGACCTTCAAGGAAACCAAGAATCCGATCGAAGAGGAGCCTACCCAGTGGTGGAACGCTGCTCTCAGCACCGGCTGGGACAGCCTCTACATGTTCCGCGGCGTGAACGTCCTCCCCGGCTTTGCCAACTACGGCTCGAGCCTCTACTGGACCGACCTCAGCGTGACGTTCAACCTCACGGAGAACGACTTCCTGACCGTTGGCACCTGGCTCGCGTTCGGTCTCACCGACACGAATTACAAGGAGTTCGACGCCTATGCGGCCTACACGCACACCTTTGGCAAACTGGCGGTCAGCTTCGGCTACACCTACTACCAGATCCTGAACGTCACCAACGGTCTCTACTCGCACGAACTCAGCGCCGGTGTGGCGTATGACTTCGAGCTCGGCCCGGTGACCATCACTCCTGGTCTGAATTACTTCTTCAACGTCGGTCCTTCGCCGCAGCATCGTGGCTTCGTCGAGCAGGCCGGCAGCTTCCTCGAAGCCCGTGTCGACGTGAACGTCCCCGTCTACAAGGACGCGATCGCCCTCACGCCCTGGGCCTCGTTCGGAACGAACTTCCGCTACAACTACACCGACAAGTCGAACCCGCCTTCGCCCTTCAACGGCGCGAACAACTTCGAGCTCGGTGTGGCTCTTCCGATCACGCTTAGCGAAGTCGTGAGCATCGCTCCCTACGGCGCTTACAGCTACCAGTGGAACAGCCTCGTTGGCACGAAGCCGAACACCTTCTGGGGCGGCGGTTCCGTGACCTTCTCGTTCTAATCCGGAACGAATCCTTCTTCGAAAAGCCCTCCCGCGGTTGCGGGAGGGCTTTTTCTTTTTATCGATCGAGGAAGGTGCCGTGCTGCCGCGGGGAGGAAGCGGTTTTGCAGACGAGCGCAGCTCCCGATGCCAGACGGACCGCGGAATTGTCGCATGACATTCGCCGGGCATCGCCGATACTTCCCGCCAAATGGAAACGCTGGAGCTACTGGGCGTCGCCCTCGGCCTTGCGACGCTGGCCGGGATCAATCTCTACCTTACTGTCTTCGTAGCGGGTCTTGCGATCCGTATGGAGTGGATCACTCTTGCGCCGCAATACCAGCAACTCGAGGTGCTCGGTGATCCCGTGATTGTCACGGTTGCCGGGGTCCTGTTTTTCCTCGAGTTTTTTGCGGACAAGGTGCCGTGGGTGGATTCGCTGTGGGACTCCATTCACACGGTGATCCGTCCGATCGGCGCGGCGATGCTCGCGATCACCGTGCTCGGTGAGGCGAACCCCGTCTTCGACGTCGTGGTGGGCTTGCTGGCCGGAGGAATGGCTCTGACATCGCATGCGGCCAAGGCTGGCACGCGATTGATCGTGAACGCCTCACCCGAGCCGTTTTCCAACATCGGCGCGAGTGTCGCGGAGGACGCGGTTGTGCTCGCCGGTCTCGGATTGATTGCCACACAGCCGCTGATCGCGTTGGGCCTCGCGGTGGCGGCCGTCGGCTTGATCGCGTGGCTGCTTCCACGTGCCGTCCGCTCGGCGCGCGCGACGCTGTGGTTCCTATGGAGGAGAATTGCGTCTCTGACGGGACGGGAAACCGGCGCCGGGAATGTGACGGAGATTCCGCGCACACTGGCCGCGGCCATTGCCGAGGCGCGGGGACCGGAGGCCCGCGTGGAGGAAGCGACACCCTGCGTGGGCGGACGTGGCTTCGGGAGAAGGAATCAGTTTGGCTGGTTGCTGGTCACGGGTGGAACAGGAGGCGGGGCGGATTTTGCCATTCTAACGGGAGGACGTCCCGAGCTGCTTCCGATTCCAACGCGGGAACGAAATGCGGTGCATCTCGCGGGCTGGATTTGCGATCGCCTGGAGTTCCGGCGCCCAAATGGAAAACGTGGCGAGGTGATTCAACTCGATCGCTCGCGACGTGCGGTGGCGATCCGGATTGCTCAACGATTTCGCGGGCACGCGCAGAGTTCCGCAGATACGGGCCCGGCGGACACCGCCGCGTGCGTGGCACCATAGACGCAGCGATGTGATGCGCTCCGGCCGCGGGACTTATGCGCCGATCTGCGTCGCCAGTGACTGCGCAATGCGGTCCGCGTGGGCGTTGATGTGTGCCTCGTCGCGCCCTTCGATGAGCAGGCGGATCTTGGGCTCCGTGCCCGAGTAGCGAAGCAGGACCCGGCCTTTGCCTGCCAGCTCGGATTCCGCGGCGGCGATCAGGGACGGGACGTCTCCGAGTTCTTCAATGGGTGGCTTGCGGGATACCTGGAGGTTCCGCTGCGCCTGTGGATATTTTTGAAGGCAGCGGCGCAATTCGCTGAGCGGTCTGCCGGTTGCAACCATGATTCGGAGAATCTGCAGCGCACTGACGATGCCATCGCCGGTTGTGGAAAACTCCCGGAAGATCATGTGGCCGCTCTGCTCGCCGCCGATCGAATATCCGCCGCGCATCATTTCCTCGATAACGTAGCGGTCGCCAACCTTCGTGCGCACCACCCTCCCGCCCGCCGCCTCGATCGCTTCGTCGAGGCCGAAGTTGCTCATCACGGTGGCGACAAGCGTGTGGTGGGCGAGCGTGCCGTCTCGAAGCGCTTCGATCGAGGCGATGGCGAGGATTTCATCCCCGTCCACGATCTCCCCGTTTTCGTCGCAAAGGAGGACCCGGTCCGCGTCGCCGTCGTGAGTAATGCCGACCTGCGATCCGGACTCTCGCACGAGTTGCTGAATCGACTCGGGATGTGTGCTGCCGCAGCCGGCGTTGATGTTCGTGCCGTTGGGCGTGTTGTGGGCGACGACGACCTCGGCGCCAAGCTCGCGGAGAATGCACGGTGTCGACTTGTAGGCGGCGCCGTTTGCGCAATCGACCGCCACCTTCAGCGATTCGAGCGTCATGTCCTTCGGAAAACTGCGCTTCGCGTGCTCGACGTAGCGGCCGAGGGCATCGTCGATGCGTTTCGCGCGTCCGATTTTGCCTGCGATCGGGCGAATGCTCTCAATCTCTCCGCTGAACACGAGGCTCTCGATTCGATGTTCCACGGCGTCCGCGAGCTTGTAGCCGTCGTGGCGGAAAAACTTGATGCCGTTGTCTTCGTAGGGATTGTGCGACGCGCTGAGGACAATGCCGGCGTCAGCCCGGAGTGAGCGCGTGATGTAGGCAACGCCGGGCGTCGGGAGCGGACCGATGAGGAGAACATCCACTCCAAGCGATGTGATGCCGGCGACCATTGCATTCTCGAGCATGTAGCCGGAAAGGCGGGTGTCCTTCCCAAGCACGATCCGCGGGCGGATGCCATCACGCCGTCCGTAGGCGCCGCCGTCCTGGCTGAAAATGTGCGCGGCGGCACGTCCGAGCTTTAATGCGGTCTCGGCGGTTACGGGTTCAACATTCGCGACGCCGCGGACGCCGTCGGTGCCAAAAAGCTTTCGTTCGTCGCTCATCGCCTCGTTTCCATGGCTGCTGCGGGATCCGGCCACGCGCGCGGTTCGGGAGTCTGCTTCACGTTTTGCTTGATGATATACCAGAGCCCGGTGGCCAGCAGCAGGCAGGCCAGCTTAGGCCTCCAATGGCTGGTCAGCGTTTGAACGATCTTCATGGGTCTCGAAAAGGAGGAGACGGCTGAGTTGCTTGCGGAAGTTTTCCACATTCAGGTTTCGTTCGATGATGCCGTCGTGGCAAATCGAGACCTGCCCGGTCTCCTCGGAAACAACGATCGCGAGCGCGTCCGATTCCTCGCTCACTCCCAGCGCGGCCCGGTGCCGGAGACCGAGGGTGCGATCGAGGTCCTCGCGTTGCGTGAGCGGAAAGATGCAACCGGCGGCGACGATGCGGTCGTTGGAAACAACCATGCCACCGTCGTGCAGCACCGTCTTCGGATAAAAGATCGTGAGCGTCAGCTCTTCGGAAAAGTCGCAGTCGATGCGAACGCCGGTCTCGATCACGGATCGAAGATTGATTTCCCGCTCGATGGCGATGAGCGCGCCAAATCCCTTCCCGGCGAGCGCGAACACGCAGTCGGTGATCTCTTCGATCGTCTCCCGGCTTTCGAAGGCGGAGCCAAAGAACCGGTGGCTGCCGAGTTCGGTGAGCGCGCGGCGCAATTCCGGCTGGAAGATGACCACCAACGCGATCGCGAGAAAGACGGAGAAACTCCGCAGGATCCAGCCGATGACGATGAGGTCAAGAAGCTGCGAGATGAACGTGAGGGTGATGAAAATGAGCGCGAGACCGATGAGAATGCGCGCGCCGCGCGTGCCGCGCAGGTATTTGTAGATGTAGTAGAGAACGACCGCGAGGATCAGGATCTCGACACCCGACTTCCAGTTGTCCTGAAGGAATTCCCAGGCCGCCATTACGCTACAGGGTTGAGGATGGCCTCCGTCATCCGGAGTGCGTGGAGGTGGGGAAGCGGATCATGGACGCGGAACACACGGGCGCCCAGTCGCCGGCAAAGCGCCGTGATCGCCACCCCGGGCCAGAACCGGTCGGCGGGTTCCGTGGAGCCGGCAAGTTTCGCAAGGAGCGATTTCCGGGAAACACCGATGAGGACGGGCCGGTCGTTCACAGCAAATCTGTCGCAATGCCGCAGCAGGGAGAGGTTTTGTTCCGCCGTCTTCGCGAAGCCGATGCCGGGGTCGAGAACAATCCGCATGGGGTCAATGCCGCAGGCTATCGCCCTCTCCATTTGCTGTCGAAGGAATTCCCGGACTTCGGCGACCACGTCGTGGTAGTCCGTGCGTTGCTGCATCGTCTGCGGAGTGCCGCGCATGTGCATGAGGACCACGCCTGCGTTTGTGTCGCGCGCGACGGCGGCCATGTCCGGATCGCCGGAGAACCCGGTGACATCGTTGATGATGTCCGCACCGGCTTCCATGGCCGCACGCGCGACGGTGGCTTTCGAAGTGTCGATCGAGATGAGAACATCGGACTCCGCCCGCAGGCGTTCGATCACGGGAACCACCCGACGGATTTCCTCGTCGGCAGGGACCGGTAGGGCTCCGGGCCGGGTCGACTCACCGCCGATGTCGATGATCTCCGCGCCGTCGCGTTCCATCGCGAGCGCATGCTCGACGGCACGCTCAGGATTGTCGTATGCGCCGCCGTCGGAAAACGAATCCGGTGTAACGTTCAGGATTCCCATGATTGCGCCCCGCTGACCCAGGTCGAGCGTTGCACGGCGAACCTTCCACAGCAGACGGTTCACTTTCCTTTCCTGCGCGAGGGGATGCGTCTGGGGAGCCGGATCGAGACTGAGCGGCCGTGGGCGTCCAGACCTTCGATGGCGCTGAAGGCTTCCAGATATGGCGCCGATTTGCGCAGCGAGTCTTCGTCAAAACGCACAATGCTCGTGCGTCGCTGAAACTGGTCCGCAGTGAGGCCCGCAAAGGATTTGCCCGCTCCGCCGGTTGGCAGTTCGTGACTCGGTCCGGCCAGAAAATCACCGCCCGCAACGGGTGAGATTCCCCCGAGGAAGATCGCTCCGCTCGTGAGGAGCTCTGCTGCGACCACGCCTGGCTCGCGTGTCGCCACGGAGACGTGCTCGGACGCGTAGGCGTTTGCGAGCGCGATGGCTTCGTCGAGATCACGCACCTGCACGAGCATGGCATTCCTAAGGGCTCCGGCGAGAAACTCCGGCCGCGACGATTCCGCCGCCTGGCGCTTTATTGCTTCGACGACCTGATCGAGGAGGCGTCCGGACGGCGTGAGAAGAATGGCCTCGCTGCCATGGCCGTGCTCGGACTGCGCGAGCAGATCCGCGGCGACCCACTCCGGATTCGCCGCATCGTCCGCGATGACCAGAACCTCGCTTGGCCCCGGCAGTTGATCGACGGCGCAGATTCCAAAGAGCTGGCGCTTTGCCTCGACGACATACGCATTGCCCGGCCCGAAAAGTTTTACAACCGGAGCGATCGTCTTCGTCCCGTAAGCGAGGGCAGCGATCGCCTGGGCGCCGCCGACTTTGTAGATTTCCGTCGCTCCGCAAAGGCGCAGCGCAGCCAAAAGGGCAGGATGAACCTTCCCCTTCGCATCCGAGGGAGTGGCAACCACGATTTCCGGAACTCCCGCCGTCTGCGCCAGCGTGCAGGTCATGATCGCGGAGGAAACGAGAGGAGCTGTTCCTCCGGGAACGTAAATGCCGACTCGACGGAACGGATCGAATCGCTCGCCGACAATGGCTCCCTGGCGGTTCTTCATGAACCAGCTCTCACGGAGGCTTGCCTTTGCAAACACGGCGACATTCGCGTGGGAGGCACGAAGCGCGCGCCGCGTCTTCGCATCCAAGGCGGCATCCGCGGCATCAAGCTCGGCATCGGTCACGCGCAACTTTGCGGGTGTTAGCTTCGGGCCTCCGAATTTTTTGGTGTAACGAATGAGCGCGCGATCGCCCTCCTTTTCCACGGCGGCGAGGATTTCGGCGACCGTGGCCTGCACCTGTTGATCCGGTTTTGCCCGGCGCGTAAGAGGCGCGAGCTTCTTCTCGTATCCTTTTTCCGAACAACGAACGATGCGCATGATGCGCCCAGTAAAGCGGAAAGGCGCTTCAGTTCAAATCTCCTTGCTCGCTGGATTGAGCAACGACGGTTTCGGGAGCGTAAAGGTCGCGGTTTGACGCCTGAAACTCGATTTTGACGCGCACGTTCACCCGGGAAAGATCCACCAGCTCCCAACCCGTCAGCCGGAGTCGCGTGCCGGATTCGTCGTGGGCAATCCCTGCAAGAAGGTGAATGGCGTTCGCCTGAATCTTTCCAGTGAGGGCCTTGGGCTCATAGTAGAACGTCCGCAGCGCACTGTCGCGGTTCTTTGCCGCGTAAAGCTTAGGATCGAGGTAGATCACAATACCTGTGTCGGTTTCGATCCGTAGATCGGGATAGCCGGCACGTTGCTCGCGTCCTTCCGCGGTGGCGGGAATCGCACACGTCCAGCCGGGAATTGCGCTCAACCGGTCGCGGAGGACGTCCTCAAGATGGCGGCTCGCTTCGTTGACTCTTCCGGATTGATGAATCGGATGCGCAGGGTCGTCGAAGGCGCGAAGGGTTTCGTCGAGAGCCCTGCCGATGTGGTGCAGGATCGCTCCATGGCGTGCGGGATCCACTGGAATGACTTTCCTCCCGGTGGCGCTTTCCACGATCTCCGAAAAGGGGCGGTCGCGAAGAGCGTCTCGGCTTTGCATCAGCTCCGTGACTGCCGGATCCGCGGCATGGAGGGAAAGGCAGCTTGCGAGCAGGATGCCGGAAATCGTTCGCATCGCTTCCAGCATGATGAACCGGCGGGAATCCCGCCAACTGTTTCGTTCGGGGCGTTGCAGGCCGCGTGCAGTGATAGGATTGCGGACGATCACCGCGCTGCAGTTGCGGATCTTGAGCGTTGGTATCGAGAGACCCCGACGGATACCGGCTCGAATTGGCGACTTCTCACGACCCGGTCGGGATTGCCCCCTCAGCTAACGACAATGGCTCTCGCGATGGCCTCGCGCGCCATTTCCAATCCGTCGCGATCTCGGGCGTGAATGGTCAACACGGGTTCCCCCTTCACAACGCGGTCGCCGGTTTTCCGGATGCCGCTGAATCCCACCGCGGGATCGATGACATCCGCCGCAACCATTCTTCCCGCCCCGAGCAAGACGCTGGCGAGCCCGATCGCACTCGCATTGATTTCCTGAATGACGCCGTCGCAGGGCGAGGGAACCGCTTCAATTTCCGGAGCGCGGTGAAATTCGGAGAGATTCTCCAGGACCCTGGCATCTCCGCCTTGTTCCTCGACGAGGCGAAGAAATTTTTCCCATGCAGCGCCGGACTCGAGGTGTCGCCGAAAGGCTTCCTCGGGCAGGTCGGAAACAGAGGAGCACAGACGGAGCGTGAGATCGACGAGGTCACCGGGGCCGTGTCCCTGGAGCGTGGTCACAGCCTCTGCGACTTCGAGCGCATTGCCGACCGTGTGACCGAGCGGTTCGTCCATCGGTGTGAGGATGGTGGTGGTCCGAACGCCGTTCCCGTTGCCCGCAGCGGCAAGTCCTGCGGCGAGCGTCTCAGCGTCTTCGCGTGTCTTCATGAACGCGCCACTGCCGAATTTTACGTCGAGCACGAGACGATCCAGCGATTCCGCCAGTTTCTTCGACATGATGCTGGCGATGATGAGTGACTGCGAGGGAACGGTGCCGGTGACATCCCGCAGCGCGTAAAGCTTCCGGTCGGCCGGGCAAAAGTCGTCGGTCTGACCGGCCATGAACACACCAATTTTCTCGATCTGTCGAAGTGCGCGCTCTTCGGATAAGCGGACATCGAAGCCCGGGATCGACTCGAGCTTGTCGAGGGTGCCGCCGGTGATGCCCAGGCCGCGACCCGAAACCATCGGCACCCAGAAATCTTCGCACGCGAGCAGCGGCGCCAGCACGAGCGAAACTTTGTCACCGATGCCACCGGTCGAGTGCTTGTCCACCTTGGGCGGAGACTCCTCCGGCCAGCTGAAGACGCGTCCGCTGTCACGCATGGCGGCGGTAAGAGCAGCGGTCTCTCTCTCGGTCATTCCGCGGAAGAAGATCGCCATCGCGAGCGCGGACATCTGATAGTCCGGCAGATCCCCCCGGGTGAAAGCGTCGACGATGTCGGCGATTTCACCGGGAGTGAGTGCGTGTCCCTCGCGTTTGCGTTCGATGAGGTGCGGGACGTGCATGAACTCAGAAAACGGCGGACGGCGCGAGGATGGAAGCAGGAATAACAACCCGCGACTGAATACAAAAAAGGCACGGGATTTACCCCGTGCCTTTTGATTTGAGATTCGCCGACCGCGCGGTGTTAGCGAGGCGGAGCGATGATCTTTACGATATCAGGCCGAAACCGGCTCGACGTTCACGCGACGTCCGTTGCGATCGAATTTCACCCGGCCGTCGGCGAGGGCGAAAATCGTGTAGTCGCGTCCGAGGCCGACATTGCGACCCGGGATGAACTTCGTGCCGCGCTGGCGAATGATGATATTGCCGGCGATGACGGACTGGCCGCCGAATTTTTTCACGCCGAGACGCTTGCTCTGGCTGTCGCGTCCGTTTTTGACGCTGCCCTGTCCTTTCTTATGTGCCATGGCGGATTACTTGGTGGAAATGGATTTGATCTTGAGGCGCGTAAGCTGACGGCGATGGCCGACTGTGCGGTGGTAACCCTTGCGCCGCTTGTATTTGAAAGCGATGACCTTCTCGCCTTTGTGCTGGTCCACGACCTCGGCCGTGACAGACGCGCCGTCGAGAAGCGGCGAACCAAATTTCACGGTATCGCCGTCGGCGAACAGGAGCACATCGAGTGCGGTTTCCTTGCCGGCTTCGACATCGAGCTTCTCCACGTCGATCTCGTCACCTTCTGCGACGCGGTATTGCTTCCCGCCGGTTTGAACGATTGCGTATGCCATAAACAGTGCCTTGGTGAGAACCGGGGAAAATGACAGTGATCGAATTCGAACTCAAGGGAAATTTCCGGCTTGCGTGTGGAAAGTTTCGTGAGACACTGCCCTTCCCTTCGCGGATCCGACCATGGAAATCCGCTTCCACTTTAGCTCGGGTGGTGAAATGGCAGACACGTACGTTTGAGGGGCGTATGCCGCAAGGCATGGGGGTTCAAGTCCCCCCCCGAGCACCATTTTCTTCTTCAGCGTTAGTCACCTCTCTTTCGGGTTTGTGACACGGTAAAGGATCTCAGAATTTAGTTGGTGATCCTCATGGTGGGCTACCGGGGGCAATGATACTTCAAAGCCCGTTGGAACGGTTTGTCTTGCCTGCCGGCGGAGTCGGTAGCTCCGCAATCTTCCAATCAATTCCCGGTTACCCCGCTGTATGAGAAATTTTTTGTTACCGCTTGCCTGTCTTGCTTCCACCGCTTTTGGAGCCACCCAGCCGCCGAACGTGTTGTTGATCTGCGTCGACGATCTCAAGCCGACCTTGGGATGTTACGGGGACAAGACCGCCAAGACGCCCAATCTCGACCTGCTCGCGTCGAAAGGCCTTCAATTCGATCGTGCCTATTGCAACCAGGCGGTCTGCGCGCCTTCCCGGAACAACCTGCTCGTGGGTTCCCGGAGCTCGACCCTCGGCATCTACGATCTCGGGACGAATTTCCGCAAGGCGGTGCCGGATGCGGTAACGCTTCCTCAGCTGTTCAGGCAGAATGGTTACAAGGCCGAGGCCGTTGGAAAGCTGTTCCACACGGGACACGGCAATACGGATGACGCCGCTTCGTGGAGTGTGCCAACGCAGCTCGAGCCCGTTGTGGAATATCTTGATCCCGAAAGCACGGCCGGCGGCCAGCTCACGCGGGAGGAGGCGTTTTTTACGAACCGCGAACTCGGACGCATTGGAAAGCTCCCGCGGGGTTCTGCATGGGAGATTGTGGACGCCCCCGATAACGCATATGCGGACGGCCGGATCGCCGAAGAAGGGATTCGCCGCTTGATCGCCGCAAAGGAGAGTGGGAAGCCGTTCTTCCTTGCACTTGGATTCGTAAAGCCGCACCTGCCTTTCACTGCGCCAAAGAAATACTGGGATCTCTACAAACCCTCCGACTTCAAGCTCGCTGAATACCGCAAGGAGCCCGAGGGCGCTCCGAAATATGCGGCAAAATGGGGTGGCGAGGTGAACAACTACGACCCGTTGCCGGAAAACGGTCGCTTCGACGACAAGCTGTCGGTTCAGATGATGCACGGCTACTACGCGGCCGTCAGTTACGTCGATGCGCAGATTGGCAAGGTGCTCGCCGAGCTGTATCGGCTTGGTCTTGCCGACAACACGATCATCGTGCTGTGGGGCGATCACGGTTATCACCTTGGTGATCACGGATACTGGACCAAACACACCAACTACGAAGAAGCGAACCACATTCCTTTGATCATGGTTGCCCCCGGGGTCACCACACCCGGCACTCACACCGGACAGCTCGCCGAAACGGTCGACATCTATCCGACGCTGGCCAGTCTGGCCGGGTTCCCGCCGCTGGACGTGCCGCAGCAGATCGACGGAGAGGATCTCACGCCGGTTCTTCGCGACCCGTCCGCCCGTGTGCGCGATCACGCGTTTCATTGCTTCCCGCTGGGGGGGCGACTCGGGCGCGCGATTCGCACGGACCGCTACCGCCTGGTGGAGTGGAAGAAGCCGGGAGCTCCCCGGGAATCCGCCGATTTGGAGCTTTACGACTACGAGACGGATCCTCTCGAAAAGAGGAACCTTGCACAGTCGAACCCGCAGGTCGTCGAGGAGTTGCTGAAGATCCTCTACCGCCACCCCGAGGCGAAATAGCCCGTTATTCGGTGGATTGTTGATTCGGAATCCACGCGTCTTCCGTCACCTTCGCGAGGTGATTCTGGAAGCGCGCGGCTGTGAACAGGAAGTCGGACAGTCGATTGAGAAAGACGGCGGCTGCCGCAGGAATCCTGTTTCCGCTCGATGATGTCCTCACCACCAATCGCTCCGCCCGTCGACAGACGGCGCGGGCGACGTGCAACGCCGCAGCTGCGGGGTGCCCCCCTGGCAGAATGAATGTTCGCAATGGAGGCAGCACGGCCGTCATTTCATCGATCCGGCGCTCGAGCCATTCGACTTCCGCGTGACCCACACGGGGCGGTGATTCGCGGAGATTGGCGACATCCGCACCGAGTTCAAAGAGAAGTTCCTGGACGCGACGGAGCGGTGCGTCCACGTCCGCGTGTGGCGCCGAAGCCCGGGAGAAGCCGATTGCAGCGTTCAGTTCGTCGAGCGTGCCGATGATTTCGAATCGGTCGTCCGACTTCGGAAGCCGCTCGCCCGAATACAGGCCGCTTCTCCCGTCGTCGCCCGTGCGCGTGTAGATTTTCATCGGCTTGTTGTGGGATAGCATCCGGTGACGGGCATCCGCAATGAGCGAAGACAGGAGTGTCGCACGGATCGGCGGGGCTTTCGAATTGCCCGAGACCGCGGTGAGAGTGATTTCTACTCCTCGAACGTCAGCGCAATGCCGAGGCGACGCATGGCCTTTTGCACGTCCGACTGGAGGGTTGCGTAGTCGCGGTCCCGAAGAAGATGCTCTTTCACGGCGCCATCGCCGGAGCCGGCGTCCGGATTCTCGATCGCCCGCATAAAGGCCTTGATGTGCGTTCCTTTGCCGTCTCCGTCGAGGTGATAAAAATAGTAGGTCAGGACAAGGGCGGAAAGGTAGTAGCGCCAGAAACCGTCGTTTTCCAGGGAAGTGGACCACGTGCGTGCATCGATGGTCATCAGACTCTCGAGCGGCACCATCGAAAATACGCCGCTGGAGTGGCGCGAGAGATATTCCTTGAGCTGGCGGTCCTGCTGGACGAACGAGAAGCGGCCGTTGTCGAACTTCGCGATCGCGACGTATTCCGCGGAACCCTCCGCGAACCAGATGGGAATCCTCCCCAGCCAGCGGTTCATCATCTGGTGGGTGATTTCATGAATGAGAGTGTTGTAGTCGTTTGCTGCGGGATCGACCGTGACCCGGCTTCCAAACATACGAACGCCGACGCTGTCGATCGGCAGCATCATGGACTTGCCCTCCCCTGAATAAATACCTGCCGACCCCGGCAGACCTCCGTTCTTCAGGTAGTCCCCGGCATCCGTGAACAAGCGCGCCTGAAATTTCTCCCGACCGGGTTCTGGAACCGGTTTCAGCTCCAAAGGCAGCAGGCAGTTTGCCAGCCAGGTCGCCTCGAATACGCGGCTGAAATCGCGCACAACATTGATGCCGAGTTGCGAATCGCAGATGAACTCGTAGTGCTCGGTCTCGTAAACAAACTCCCGGCGTTCCCGATCTTCGCGAGTGATGCGCGCCTTCGGAGGTTCGCTCTGCGAGACCGTCCTTGGCCAGTCAGCTTCCGCTGGAGGACCGTCGTAGCCAGGGCTGCCACCATCGGTCACATTTTGAGCGAGCCATTCCCGGTCGTCCGCGGACAGGCTCTCGAGAGGGACCTTGACTTCCCTTCCATTTTCGAGGGTCAGCACCACCGCGGTGTCCTCACGGCTCTTCAACGATGCTTCGATGCGCCGGCCGTTGATGTCGGTCCATGTCCGGAGCTCAGGCTCAGCTGCGTCCGCTGCAGTGGCAGCCGCGACCGCTAGGAGCGCAGGGAGAACCATTCGCATGCGTGCAGGTTATCGTTTGCCCGAAGGGGTTTGGGAAGCCAATCGGTCACAATGTCGGGTTGATATGACGGGAGAAAATTGTCACGTTCCTGAAAACACGACCTCCTCATGAAACCTCATCGCGGCACCATCATCCTCGTTTTTGGAATCCTAAGCCTGATTCTTTGTGCGCCCCTTGGAATTCCGGCGTGGGTCATGGGTAACGCGGATCTGAAAGCGATGGAGGCGGGAACGATGGACCCCGAGGGGAAGCAGCTCACGACGATTGGCCGCATCCTGGGGATTATCGGAACCATCTTTTTCATCCTCGGCCTCATAGCGGGCTTCATTGTTGTCGTTGGAGGGGTGGGGACCGCCGCAGTCTCTCGCTAACAGCCGGGACTTTGATCCGCTCCGGGCTCACCGCATCCACTGGATGCGATGAGCGTTGGCGACAAAGGCATGGATGTTCCCGGACGACATAGCCGGGTGAAGAGCTATGCGTTCGCGTCGCCGCTCAGGAATGGATAGTCGGTATATCCGTGCTCGCCGCAGCCGTAAAAGGTGGAGGGATCGGGCTCGTTCAGTGGTGCATTGATGGCGAACCGCTCGGGCAGATCCGGATTCGCAATGAACAGCTGGCCCCACGCGACGGCGTCCGCCGCTCCGCGCTGGATGGCGGCTTCCGCCGATTCCCTGGTGAACGCCTGGTTTGCGATGTAGACGCCGCCAAAGATCTCCTTGAGGCGCGGACCGAGTTCGGAGCCGTCGTATGGCTCGCGGGCGCAAATGAAGGCGATGTTTCGTTTGCCCAGTTCGCTGGCGACATGGCCGAACGTGGCGGCCGGGTCGTCATCGCTGATGCCGTGGGCACCTCCGCGCGGAGCGAGATGCACGCCGACGCGATCCGGACCCCACACCGAGATTGCGGCATCCGTCACATCGAGCAGCAGGCGGGCCCGGTTCTCGATGGGACCGCCGTAATCGTCATCGCGGTGGTTGCTGCTCGATTGCAGAAACTGATCGAGCAGATAGCCGTTCGCGCCGTGAATTTCGACGCCGTCGAATCCTGCGCGCCGGGCGTTTTCCGCGCCGCGCCGATAGGCTTCGACGATGCCGTGAATTTCGTGCCGGTCGAGCGCGCGCGGGGTCACAAAAGGCTTCTGCGGACGAAGGAGGCTGACGTGGCCTTCCGCTGCGATGGCGCTCGGAGCCACGGGCAGCTGGCCGTCCAGATAAACGGGATCCGAGATCCGGCCGACATGCCAGAGCTGCAACAGGATGCGTCCGCCGGCGTCGTGCACGGCCTGCACGATGGGCTTCCAGCCTTCGGTCTGTTCCTCCGTCCAGATGCCCGGCGTGTCCGGATACCCCACGCCCAACGGGTCCACGCTCGTCGCCTCGGAAAGAATCAGACCCGCGGATGCACGCTGGCGGTAGTATTCCGCAGCAAGCGGCGCGGGAACCCGCCCTGCGGCGGCGCGGCAACGGGTGAGAGGCGCCATGACGATCCGGTTGGGAAGTTCAAATGCGCCGGCTCGAAGCGGAGTGTGAAGGATCGATGTCATGCGTGATATGTTCGATACGTATCGAACAAAGACGGTTCATCGAAGCCGGCGCCGGGTCAAACGGAAATTCGACGAACGTCGAACGAGGTGGTATGTTGCACGGCTCCCATGAAACGTTACCGGCATCCTCCACTGAAGAGCGTCTCCCTGCTCGACGTGATGCAGGCACTGTCGGATCCGTGCCGTGTCGCGATCGTGAAACAGCTCGTCGAGGCGGGGGATGTGGAGTTCACGTGCGGGGATTTCGATGTGAGCGTGTGCAAGGCGACGCGGTCGCATCATTTCCAGGTCCTGCGTGAGGCGGGGCTGGTGCGGATGCGGAGCGATGGAACCAGATGCATGACCTCGCTTCGCCGCGAGGAGGTGAACCGCCGTTTTCCGGGATTGCTCGATTTGGTGGCGACGTCGGGCGGGAAAAAGCGTTCAATCCGGAATGCTTCGTGATGATTCCCCCGGACGTCTCTGGTTCTCCGTGGCGGTTTTTTCCGCCTTTGTAATGAGCGCTTCCTTCGCGACTGTGACCGAGCCGGGAGCCCGGCTGCAGAAGCTGGCCGGCGGATTCGAGTTCACCGAGGGCCCGACCTGCGATTCGGAGGGCTCTGTGTATTTCACGGATCAACCGAATGACACGATCCACAAGTGGGGCGTGGACGGCCGGTTGACGACGTTTCTCTCGCCAAGCGGGAGGTCGAACGGGTTGTGTTTCGATGCCGACGGCAACCTGTGGGCGTGCGCGGACGGGAACAACGAACTGTGGAAAATTTCGCCGGATGGCGAGGTGACGGTGGTGCTGAAGGACGCGGCCGGCAGGCGGATGAACGGACCGAACGATCTGTGGTTCCGCCCCGACGGCGGGCTGTATTTCACGGATCCCTATTACGCCCGGGACTATTGGAACCGCGCGGACATTCCGCCGATTCCGAGATGCGTTTACTTTCTGCCAAAGGGGGGTGACCGGGCGGTGCTTGTGGAGGACGGTCTGGTGGAGCCGAATGGCATCATCGGCACGCCCGATGGAAAATGGCTCTACGTTTCAGATATCAAGCCCGGGAAGACCTATCGCTACCGGATTCAGGAGGATGGGGCGCTCGCCGATCGTGAGCTGTTTTGCGAAAAGGGCTCCGACGGAATGACGATCGATTCCGAGGGAAACGTTTATCTTACGAACAGCGACGGGGTCACCGTATTCAACCCGGAGGGCAAGCAGATCGAGAACATTCCGGTGCCCGAGCGCTGGACGGGCAACGTCTGTTTTGGAGGCGCGGACCGACGGACGCTTTTTGTTACGGCGGGCAAGGGACTCTATGCGATCCGGATGCGCGTAAGCGGCGTCGGCAGCCAGTAGCGGGAAGATCCGCGAAGGATGCGGACTCAGTGAAAGTCGTGGGAACCCGGCGCGGCGAGGTCCGTCATGGCGAGGGCTTTTATCTCCCGCGCCTTGATGTGAATGACACCGTCCTGATTCTGCACCGTGCCCCGGATGCGCAAAAAGGGTTCCTGGGTGATGACCAGACGCCGGTGCTCGAACAATGCAGGATCCACGACCGCGTTTGAGACCCCCGTCTCGTCTTCGAGACTGACGAACACGAACCCCTTTGCCGTGCCCGGACGCTGTCTGCAGATCACCATGCCGGCGATCCAGATCGATCGTCCATTCGCCGCCGATGGAAGATCCTTCGCCAGCCAGACATCCGGCAGGCTTTCGCGAACGAGCGCCATCGGATGGCGACCCGTGGTCACTCCGGCGCCGGCGTAGTCGGCGCTCACTCGCTCGAAGGCATTCATCATCTGGAGCGGCGGAGGGGTTGCCTCGATATCGGGAAAAAGTTCCCCCGTTCGGGGCGGAGCCTCGACATTCCACAAGGCATCGCGGCGATGCGTGCCTAGTCCATTCAGGGCGCCGAGCCGGGCCAGCGTCCGGATCACGTCCCTGTCGAGTCGCACCCGGTGCTTGAAATCCTCCAGCGAGGAAAACGGCGCCCGTTCCCGTTTCTCGACGATCCGCGCGGCTGAAGCTGCGTCCAGTCCGCGCACCATGTTCAAGCCCAGGCGAATGGTCTGGTCATCCTCCACGGTGCATTGTCCGCCGGATTCGAGGACCGATACCGGCCGCACCCGGACACCATGGGCCTTCGCGTCGTAGACGAGTGTCGAGGCGGAGTAGAACCCCATCGGCTGGTTGTTCAGCAAGGCGGCATAAAACTCCGGTGCCCGATGAGCCTTCATCCATGCGCTTGCGTAGGCGATGTAGGCGAAGCTGATCGCGTGGCTTTCCGGGAATCCATACAACGCGAAGGCCTGCACCGACTTCACGATGCGCTCGGCGACATCCGGCGGCACGTCCCTGGCTGCCATGGCCCGGCGGAGTTTGTCGCAGACGCGCACCATCTTTTCCTGTGAGCGATGGAAGCTCAGGGCCTTCTTGAGCTCCGCGATTTCCGCGCCGTTGAAGTCCGACAGCCGGATCGCCATGGCCAGCATCTGTTCCTGGAACAATGGCACGCCGAGCGTGCGCCCGAGCAGGGTCTTCAACTCGGCCTCGATCGCACTGCCCTTTTCCACGCCGAAGTAATCGACATCCTCGCGTCGCATTCGCCGGGCCAGATACGGATGCACCATGTTGCCTTGGATCGGTCCGGGCCGGATGATCGCGATCTGGATGGCAATGTCGTAGAATTCCTTCGGCTGAAGCCGGGGGAGCGTGGCCATTTGTGCGCGGCTCTCGACCTGGAAAAGCCCGATCGTGTCCGCCCTGCCGAGCATGGCGTAGGTTTTTTCGTCGTTCTCGGGAAGATTGTAGAAATCGTAGGAATCGCGCCGTCGTTTGCTCGCGAGGGCGAATGCATCCTGCATCACCGACATCATGCCGAGTCCGAGCAGGTCCACCTTGATGATGCCGAGGTCTTCGCAGTCGTTCTTGTCCCATTGCGCCACGACGCGCCCCGGCATGGAGGCCCGTTCCAGCGGCACGATCGAACTCAACGCGCCCTCGCAGATGATCATGCCCCCGGAGTGCTGTCCGAGATGCCGCGGCAATCCCCGCATGCGCTGCTGAAGCCGGATTGCGGCAGCCAGCCGTGGGTTCTCCGCAGGAAGTCCCGCACGGCGCATCTGCTCCCGGAAGTCGAGGGTGTGCGGGAAATCGCCGTTAGCGTAGAGCTTCGAAAAGCGGTCGAGGGTTTCGGGCGGAAAATCGAGCGCCTTGCCGATCTCGCGCATTGCGCTTTTGCCGCGGTAGGTGATCACGTTCGCCGTCATGGCCGCGCCGTGCTCCCCGTAGCGACGGTAGATTTCCTGGATCACCCGTTCCCGGCGGTCGCCGCTGGGGAGGTCGAGATCGATGTCCGGCCACGACTTTTTCTGCCCCGGCACAGGCGGAGACAAGAAGCGCTCGAAAAGCAGATGATGCTTGAGCGGATCGCATGCCGTGATGCCGAGCGCGAAGCACACCACGCTGTTGGCCGCGCTGCCTCGGCCCTGCACGAGGATGTCGTTCTCACGGCAGAAATCGACGATGTCCGCGACGATGAGGAAATACCCCGCGAAACCGAGTTCCGCGATGAGCCGGAGTTCCTTTTCCTGCATCCGCCGCACGTGGGGCAGGATTTTTCCGTGCCGGCGCCTGATGCCAGCCTCGCTGCGCTCCCGCAGCAGCGCATTCATCGCTTCGTCGCTCAACCCCTGGAAGCGGGGAAACTCGTAACCCAGGTTTTCGAGCGTGAAGTCGAGACGATCCGCGATGCGGCGCGTGTTTTCGAGCGCCTCCGGCCGGTCGGCGAACAGGGCCGCCATTTCCTGCGGGCTCTTCAGATGCCGATGATCATTGGGGGCGAGCAGTTTTCCGGCGGCGTCGAGATGCGTGTGGTGCCGGATGCACGTGAAGACGTCGAGCACCTCCCGCTGTGCGGGACGGGCATGGAGCACCCCGCCCGTGGCAACGGTTCGTAGTCCTGCGGTGGCGGCCAGATCGTCCAATGCGTCGAGCCGGATCTCCTCGTCGCGCATACGATGGCGCTGCATCTCCACAAAAACATTTTCCCGGCCAAAGGCCGCGATCAGGCGTTCTGCGGTTGCGCGTGCGCCGTCGAAATCCTCCGCGTCGATCCGTCGGACGATGTTTCCCTCCTCGTCGCCGGTGAGGGCGATCAATCCCTCCGCGAATTCCCCCAGCTCCTCCCAGCGCACGGCGCTCTCCTGCTTGGAGCCGCGCAGCTTCGCCCGGGTGAGGAGCTGGCAGAGGTTTCGATAACCGGTTTGCGTGGCCACGAGCACCGGCAGCACCGATCCATCTTCCATGGTGAGCTCTGCGCCGACGCGTGGCGTGATCCCGAGATCGCGGGCGTTCTCCAGCAATCGAGGCGCACCGTAGACGCCGTCGCGATCGCAGAGAGCCAGCCCCGCGATGCCCAGAAAAGCGGCCTCGCGGGCGAGATCCTCCGGCAGCGAGGCACCGCGCAGGAAGCTGAAGGCGCTGCGGGCGTGCAGTTCAACATACGTCATATGCGCCCTCCAGGGTCCACCGCCCTCCCGGCCGCCACGCGATGCGCAGCAGGCAGCCGTCGCCGGATTCGACGTCCCATTCCTCCACGCGCCAGTTTTTCTCCCACCATCCTCCGGAGAATCCGAACGGCCCCCGTGCATCGACGACGCAACCGTGTCCCTCGATCCAGGAGGGCCGGCCTTTCACGCGCTTCACGGTGATACGTCGTGCGGGGCGATGCCGGCGCAGCGGAAGTCCTCGCCGGGATGGACCGCACGCCGCTTCGCCGGCTTCCGCGAATTCCGCCATTCGAAACGCTCCCGGTTCGTGGGAATCCGCCGGCTGGGGCATGCCGACTCGGTTTTCACCGACCACCGCCTTGAGCTGCGCGAGAGTTTCGCCGAAGCGGTTCGGATCGCGCAGCGTGCTCTCGAAGAGATGAAGCTGCCGGCCGGCGGCTTCGGCCACTCCGACATCCAGACGCACCCCTACCGGCTGGTGTTCCAGCGTCAGTGACTCGAGATGGGTGGAAAGAATCCGAAACCACACGTCCGCATCCGAGGTCGGCGATGGGATGGAAAAAGTGCGGACATACTCCGGGCCGTTGTCGGTGGGCAGCGAGAGGGTGAGCGCATTTGCCACGCGATGCGCCGTCCGCAGTCGAGCCGAGAGCGCATCGACAAACCGTCGGAGCAGGAAGAGCAGGGGTTCCGTCGTTTCGATCGCATAATCGAAATCAAACGCCTCGGTGTAATGTTCCACGGGCCGCACCAGCCGCAGCACGCGCCGGGAGCGGCCACTCACGCGCCGCCGCAGTGCCGCAGCCTCCGGGCCGAGTCGCTCGATGGTTCCCTCTGCGGGCAGCTTGAGAAATTCCCCGACGGTGCGGATGCCCCAGTCCTTCAGAATCGCGGCCAGCGCTTCCGATGGCTCCAGGACCTCGATCGGGAGAGCGGCGCAAAACGACGCGCCCTCGTAGACGACGTTCACCGGTTCCGCCCGGCAGGCTGCAAGCCATGCATGATCGGGGTGCTTTGCAATCCCCACCCGCGACTCGAAACCCTCCGCTGCGCAGCGGGCCACCATTTCCTCCGCCATTCGCTGCCAGCAGGCGCCCTTTGCCGCGGCCGACAGATCCAGCGTGCAAAGCCCGTCCGCCGTCGCCTCGACCCGCGGCGAGAACTCCAGCGCGATCTCCGTCAGCAATGCCTGACAGGCCATTTCCTGCGCGAACGAGCGTGGAATCACGCCCAGCTTCGGGCATCGGGCCAGGGCCTGTGCCGGGGAGAGTCCCGGCCGCACCCGTGACGCAGCGGCCTCGGCGTTTGCCTCGAGGATCACTCCGCGGGTCGCATCGCCATCGACCAGAGCGATCGGTCCCCGCGCTTCCCGCCAGCGCAGCGCCGACTGCAGGCGGAATCGCGGCATCCACAGTGCGGCGAACATCACGCACTCCTCCTGGCGGCGACCCACGCGGTCGTCTTCTGCCGCGTGCGCACGGGCATGCGGGTGGCGAGATCCCGCCGTTTGATTCGCAGGTCTCCGAGGTGCAGCCGTTCGCCGGCCTCGATGCGCACATGGGCACCCTCGACCATCGGCCGATGACTGAGCACGACGAATGCAACACCGGCCTCCTCGACCACGCGCTGAAAGCGATACCAGACGTTCGTGGGAATGCGTTGCAGTTGTGCGGCGGGAACGCCGTGAAGGTCGAGCACGAGGAGCGGGAGGTTTCCGTCACGCAGCAGGAGATCCGCGGCGTGCAGCGCCTTTTTGACTTCGCGGCAACGCACCCACAGCACCCGTCTGAGTGCCGCGGCATCCCAGTCGGCGGGTTCGAACTGATCCGCAGCATCGATCAGCCCCATAGGCCATCGCTCGCGGCAGGCGGTTTCCAGCAATGCCGAGAAAAACAGCATTCCATGACCGCTCGACCCCGAAAACTCGCTCACCGCACCCCTGCGCAGACCTCCGGCGACGGCATCGAACCCGGGCACGCCGACGGGCACGTGCTCGTGCGGCGTGGATACATCCGGTTCCGCGAGTTTTGCCCGCAGTGCCCGGAAGGCCTCGAGCTTGATGATTCGACTGTCACGGGCGGGTTCCATCGCGGATCAGTCCTCGGAAAACCCCCGCAACTTTCACCCCGGCCCCCGGCACCACGATGTCGTGGTATGCGGGGTTGCTCGCCCGCAGCCTCACCTGGCCGGATTCGGGCATCGGCAGGAAATGCTTGAGCGTGGCTTCGCAGGTTTCGCCCACGAGCACGGCGGCAATTTCTCCGTCGTGGGGCTCGACACCGGGGCGGAGCAGCACCTTGTCTCCGTCCAGAATGCCGTCGCCGGTCATCGAGTCCCCCTTCACACGCAGGAGGAAATCCCCCGGCCGCCACGGAAGCATGGCGTGGTGCGGGACGATTTCCTCGGGCTCGGCCAGTGCCTCGGAGAGAGGGCCTGCGGGAATGGAGCCGAGCAGGGGGATGCCACCCGTG
Source organism: uncultured Spartobacteria bacterium (assembly GCA_937901895.1). Lineage (GTDB taxonomy): Bacteria > Verrucomicrobiota > Verrucomicrobiia > Chthoniobacterales > JAATET01 > JAATET01. The sequence goes on along the minus strand of CALGTD010000010.1, from coordinate 5,119 downwards.
CCGATCGCGTGCCGCCCTTTCTCCGTGAGACGCAACACGCGGGGCCGTCCCTTGGCGCCTCCCCCGAGGATTTGCAGCAGACCTTTTCGCTCCAGGATCTTCAGCGTTGGCGTGAGGCTGCTTTCCGCCGCCAGCTTCAGGCGGGTGAGCAAACCGGGAATGAGCACGGGTTCCTGACGGTCTTCAAACCATGCGACCGCCTTCAGGATGCGTGTCTGCGAAAGCGTCAAATCCATCCTCATATCGTGAAATGACACGATAGATGTTTCCCGGCCATACGCCAGAGATTCCTCGCCGGACGTGACCTGCGGGGAACGCCTCAGGGCGGGGGCATTGACATTGAAAGCATGCGCACGCATTTTTGGCGCGTCCCTCCCTCTCTGATGTCTGTCGCCGAACCGCCACAGGAGATTCTTTCCTCCGTCTATCCCCAGTTGAGACGGATGGCTGCCGCGCGCATGCATTCGGAGATGCCCGGACAGACGATCCAGCCCACGGCGCTCGTGCATGAGGCATGGATGCGGCTTGCCGCCCATGAGACACGGACGTGGTGGGAGGATCCGAAGAAGCTGTTTGCCGCGGCGGCGACCGCCATGAGACGCATCCTGATCGACCGCGCCAGACAGCGTGCGGAACTCAAGCGCGGTGGAAAATGGGTGCGCGTTCCGATGGATGCCGCGGATTCCGTGCAGGTGGACGCCGACGAGAAGATGCTGCTCATTCACGAGGCGCTCGGACACCTCGAAGCGGAAAATCCCGACCATGCCCGCGTCGTTATCCTGAAGATCTTTGGCGGACTATCCATTCCCGAGATCGCGGCGGAGATGAAGATCGCGGAGCGCACCGTCCACCGGTATTGGGCAAGGGCAAAGGTCTGGCTCTACGAGGCCATCGTGGACGGTCGCTGACGCGAAATTTTCGCCCCCGCAGTGGAGGGCGCATGATGCTTTCAGGGGAAGCCGGTTGGGCCGGAGGCTATGCGGGATTTCTCCGGCGGAACGCGGCAACTCCAGCTGCGCCGCAACCCAGGAGAACGAGCGCAACCGTCGAGGGCTCCGGCACGATCTCGATGTTGTCGATCGAGAAGCTCATTTCGCTGTTGGGCGCGATCTGCCCGCCGAAGTTGATCGCGCTGCCTCCCACGGGGGCCGTCGATCTCCGATACGTCAGCCAGTCGGAGAACGCCCCGCCATTGATGCTGACCCGGTAGAGGAGATTGACCGGATCCATGTCGATCGTGAAATCGTAAACGGCTCCGCTGACCAGGGTGACGCCGGAGCTTACGAACTGATTGACGTTGTAGGTGTTGCTATACAGGCCGTCGTAAAGCATCCACGTGTGGGCGGGAATCTGGCCGTTCGACCCCGTCGGCGCGCCAAAGGCCCGGATCAGCCAGGTGCCATTGCCGCTGAAATCGGAGGCGCCCCCGGGAAGGTCGAACGCCTGGATATAGTCCGTGGGCCCGGAGAGAACGGACAGATCGGAATCCAGCCGCATGGAGAATTTCACCGTGTATGGAGCGGAAAGATCGATGCCGTCGTAGTTGCCGTAGCTGCGCACCTGCGCGCCCTTTCCTTGAGCGGTTCCAGTGCCCGTGGTCAGCGTGGAGCTGAGGTAATTTCCCCCGCCATTGAGCGGGTTTACGTTGGTTACCGTGCCCCGGAAGCCATCGGGTGCCAGGTTGTTCGAGCCGGATATGTTGGTTGCCCATGCGGTGGTCCACCCAAGACCGGGCACGCCCAGATATTGGTCGACCAGGGTGTTGCCGTTTCCGTCGGTGAAGTTGGCGACGATGGAGGCGTTCGCGAGTGGGGATGCACCAAGAACGGCGGTGGCGACGGCCATCGCCACAAGGGAGCGATTGCGGAATTTCATGGGGTGATTAGGGGTTCGACAAGGAGGCTCGAGGCGGTTGACTTCCGGCGGCCGGCTTCATGAGCTGGCGCGCACGGGACACCACCCCCGGCCTTTCATCGGAAAACGATTTTTCCCGCCGAAAACTGTCACCAATTCCGCGCAAAAGTGGAAAATGCACCCCGGGTCGGTGTCAGCGGTCCGAGACGGTCGTGGGTCAAGTTGCCTTGCTTCCGGCAACGGCCTCGAAGACAACAACGGCATGAGCGATGAATCCTTTCTCGTGATCTCGCGCGGCAAATGGGATGCGGACGCGCCCAAGGACGAGATCGAGGCGGCAATCGGACGTTTCTACGAATGGCTCGACGGGCACATCGCCGCCGGCCGGATGAGCGGTGGCAGCCGGTTGAAGCGCGACGGGGCGATTGTCACGCGACGGGGCATCGTCACCGACGCTCCGCTCACCGAGACCAAGGAAGTGATCGGAGGGTATTGGTTCATCCACGCTCCGGATCTCGAGGCGGCTGCACGGCTGGTTGCGGAGAATCCCTGCATTGCCTACGGCATCGAGCTGGAGATCCGACCGCTCGATCCGGAGCGCGCCTCCGTGTATGCGCTCACCAACGAAACTCCGGGGGCGTGAAGAGCGACGAATACCAGGTCATCGCGCCCGACGATCTGCACTGGCGGCCGTCGAACTTGATGCGCATCCCGAATGCCGACTACCTCGAACGCACCGGCAGCGAAAATCTCGGCGCCCGGTTGTGGCGGCTGCCGCCCAGGAGCGCGAACACCCTGCACAAGCACGTCCGGCAGGAGGAGTTTTATTTTGTCCTCGAAGGCACGGGCCGGATGCGTGTGGGCGGGCAGACCCTCACCGTGCCGCGGTATGGCGGAGTGCTCGTTGGCCCGGACCTCCTGCGGCAGGTGTTCAACGACACGGACGAGGAGGTGCTCTGGCTGATCGTAGGCGCGCCGGAGGAACTCGAGTTTCTGCAGGGCTCGAAATCCACCGGCATGGATCTCTCGCGCTTCTACCCGGTGGACCCGAAGCAACTGCCGCCGGAGCTCGACGGTGTGACCTGGCCGCCTGCGGAGTGACGTTCGCCGTTCTGCCCGGTGCACGGCGTTCAACCGGCGTATTGCCGGACAGCGGGAGCAACGCAACGCCGATCGCGGCACCGCGGCAATCCCCAAGCCATTGAGAGGCTGGCGGATCCCCTTGCGCTACACAGCCGGTGGCCTGGGTGCGACAGACCACCGGCTGCCGAGAGTCTTCGAGCGTTCCGCCGAAGGCGGGCTTACTGAAGCTCTACGAAAACGCGGGTATGTGTTTGCGAAATCCTACGCGAGGTCGAAGCGGTCGAGGTTCATCACCTTCGTCCAGGCGGCAACGAAGTCGTTGAGGAATTTCTCCTGCGCGTCGGCGGTGGCGTAGACCTCCGCGAGCGCGCGGAGGATCGAGTTTGCGCCGAAGACGAGGTCCACCCGGGTGGCCGTCCACTTCTGCTCGCCCGTCTTGCGGTCGAAGCCGGCAAAGGCGTTGCCGCAGGGCGAGACCTGTTTCCACTCGGTGCCCATGTCGAGCAGGTTCACGAAGAAGTCGTTCGTGAGCTGGCCCGGGCGTTCGGTGAGGACGCCGTGACTGCTGCCGTCGGCGTTGATGTTGATCGCGCGCAGACCGCCGAGGAGGACGGTCATCTCGGGTGCGGTGAGCGTGAGGAGCTGCGCCTTGTCGATGAGCAGGTGCTCGGCGGGCACGGAATAGCGGCCCTTGAGGTAGTTGCGGAAGCCGTCGGCGAGCGGCTCGAGGACGGCGAACGAATCGACGTCGGTCTGCTCCTGCGAGGCATCCATCCGGCCGGGTGTGAACGGCACGGTGATGTCGTGGCCGGCGGCCTTTGCGGCGAGCTCGATGCCGACCCCGCCCGCGAGGACGATGAGGTCCGAGAGCGAGATTTTGCGTCCACCATTGGCCGAGGTGTTGAACTCCGCCTGGATCGTTTCGAGCTTCGCGAGGATCGAGGCGAGCTCGGCCGGGTTGTTGACCTCCCAGCTGCGCTGCGGCTCGAGGCGGATGCGCGCGCCGTTTGCGCCACCGCGCTTGTCACTGCCGCGGAAGGTCGAGGCCGAGGCCCACGCCGTCGCGACGAGCTGCTGGGCGGTGAGGCCGGAGGCGGCGATCTTTTCCTTGAGTGCGGCGATGTCCGACTCGGTCACGAGCGGGTGATCGACGGGCGGGATGGGGTCCTGCCAGATGAAGTCCTCGGCGGGCACCTCCGGCCCCAGGTAGCGCGACTTCGGGCCCATGTCGCGATGCGTGAGCTTGAACCACGCGCGGGCGAAGGCGTTTGCAAATTCCTCCGGATTCTCGAGGAAGCGGCGCGAGATTTTTTCGTAAACCGGGTCGAAGCGCAGCGACAGGTCGGTCGTGAGCATTGTCGGCTTGCGGCGGAGCGCGGGATTATCCGGCTCCTCGGGATCGGGAATGATTGCCTCGGCGTCCTTCGCGACCCACTGATGCGCGCCGGCCGGGCTCTTCTCGAGCACCCACTCGTATTTGAAAAGATTTTCGAAGAAGTAATTGCTCCACTTTGTCGGCGTCTGCGTCCAGGTGACTTCGAGGCCGCTGGTGATTGTGTCGCGGCCCTTGCCCTTGCCAAACGTGTTCGCCCAGCCAAGGCCCTGCTGCTCGATCGGAGCGGCCTCGACGTCGGGGCCCACGTTGTCCGCGGGACCTGCGCCGTGCGTCTTGCCGAAGGTGTGGCCGCCGGCGATGAGGGCGACGGTTTCCTCGTCGTTCATGCCCATGCGCGCAAACGTGTCGCGAATGTCGTAGGCGGCCTTCAGCGGATCGGGGTTGCCGTCGGGGCCCTCGGGGTTCACGTAGATGAGACCCATCTGCACCGCGGCGAGCGGGTTCTCGAGCTTGCGGCTGTGAATGTCGCCGTCCGCGGTGTCATCGGAGACGAGCACGGCCGGGCCGTCCTTCGTCACGCCTTCGGAGCCGTGGGCGTAGCGCACGTCGCCACCGAGCCACGTCTTCTCGCGGCCCCAATACACATCCAGATCGGGCTCCCACGTGTCGGCACGTCCGCCGCCGAAGCCAACCGCCTTCAGCCCCATCGTCTCGAGCGCCACGTTGCCCGTGAGAATGAGGAGGTCGGCCCACGAAATGCGGCGGCCGTATTTCTGCTTGATCGGCCAGAGCAGGCGGCGCGCCTTGTCGAGGCTGACGTTGTCGGGCCAGCTGTTCAGCGGAGCG
>CALGTD010000009.1 GCA_937901895.1 uncultured Spartobacteria bacterium | reverse complement strand
GCGGTCGCCCGGGCCGTCGCAGACTACCGCGCCACCGCCGGCATCACCGGTCCGCTTTTCCTCGGAATGGACACCCACCCGCTCTCGGAACCGGCGTGGATCTCCACACTCGAGGTGCTCACTGCAAACGGCGTCGCCGTCCGGATCGATGCCGCTGCTGGCTACACGCCCACTCCCGCCGTCTCGCACGCCATCCTGACCTACAATGCCGGCAGGACCGACGGGCTCGCCGACGGCATCGTCATCACACCATCTCACAACCCGCCAACCGATGGAGGGATCAAATACAACCCCGCCAACGGAGGCCCCGCCGACACCGACATCACCGGCTGGATGGAAAAGCGCGCGAACGAGCTTCTCGCCGGCGGTCTGCGCGAGGTGAAGCGCATCCCGATCGCACGGGCGCGTGCCGCATCCGAAAAGTTCGACTTTGTCGCGAACTACGTGAACGACCTTGGCGCGGTGATCGATTTTGAAGCGATCAAGTCCGCAGGGTTGCGCATCGGCGTCGATCCGATCGGAAATTCCTCGGTCGCTTACTGGCCCGTCATCGCCGAGCGCCATGGCCTCGATCTCACCGTCGTGAACGACGAGATCGACTTCACCTTCCGGTTCATGTCCGTCGACTGGGACGGCAAAATCCGCATGGACTGCTCGTCCCCCTACGCGATGGCCGGACTCATCGGCCTGAAGGACAAGTTCGACATCGCCTTCGCGAACGACACAGACGCCGACCGTCACGGCATCGTCGCTCCGAGCTGTGGATTGATGAACCCCAACCACTATCTCGCGGTGGCCATCGATTACCTTTTCGCAAATCGTCCCGCCTGGCCCGCAGCCGCCGGCATCGGCAAGACGCTCGTCAGTTCGAGCATGATCGACCGCGTCGCGAACAAACTCGGTCGCTCACTCGTCGAGGTTCCGGTTGGTTTCAAATGGTTCGTCGATGGCCTCTTCTCCGGAACGCTGGGCTTCGGCGGCGAGGAAAGCGCCGGCGCCTCGTTCCTGAAAAAAGACGGCGGTGTCTGGACCACCGACAAGGACGGTCCCATCCTCGGCCTGCTCGCAGCCGAGATCACCGCAAAGACCGGCCGCGATCCGGGCGAGCACTACAAGACGCTCACGGAGGAATTTGGCGCCCCTGTTTATGAACGCATCGATGCGCCCGCCAACTCCGCGCAAAAGGCGATCCTCAAGGCGCTCTCTCCGGAGCAGGTGTCCGCCACCGAACTCGCAGGCGAGCCCATCACGCGCATGCTCACCACCGCGCCCGGCAATGGTGCCGCGATTGGCGGCTTGAAGGTCGAAACCGCTTCCGGCTGGTTCGCCGCGCGTCCGTCGGGCACCGAGGATGTTTACAAGATCTATGCGGAGAGTTTCAAAGACACCGCGCATCTGAAGCGCATCCAGGCTGAAGCCCAGGAGATCGTCGCGAAGACCTTCGCCGCCGCGAGCTGAGTCGGACACCAGACGGCACGGACGCGGCGTTCAACGCCACGCCGGAACGGGTCGCAAGCGGCCGCGTCTGCATCGGAGCGGGCTTCCGGGTTTGCCACCGCCGCCCGTGGCACCTACCGTCGCGTCATGAGCAAGCCTCCGGAACCCGTCGTCTTTCTCTTCGACATCGACAACACCCTGCTGAACAACGACGCCGTCACCGAAGACATCCGTCACTATCTCTCCTCCCACTTCGGTGCGAAGATGTGCGTCCGCTATTGGGAAATCTTCGAGGACCTTCGTCAGGAACTCGGCTACGCCGACTACCTCGGCGCACTCCAGCGCTACCGTCTTACTGCCCAGCATGACGCACGGATGCTGCGAATGTCGTCCTACCTCGTCGATTACCCGTTCGCGAACCGACTCTTCCCGCAATCGCTCGACGCGCTGAAGCACTGCTCGCGCTGGGGAACGGTGGCTATCCTTTCCGACGGCGACGCCGTCTTCCAGCCACGCAAGGCCGAGCGCTCAGGCCTCTTCCATGCGGTGAACCGGAACGTCCTCATTTACATCCACAAGGAGGAGGAACTCGAGCACGTCGAGAAAATCCATCCCGCGAAGCACTACGTGATGGTCGACGACAAGCTGCGCATTCTCACGGCGATGAAGAAGATCTGGGGAGACCGGTTGACCACCGTCTTCGTGAAGCAGGGCCATTACGCGCACGAACCCGGCCTCCTCGATCGGTTTCCTCCCGCCGACATCACCATCGAGCACATCGGCCAGCTTCTCGAGCACGACTTCTCCCATCTGAATCCCCAGACGTAAGATGAAACCGCAGCCCCCCGTTGGCGGCGAAGAAGCCAGGAGCGCGGCATGGCCACGCCGCCTGTGTGTGGAGGCGTAGTCCATGCACGGCATCAGCTCGCTCATCCTTGGGCTCGGGCTGTTTTTCCTCGGAATCCAACTCGTCGGCCAGCACCTGCGCCGACTGTCGGGACCGAGCTTTCGCCGGACGATTCAACGGGTGAGTGAACGCCCGTTGCCCGCGGGGCTGGCGGGCATTGGATTTGGGGCGCTCATGCAGAGCGCCACGGCGGTAACCTTCGTGCTGACCGGCATGGCCCGCGGCGGCATTGTCACGGATCGCGGCGCCGCTCCGGTGATCCTGTGGTGCAACGTCGGGCTCACTGCGCTCGCGTTCCTCGTGACACTGGATATCCACTCCGGTGTCGCCTATCTCGTCGGCGTCGCGGGAATTTTCTCCGCGATGGTGCGACAGCCGCGGTGGCGTGCGGCGGCGGGTGTGTTGCTCGGAGTCGGACTCATCCTGTTCGGCCTCGAGTCGATGGGAGACAGCGCGGTGCCGCTCAAAAACGAGGCGTGGTTCCAGTCCATGCTCGATGCCACGGTCGATTCCCCCGTCATCGCATTTGCCATCGGCATCGCGGTTGCCGCACTCCTGCAGTCCAACACCGGCGCTGCGATGCTCGTGATCACGCTCGCCGGGGTGGGCTCGTTCAATCTCGAGCAGGCGGCGATGCTGCTCTACGGAACGAACCTCGGAGCGATCCCGCTCCGCCAGTTTCTTTCGCTGAACCTCGACCGGCCATCGAGGCGTCTGGTGCGGTTCGAGGACCTGTTCTGCCTCTGGAGCGGCGTGCTGATGACCGCACTGTTCATCGCGGAAAAAGCCGGTGCTCCCCTCGTGCTCACCGCCGTCCGACACATCGCGGCAACGGTTCCCCTTCAGCTCGCCCTCGTTTTCCTGCTGTCCAACCTCCTGCCGGCGCTTGTCCTGTCCTTCTTCATCGGTCCCGTCACAAACCTGCTCCGTCGATGGATGCCGGGCGAGACGACTGCAGCGCTCGCGCAACCGAAATATCTCACCGCCTCCGCGATCGGGGATCCCGGGACCGCGATCGACCTCATGGCACGGGAAATCTCGCGCCTGCTGATGGCGGTGCACGTGCGGCCGGAAAGGGCGGAAATCGGCGAGGATGGCGAGCCGGCCGGCGACCCGGCATTTGGCCAGTTGAGCGAGGAAATCGAACACTACGGCGCACGGATCGCTTCGACGAGCGACCTCGACGAGCGCGATGCGCATCTTTTGCACCTCCTTCGCGCGGAGTTGTCTCTCGTTCGCTACTTCGACGACGCCGTGCGTGAGTTCAACGACACGCTGCACGAACTGGCGAACGACTCCGCAACGGCGCCGGCGGCCCGCACCCTCCGGCACGCCCTGCACGAGATGATCCGCTCCGCACGCAGCGCCGCGGAACATCCGACAACGGAGTCGGTCGAACGGCTTCGCGCGCAGACAAAACGTCATGGCGATTTCGTGAAGGCACAGACGAACAAGGCGAAATCGCAATCCGACGCTCCCGCCGTTGCGGCACTCGCCGACGCATTCGAGCTCGCCGCATGGATGCTGCACCGGCTCTCGAAGGTGCTCGCGGAATTCGTCGACGACCGGCGCCCGGCCGGAGCGTCACCCGCCGCGCAGGATTGATTCCACCGCCCGCCGCAGGCCCGCAACGTCACCGTCAGCGGAACGCCAGCCCACCACGCCGTCGGGCCGCACGAGGACGGCGCCATTTCCGCCGATGCCGTAAGTTGCCGCGGCGGCGGATTCGAGAGGAACAATCTCGAGCGCGAATCCGGTCGGCAGCGTCACCGACGCGGCCGCGTCGCGCCACGCCGGTTCATCGCCTGCGACAAACAGGACGAATCCATCTCCAAAAAGGTGAAGCGTCGACATCCGTCGCCCGTTCCGCTCGATCCATGCATGCGGCGCGCGCCGCCCGGGCTCGGCGGACGGCTCGTAAACATCCGGATCCGGGGAAACAGCCGCGCGTCCATCCGCAACAAAGGCTCCACGCTCATATTGGAACCCGAGATCGATGCCCAGTCCCGTGCCCGCCCGGCGGCTGTGTGTCACGAGATCCCGCACGCGGTCGAAATCGCCGCCGAATCCCGCCTCGAGAATCTCCCACACCTCGGAGCCGAAGTCGTTCGACATCTCGAACGTCCTCATGACATGCCCCCGACGTTCCACTTCATAGCTCTCGAGCAGACTCTCGGGTGCGCCGCACAACACCGCCGCGATTTTCCATGCGAGATTGTGCGCGGACTGGAGCCCGGTATTCATCCCGAGGCCGGCCGCCGGGGAGAGTCTCGCGGAGGCATCGCCGGTGAGGAAGACGCTTCCCTTTCGGAATTGCGTCGCCACCTTCGGGCTCATCACCCATTGCGTAACGCCGAGCACTTCCACCGGCACGTCGGGGAGACCGGAAACCTCGCGAATGATCTCCGCCAGCCGTTCGGGAGGATAGTCCGCGGCGGTTTCCCCGGGCTGGAGGAAATGATGCATCAGCCAGAGGTCGTCGCCATTCACTGCGACGAAAATCTCGAACGAATCGCTGCGGAGCAGATTCTGCAGAATGGCTCGCCTGCCTTCCAAATGCGGTCCGTAGGATGCGCGGAAGAATGTGTTGATGAAGTGGCCGAGATCGCCGGGGCCCACTCCGTCGATGCCGAGCGCGCGCCGGACCGGGCTGCCCGCACCGTCCGCTCCGATGAGATACCGGCATTCGATTTCCCGCACACCGTCCGGGGAATGCAACTTCACGCGCACCGAATCTCCATGATCGGTGAACGACTCGACAGTGTGTCCAAATCGCACATCCGCTGCAGGCTCCTTTCGCACCGCATCCAGCAGCACACGCTCGGTCGTCGTCTGCGGACAGTGAAACGAGGAATACGGAGCAATGTCCGGCACGGGCGACGGGAGCGGCACCCTGCCGTATTCCGTCCCGGAGAGCGACTCGGACCAGATCGCCAGCGAGTATTCCGGAGGCGACATGTCGTTCCGCTGCATCGCCTCGCGCAGACCGAGTTGTTCGAAAATCTCCGCCGTTCGGCGCGAAATCCCTGTCGCCCGCGGGTGGTCGAGAAGTGCCGGCTTGCGATCGAAAACCACCACCGTCACACCGCGGCGCGCCAGCAGGAGCGCCGCGAGCAGGCCGCACGGGCCGGCGCCAACGATTCCAACCTCGAAGGCGCCTTCCGCGTTCACTGGAGGTCCTCGTGAGTGACCGTCGTCTGCGCACGGGAAGCCAGTTCCTTCGCTTGCATCACGACGGCCTCCTCATCTTCATTGAAGCGATAGCCGTTGCAGTTTGGACAGAGCGCCACGCGGCGGGAGACGATGGAGTCGCAGCCCTCGCACACCTTGAACTGCGCGGGCGCGGCGATAATCTTCGCGGCGCGCCTGGAGCGCTCGTTCAAATGGGGATCATCGGACGCCATGCGTCCTTAGCATCGCCAGACGGCACCCCGCAGGCAAGATTTTCACGTCCGTGCCGGAGCGACGCTCACCTGAATATCGCGAAGTTTCAGGGGGCCAAACTGGGTCAACAGCGCGACATCCGCCGCATCCCGGCCATAGCTGATGGCAATCCGGTTGCCACGAGGCCCGTCCTGCGTGGCGTCGAACACATACCACCGCGAGCCGACGTAGGCTTCGAACCATGCATGAAGATCCATCGGCTCGAGGTCGTGAAGAAATCCGCTGACGAAGCGCGCGGGGATGTTCATCGCGCGGCACAGCGCGATTCCGAGATGCGCCATGTCGCGACACACGCCCCTTCGCGACTCGACGGTCTCCCGCGCGGAGGTGGATGCGTTGCTCGCGCCATATTGGTAGGTCACGTTTGCACGGATCCAGCCGGTGATTGCCTCCACCTGCCGATACCCCGGCGGCAATCCGCCCGCGATTTCGCGTGCAAGATCGCCGAGCTGGTCCGCCTGACAATACCGGCTCGAAAGCAGGAATTTCAGGATCGGATCCGGCACATTCTCCACGGGGACGAACGCGGCGTCACGATCGGCATCCACCGTGTCCGACGTATCGACCACACAGCTCGCGTGCAGCGACATCGGCCCGGCCGGCAGCATTGCCCGCTGGCAAAGGTTTCCGAAGTCGTCGGTGTATTCGATCATTGGCAGATGAGGATCGGAGACATATTCCTCCCGCATCACCCACTGACCCCAGCCGCTCCGTGGCCGGAGCATGAAAATCGCGGGAACCGGTGCGGCGGCATCGAGGGAAAGTCGGCAGTGAGCTTCGAGGATCATCGTTCGGTGTGTTCGGACACAATCCCATCGCACCCCGGCACCCCACCGGGCGCATTCGTCGCGTTATCGGGTTGAAACCCCGCGATGCGCGGACGATGAGTCGGCAATGAAATCCGAAGCCACGCCCATCGACGTCGAAGTGCTTCCGCCCCGGGAGCGCGACGTGCCCGATGTCTCGCGCCTGATCGCGTGGCTGCTCGACGACCTGATCCGCATCCCGGGCACGAACTTCCGCATCGGGTTCGATCCGATCATCGGGCTCATTCCCGGCCTCGGCGACGGGAGCACGGCCGTGATGTCCACCGTGCTGCTGCTGCACGGATTGCGCGCTGGCGTTCCCCGCATCGTGCTCGTGCGCATGGCGTTGAATATCCTCACGAACTCGCTCGGAGGGGCGATCCCGGTGGTCGGCGACGTGTTCTCGGCCTGGTTCAAATCGAACCGGCGAAACTATGAACTGCTGCAACGGCACGCCGGTGCCCGCGCGTCCACCCGTGCCGACCGGGTGATCGTTGTCGCCGCAATCGCCGGAGTGCTCGCAGTGGCCGTGGCTGCCTCGGCATTCGCGGTCTTTGTTTTCTACAAGTTGTTTCAGGCCCTGCTCGCGCTCTGAGTGGCTTGTCGACCACGCTACGTCCGACCATCATTGCGGCATGGACGACACGCCTCCCGCGCGCAGCCGGTTTTTCGATTCGGTCAGCGCCTATTTCGATCGCGCCGCGGACCTCACCAACTTCCCTCCCGGCCTGCTGGGTCAGGTCAAGTCGTGCAACAGCGTGTATCGGGTGAAGTTCCCCGTGAAGGACGACGATGGGAACATCGTCGTGATCGAGGGTTTCCGCGCGCAGCACAGCCACCACCGGCTTCCGTGCAAGGGCGGCATCCGGTTCAGCCCGCACGTCACGCAGGACGAGACCATCGCCCTCGCCGCGTTGATGACCTACAAGTGCGCACTGGTCGGCATTCCCTTCGGCGGAGCAAAGGGCGGGGTCGTCTTCGATCCGAAGCGGGTGTCTCCGGAATTTCGAGAACGCGTCACCCGCCGCTACACCGCCGAACTGGTCAAGAAGCACTTCATCGGACCGAATGTCGATGTCCCCGCCCCCGACTACGGCACGGGCGAGCAGGAGATGGCATGGATTGCCGACACGTATCGCGCGATGAATTTCAATGGCGCGGATCCCTACGCGTGTGTCACGGGAAAGCCGATCGACCTGCACGGCATTCCGGGGCGGCGCGAGGCGACCGGACTCGGGGTGTTTTTCGGAATCCAGGAATGCGTCTCCCGTCGTGCCGACATGGCCGAACTCGGCCTGGAGCCTGGCATCGAAGGAAAAACCGTGATCATCCAGGGGCTCGGCAACGTGGGATCCCACGCGGCGCACTTCCTGCAGAATGCCGGCGCGAAGATCGTCGGCATCGCGGAACTCGGCGGCGGCCTCTACGACGCGAATGGCATCGACGCGGATCGCGCCGGCGCGCACTTCCGTGAAAACGGCTCTCTCGAGACTTTCGAAAGCGGCCAGTTCATACCCGATCCCGCCGCAGTGCTCGAGATGCCGTGCGACATCCTTGTTCCGGCGGCACTGGAAAACCAGATCATCGCGGCGAACGCCCAGCGGATTCAGGCCCGCATCATCGCCGAGGCGGCGAACGGACCCGTCGATTTTGAAGCGGACGAAATTCTTCGCGAGCGTGGCGTGCTGATCATTCCGGATCTCTATCTCAACTCCGGCGGAGTCACCGTCTCCTATTTCGAGTGGTTGAAGAATCTCTCGCACGTGAGCTTTGACCGCATGAACTCGCGATACACCGAGATGTCGAAAACCACCCTGGTCGATGCGATCGAGACACTCACCGGCCGGAAACTCGATGCGGAACAACGCAAACTCGCAACAGCCGGGCCGCGGGAGATCGATTTTGTCCACACGGCGCTCGCCGAGACGATGGCCGTCGCCTATCACGCGATCCACGACACGTGGAAGACGCGCGACATGCCCGACCTTCGCACGGCTGCCTATTTCGTGGCGATCGACCGCGTGTGCCGCAGCTACAAATCCCACGGGATCTTCCCGTAATCCTCCGCCGTTATCGTCGATGACGGCGGACACCCCCGCCCCCGTCGTCGACAAATTCCTCCTGCGGAGCGTCCATCTGTTCCTTCTCCGCCCGCGGCTTGGGCTTTCCGCGCCTGGCCGCGAACGGCACGCAGAAAAGAATGACCGCCACGACCACGAGGATCGCCGGAATCATCAACAAATAATCCATACCGGGTATCGTCCGACACCAGCCTTCCGCGCGTGCGGTTGCGAACAATCGGCGCCGCGATACCCTCGGGAGGTGGCCCCTGTGCGCAAAATCATTCACCTCGACATGGACTGCTTCTATGCGGCGGTCGAGATGCGTGAGCGTCCCGAACTGGCCGGAAAACCGATCGCCGTGGGCGGCGGTGGACGTCGCGGGGTCGTGACGACGTGCAACTACGAGGCGAGGGCGTTCGGGGTCCGCTCGGCGATGCCGGGATTCATCGCCCGCCAGCGCTGTCCTCACCTCATTTTCCTGCCGGTGCGTTTCGATCTCTACCGCGCCGATTCCGCACGAATTCGAGCCATCCTGCGGCGTCACACACCCCTCGTCGAACCGCTGTCGCTCGACGAGGCGTTCCTCGACGTGACTGCGTCGGATCGTTACGCGTGGGACATCGCGAGGGACATCCGGACGGCGATCTTTGAGGAAACCGGACTGACCGCATCGGCCGGCGTTGCACCGAACAAGATGCTGGCCAAGATCGCGAGCGACTGGCGCAAGCCCAACGGCCAGTTTGCGATTCTCCCCCACCAGATCGAGACGTTCATGCACGACCTCCCCGTGCGAAAGCTGTGGGGCGTCGGACCAAAGAGCGCCGAACGCCTCGCGGCGCGCGGCATTCACACCTGCGGAGACCTGCAATCGATCTCCCTCGCGGAGCTCACGCGCGATTGGGGACGCTGGGGCGCGGAGCTTTATCAACTCTGCCGCGGCATCGACGACCGGCCGGTGCAGCCGGACCGGATTCGAAAATCTTTGAGCAACGAATCGACCTACCTCGAGAACCTTCCGACCCTCGAGGCGTGCGCAGAAGCGCTCAAGCCGCTTGTCACGGAACTCCTAGAGGAACTTCGCATCAAGGCGGCGGACCGGCCAATCGGCGGAGCCCGGGTGAAAGTGAAGTTTTCCGACTTCACGGTGACCACCCGCGAGTGCGCTTGCGATGTCCCCACCCTGCCGATTTTCCTGCGACTGCTCGCTGATGCGCATGCACGCTCCAGGCAGCCCGTCCGTCTCCTCGGGGTCGGCGTGAGGTTCTCCCCTCATCGCAGGGAGGAATCCCTGCAAACGGAATTCTCGTGGGGGAACGAGGCCGTCGCAGAAAATCCGTGAGCCACGCAGGATCTCAGCCGACCTGCCGGCGCTTCTCGATTTCCCGGGCCGCAAACGCCTTTCTCAACGCTCTTTCGAGGGATTCCCGACGGATTGGCTTGCTGAGGTAGTCGTCCATTCCCGCCGCGAGGCAATCGTCGCGATCTCCCTCGATCGCGTGCGCGGTCAGGGCGATCATCCACGGGCGCTTGTCCGCCGGAAACCGCCGGCTGATCTCGCGCGCGGTCTCGAGGCCATCCATCTCGGGCATCTGGATATCGAGAAAGATGACGTCCGGCCGGATCGTTTCCAGCGCAGCGAGCACCTCCAGGCCATTCGCCACAATCTGCGAGCGGTAGCCCAGCCGCTTGAGCAACAGCTCGATCACACGCTGGTTCACGATGTTGTCCTCGGCCACGAGAATCCGCATCGGACACTCCCGCGCAAGGTCGTTTCCGTTCCGCGCAATCGGCCGGGGTTCCACTCCATCTCCCAGCACGCCACACAGGACGTTGAACAGCGGAGTGACCTTCACCGGCTTGGAAAGCACACCCGCAATGCCGAGATCGTCGAGATTGACGATGGTGTCGTCCACGGAGGTGAGCAGCACAATGGGCAGGTTCTCTTTCGAGCGGTGGCGGCGTATCTCGGCCGCGAGGTCGTATCCGGTCATGCCCGGCATTCGCACGTCAAGCAGCGCGACGTCGAGCGGTTCACCGGAACGCACATGTTCGATCGCCTGCCGGCAGTTCTCCGCAACGATGGGCGTCATTCCCCACGAAGCCGTCTGCATCTGCAGGATCCAGCGATTGGTTGCATTGTCTTCGACGATGAGCACGCGCATCCCTTCCAGACTGCGCACTCCCCGGCGTCCGAATGTCGCAGGCACCGAGACCTCCGCCGCCTGCAACGGGATCTCGAAATGAAATGTGGAACCGATGCCGACCTCCGACTCCACCCAGATCCGGCCTCCCATCAAATCGATGAGCCGTCTGGAAATCGCAAGCCCGAGGCCGGTGCCGCCAAAGCGACGGGTCGTCGAGGAATCCACCTGGCTGAATGCCTGAAACAGCCGGTCGCGCTTTTCGGCGGGAATTCCGATGCCCGAGTCGCGCACCTCCACATGGAGCCAGTCGCCGCCGGCTCCGGAGGCACGCGAGACCTTGACGAACACCTCTCCGGCGCTGGTGAACTTGATCGCGTTCGAGAGCAGATTCATCACGACCTGACGGAGTCGCGTGGGATCGCCAAGGATCGTGGGAGGAACGGTCGGATCGATCCAGTAGGCAAGATCGAGCTTCTTCCGTGCAGCAGGCCCGGCGACAAGGTCGAGCGCCGACTCGAGGCAGTCGCGCAGGTTCACAGGGATGCGCTCCAGATCGAGCTGGCCGGACTCGATTTTGGAGAAATCGAGAATGTCGTTGATCAGTCCGAGCAGCACATCCCCGCTCGTGCGGATGGTTACCGCCAGTTCGCGCTCGTGGGCCGGCAACTCGGCGTCCATGAGAAGGTCCGCCATTCCGACCACCGCGTTGAGCGGTGTGCGGATCTCGTGGCTCATGTTTGCCAGGAACTCCGCCTTCGCCCGCGCGTGAGCCTCCGCCTGCGCACGGGCGGCCTCGAGCTGGACGTTACGCTGCACCAGAAGCTCGCCAGCCCGCCGGCGCTCGTCCACATCCTGAATGACGCCGCGAAGTCCGACAATGGCACCGCTCTCATCCTGCACAGCTTCCCCCCGCACGTGGATCCAGATCTCCCGCCCCCGCGCCGTGACCACGCGCGTCTCGAAGTCAAACTCCCCGCCGGACCGGAGGAGGCGCTGAACCTCACTGGAGATCCGCTGCCGGTCGTCCGGATGATAAAAGGCAATGGCCTGCTCGAGGGTGATGGGAGCGCCCGGCTCGATTTCGTGAATCGCGTAGGTGATCCCGGACCATTCCAGATTTCCGTCGTTCGCCCGAAGCGACCAGTAACCGAGCCGCGCAATGCGACCTGCGGCTTCGAGCAATGCCTGCGCGGTCTCCTTGGCTCGCAACGTCTCGCGAAGCGCCTGCTCGGCAGCTTTTCGCTCGGTGATGTCGATTGCCGTGCCGAGAAATCCCTCGCTACCACCGCTGAGGACGGTGACCGTAAGATCCACGATGCGGCGGGCGCCGTTCTTGCAGATATACGTCCACTCGCGACGCTCCCTGCCACGCAGACGTGGAACCGCGACAAAAACATCAAATCCCTCGACCGGACGCCCCAGCTCCCTCGAAAGCTCCTCCGCTCGCGCGGTCATTTCCGCCGTGTCGTGGAACCGCGCCGGCGTCTCGCGTCCGACCATCTCCTCAGCGGAGTATCCGAGGATCATCTCCGCGCCTTTGCTGAAATAAAGGATCCTTCCCGATGTGTCCGTGCTGATCACGGCAACCCCGGTGGCGGAGTCGAGCACCGCGCGCTGCCGCTCCTCGGTTTCACGCAACCGGGCCTCGACCCTCGCGCGAGCTTCGATTTCCTCCTCGAGTTTCTGGTTCGAGCTCTGGATGACCGCCGCATGCCGCTGCATCTGCTGCATCGAACGGACGGACTGGGTCAGTGCCGCGCTGAAGAGAACACCAATCACCAGCACGAGATGCGGCAGCCGGCTGCCACCCGCTGCAAGACCGGCGGAGGCCGGCGAGACAACCAGCATCCACTCGTGACCGTGAAAATCCACCGATGCGTGCGCGCTGTCGGTTCCGTTTGCCGCAGCCGGCTCCGGAGACTGCGCGATGAGTGCGTTGTTCTCGAAAATCTGCACCGAGTAACCCGCAATGCCGTCCGTTTTCAGCAACGCGCCCGTCAGGCTGTCCAGATTGAACGCTCCCATTAGAAAGCCGTCGAATTCGCCGTCGACCAGCAGTGGGCGATATACGAAAAAGCCGCGCCCCCCTTCCTTCAGCTCCACCGTGGGGGACACCGCAATCGTCCCGTCGCGCCTTGCCTTGGCGAGCGCCTCCGCAACGTTCCAGCGGTCATCGGTCGTGACATCCATCCCACCGACAACGGCGCCAATGTCCTCCGGCACCACCCAGCGGACATGCAGCGAACGGTCCACCCACTCGACCGCATTGACGATGCCTTCGTCCTCGAGGTAGGCCTCGACATCATCCCGCCACTCGACCGCCGGCATCCCGCCACGCGTCTCCCAGCGGCGCCCCATTCGCTCCAATGCACGCACGGGGGCATCGATTTCCTGGAGCATCTCCGCCGCGAGATATCGCGCCACCACCTCCGACCGCATCCGGATGGCGCTGGCACGCTCGGAAACGAGCGCCTGCCAGAGGATCAGGGTGGCCGTGAGTGTCGCCAGCCCCACGGGCGCAGGCAGCCAGCGGTCCTCCGCGAGAGGAACCCCATCCATCCACATCAATGCCAGGATTCCGATGCTGAGCACTCCCAGCGTCGCCGCGGAGAGAAACGCCATTCCGATGAACGGTCCCCACGAATACGTGCCCGACAGGCCCGTGAAATAGCCACAGACCGCCATCATGCAGAGCGTGAGCGCGAACGCCCCCAGCGTCCATACCACCGGACGGCGCCGCGATTTTGAACGGCAGGCCCCCAGACAAACAACGGCCGTTCCGCAGAGCGCCAGGCAGACGGCTCCTGGAGGCGACGGACGGGAAGGTCCTGCAGGTGGCGCTGGAAGCCAGCCGAGCACCGTCGAAAAAATCGTGCCCCCACCGGTGATATACTCCACCGCCGTAAAAAGTCCCACGATCCCGGCGACGCCTCCGCCGATCAGAGAAAGGGCTCGTGGCAATTTCCACGCGACTCCTACGAGTCCGATGCAGCAGAAGAGGACGCAGATTGCAGTGACATACTGCATCGGAGCGACGTCGCCGCCGAACTCGTCCCTCCACACGTGCCAGCCGCCAACGGTTGCCAGACTGGCAGCGAAAGCCAGCAGACCGCACGCAGTCGCGACGATCATCGGCCACACCGGCACTTCCCGATTTTTCTGCCAGGTCACGCCGACCACTCTTTGAAGCTAAAGCAACATCCGCGGGGAGGCGAGAATGGATCCGGGAAATTTCCTCCGCCCACCATCGCGCAATTCCACTCCCACAATGAGGTGGCGCGGACGGCCTCGCCCTTCATTCGGGCGAACAGCGACAAAAACTCAATCCTCGCTGCCGAGCGGGCCCGTTCCCTGATCGAAGGCGAGCGGCAGGTGCACCTGCGGCGCATCCTTGAGCGTCATCGTGAACAGCACCCCGTATTCCGTATCGCCACCCTGGTTTTCCCGCACCTCTCCGCCGACGGAGACAATCCACGAGGAAATGTCGCGGTGAATCATGTAGCGCTGCAGCAGCAGGATGTCCTCGACTGCTTCGTAGGTGGCCTGCGCGCTGACGCCCCAATGCGACGTCACCTGGTAGTAGGCGTAGCCGGAAAGCTGGTTGCTGTTCTGGAAAAACGGATTGTCGTCGAGATAGCGATCACTGAACTGGATGAGCAGATCCCTCCACGGCATGAAGAGGATCGAGGTGTTCACATCCGTGAATCCATCGTCCGTCAGCGGGAGCTGCGCATCCATGCGAAGCGACATCCACGACACCGGGCGGAATTCAATGCGGTTCACCGAGTTCGACACCGTGCCGCGATCGTTGTCGATGTAGGGGTTGTTGAAGTTCAGGTCGATGAACGAGTCGATGACGAACCACTCCCAGTTGTCGTCGCCGCGCCGCGTGGTCAGGCGGTGTCTCGTTCCGAGTCGCAGGATGCTCCAGTCGTCGATCGAATCGATGCCCACGAACTCGGGGAAATCGAGCGGAAGCGGCTCGGTCGCGGGCACGACGCGGTCGAATTGAAGAATCCGGTCCCGGCCAAGCCCGCCGTTGTAGACGTAGGAGTAGTTGAAATATGGCTGCACGGTGTGGAGCACGCCGTCCAGTCCGAGCGCGCGGGACTGGATGGTCTCGTAGCGTTTGGAAAGCTTGAACGACCCCTCGAATCCGAAGTTCACAATCGGCCGGAACGTTCCCCCGCCATACTCGAGTTCGCGGCCGTTCAACACATCGCCACTTTCGATCGCGTTGGCCTGCGCCTCGAACGCCTCGGCCTGTGAAAGCTGCACCTGCTGCGAGCGCTGCAAGGCCTCGATCTGGCGCTGGAGGTTCGCGCGCTGCGTCGGATTTACCGTGGAATCAAGCTGGCTCTGCAGCATGCCGATCTGCGCACCCTGCTGGCCCGCCATGCTGCGGCTCGACATCGCTCGCTGGCGGAAGTTGTTGACCTGGTTGAGCTGCTGCTCGCTGAGCACATCCACCGTGCGGCCGGTGCGGCTGTAATAGGTGCCGCGCACGCCGACCTTGGGAATCAGCGAGAGCCAGCCGAAATAGGTCTTCGGATACGAAATCTGGTGGAACGTGTCGAAACGGGTCGCCTCGTAGTCGGGGAGGATCGAGCCGTCGGGGAACGCGCGGCGGTAGTAGCCGACGGTATTCTCGCCATCGTAGTAGATCGGCAGGTCGAAGATCCGGTGCTGCTTGATGTCGAGCGCCAGCTCGGGCAGACGCTCGGTCGTCTGGAAGAAGTCGTTCATCTGCCAGCGGGTGAGCAACGTGAGCGTGTAGAATTCATCCCACTTCGTGAGGCTCACGAAGTTGTCCGGCTGCGGATCGACGCGGAACTCGTTCGGGAAATAGTCCTCGAGAAAATCGATGTCGCTGAGCTTGTTGATGTCGAACGTCGCGTAAATGTCGTCGGTAAGGAACGTTCGATTCTGGAATGTCACGCGGTAGCGATCGTGATCCCCCGGTTCCCTCGGCTCGCCGGGACCGCCAACGCGTTCGTCCGGATTGATGTCGTAGGCGTAGTAGCTCTTGAACTCGCCGTAGCTGCGGTCTTCCTGACCGAAGCGGAACTTCGAGTCGAAGCCGATGCCGAAGCCGAGTTCCGTGCGGTAGTCCGCATCGACGGTGCCGATGAAGTTGCCACCCTCGCCGATCGGAAAGCTGTAGCCGGTGAGCAGGTAGTAGCCCCAGCGGGAATCGTAGCCCGGTCGAAGCTCGATGCCGGTGTTGTTCGTGTAGGCGAATAGATAGGGGAACCAGAACACCGGTGTCTCGCCGATGTAGAGGAACGAATTCGTAAAGCTCACCCGATCGTCCGGGAAAATGCGCATCGTCTTCGCGCGAATGCGGAAGTCGGGCTCGGACGAGTCGTCGACCGTAAACGAGGCGTCGCGCACGCGGAAATCCCGCAGCGACGGCGCCATCAGGCTCAGTGCGCGGAACTTCAGCGGGAACTGCTCGCCGGAGAACTCCAGCGCACGGATCTGGCCGCTGTCGCGGTTGTAAAGGGCGCGCTGGGCGGTGAACAGATTGTCGAGCGTGTAGATGCGAACATTCCCAATCAGCAGGATGTCGCGGGTCTCGGCATTGTATTCCGCACGGTCCGCATAAATGCTGACCTGCTCGAGATGGATCTGGACATTGCCTTCGTAGCTGGCAACGCCGCCCTCAAACTGCATGTCCTCCGCGTTGACCGAGAAGCCCTCAAGGCCCCCGAACTGCGCCCGGCCGATGCCCGACATCGACAGGAGCAACGCGCAAAAAATTCCAGGGCACCACGTCTTCAACATGCAGACTCGCGAGGCTAAAGAGCGCCGGAGGGCGATCAAGGCAAAACCGCGAACGGATTGGAGAGCGGGGTCAGTCCCCGTAGCCGTTGGGGTGCTTTTGATGCCACGCCCAGGCACTCTCGATGATCTTGCGGATATCCTGATGCTTCGGCTCCCAGCCAAGTTCGGTGCGGATTTTTTCCGAAGCGGCAATCAATCGGGGAGGATCGCCGGGGCGACGCGGACGCTCGACGACCGGGATGTCCCGGCCCGTCACGGCGCGGCAGGTATCGATAATCTCCTTCACGGAGGTGCCGCCACCGGTGCCGAGATTGTAGAACGCGCTCTCCTTTGCATCGAGAGCCAGGATGTGGGCGGAGGCAAGGTCGCGAATGTGGATGTAATCGCGGATGCAGGTGCCGTCGGGGGTCTCGTAGTCCGTCCCGTAAATTTCGGCAGCCTCCTTCTGGCCGAGTGCGACCTTCAGGACATTGGGGATCAGGTGGGTCTCGATGCGATGATCCTCACCAAACTGCTCCGACGCGCCGGCGGCGTTGAAGTAGCGCAGCGCGACGAAGACGATCCCGTGCAGTTCCCCATACCAGCGGAGGATCTTTTCAAAGAGCAGCTTCGACTCGCCGTAGGGATTGATCGGCCGCTGGGGAAGCCCCTCGTGGATCGGCACGCTCTCCGGAATGCCAAAGGTCGCGCAGGTCGACGAGAACACGAGCTTCTTCACGCCGGTCTCGACCATGGCATCGAGGAGATTGATGCCGTTGCAAACGTTGTTCCGGAAATACTTCGAGGGGTTCGTCATCGACTCGCCGACGAGGGCGTTCGCGGCGAAGTGCATGACCGCGTCGGGTTTGAACTCCTGGAACGCGAGTTTGATGGACCCGTCGGCAAGATCGCCATGGTAGAAGCTCGCGCGGGAATCGACGGCCCTGCGATGTCCTTCGCTGAGATTGTCGAACACCGCAACGCGATGGCCGGCGTTCAAAAGTTCCTCGACGCAGATGCTGCCGATGTATCCGGCGCCGCCGGTGACCAGAATTTTGCTCATGCGCGAATGAAGATGCAGTCCCGCCATTGCGGATTCAAGCGCGCCGTGCGCGGGATGCGGGAGGCATCAATGTGCATGCTCGCAGGTGCAGGCGTATTCCGGCAGGTTGCAGCCGGGACAGGTCTCCGCGACATAGCGCAACCGGAACGTTTTCGGCGCGTCCCCGGCCGCTTCGCGGACCTGGATGATCACGAAATATCCGTCGCCGGCCGGCAGATCCGAAGTCGTCCACATCGCATCCCCCTTTTCGACGGACAGCTTTTCCTGTTTCTCGCGCGTGCCGGCGGTCACCGTGATCTCGCGATCGCCGGTGGAAACGGCTTTGAGGACCGGATCGTAGATGACGATTTCACCGTGGTGATCAGCGTTGACGAAAAATTCGAGGTATTCGCCATCGAGGGGAAACAACTTGCCGCCCTTGGGCGCGGCGGGAGCTTCACTGGCTAAGATCGGCATCAGGCCGAGGGCGGCGAACAACAGGATGAGGTGGGCTTTCATGGTTTTGGGAAGATTCATGCGCGGCAGACGGGCGCGTTTCGTTCAAGGCATCGCGCGGCGGCACGCCGGCCGAAGCGCCAGAAGACACACGGTGTCACCACGCAATCGAGCAACGTGGACGTCACCAGACCCCCGACAATGACGATCGCCACGGGGTGAAGGATCTCCTTGCCCGGCTCACCCGCGGAGAGGCAGAGCGGAACCAGCGCAAGTCCGGCCGATAGTGCCGTCATGAGCACGGGAACCATCCGCTCCAGCGAACCGCGCTCGATCATGCCGCGGGTGAACGATTCCCCCTCGTGCTGCATGAGGTGGATGTAGTGGGCAATCATCATGATCGTGTTGCGGCTCGCGATGCCCGCCAGTGTGATGAATCCCACCAGCGTGGCGATCGAGATCTCTCCGACCACAAGCCACGTCAGAAACAGTCCTCCGGCAAAGGCCAGCGGGATGTTCAGCAGGACCTGCGCAACGAGCATCACGCTGCGGAAATAGCCGTAGAGCAGGAACGCGATGACGATGAGCACAAGGGAGGAAAGCCACCCGATACGCGCAGCGGCGGCCTGCTGGGCCTGATATTCCCCTTGAAAACTGAGGTAGTAACCGGGCGGCAGGACAAGACGTTTCTCAAGTTCGGAACGGATTCTTTCGACGGTGCCGGCAAGATCGCGATCGGTCGTGTTAGCACTCACGACAATCCGCCGCGCGCCGTTGTCGCGATGCACGACATTTGGTCCGAGGCCGGTGCGAACGGCGGCGATCAATCCGAGCGGAACGAGGCCGGAGTTACCGCTTTCGACGAGGAGGTCCCCGATCTTTCGGGGATCGTCACGAAGGTCCTCCGGCAGTCGAAGGAAGATGTCATAGGTGCGGACGCCATCGCGCACCTCGCCGACAACCTTGCCGCCGAGGAGCTCCGAAAGCCGTGCCGTCAGCGCACCCGGCTGAATGCCGTAGGCGCGGGCCTTCTCGCGATCGACTTCGATGCGAATCTGAGGGATGAGCATCTGCTTTTCGACGTTCACATCCGTCGTTCCCGGAATCGTGGAAATGATCTCCTGTGCCTGCTGACCGAGCGACCGCAGCCGGTCGATGTCAGGGCCGAAAATCTTCACCGCGATTTTCGCAGAAACGCCGGAGAGCATGTGGGCGAGCCGGTGCGAGATCGGCTGACCAATATTCACGAATACACCCGGGATCGTTCCCAGCTTCTCGCGGATGTCCGCAAGCACCTCCTCGCGCGGACGTCCACCCGGCTCAAATTCGAGATCGTATTCCACGACGTTCACGCCCATCACATGATCGTCGTTTTCCGCACGCCCCGTGCGTCGACCGACGGACCGCACCTCGGGAATCTCCAGCAGCATCTCTTCACCACGGGCTCCGATCCGATTCGATGCTTCGAGCGAAGTGCCGGGGGCGCCGACCATGCTGACGATGGCCGACCCTTCATTGAACGCCGGGAGAAATTCGACGCCCATCGACGGCCACAGCGCAAGGCACACCGCGACGAGCACACTGGTGGAGCCGAGCACGAGAAAGGGCTGGTCAAATGCCATCGGAAGAAAAATCCGTCGGCTCACCCCCTTCAGCCGCGCGACAAACCATCCGTCCCTGTCGTCCCGCATTCGCTTCATCGCGGGCAGCAGATACGAACAGAGGACCGGAATCAGCGTGATCGACACCGCGAACGATGCTGCCATCGACGTGGTGGTTGCGATGGCAATCGGAGCAAACAACCGGCCTTCGATTCCCTCCAGCGCAAACAGCGGCACAAACACCAGAATGACCAGCAGGGTCGCGTAAAGAATCGAGCTACGGATCTCGCTGGACGCCACGGCCACCACGTCGAGGGTCGGGCGCGGATTCTCCGCTCGGCGATTTTCGCGCAGACGACGGAACACATTCTCGACGTCGACGATCGCGTCATCAACGACCATGCCGATTGCAACCGCGAATCCTCCGAGGGTCATCGAGTTCACACCAACTCCGAGCCACCGGAAGACCAGCAGCGTTGTCAGGAACGACATCGGTATCGCAACCAACGTGATGAGTGTCGTTCGAACGTTCAGCAGAAACAAAAACAACACGATGGTTACCATGATCGCGCCGTCGCGAATGGCCTCCACGAGATTGTGGATGGCGGTTTCGATGAACTCCGACTGCCGGAAAAGAATCTGCAGCTCGACTCCGGCGGGCAGCGACGGCCTCAACTCATTCAGCGCCGTCTCGATGGCCCGGGTCAGCTGGATCGTGTCGAAGCCAGGCTGCTTGTCGATGCTGAGGATCACGCCGGGGCGCCCGTTTACGCCGGCATCGCCGCGCATCACCTGCGGGCCGAATTCCAACTCCGCGACATCCTCGATGAGAATGACCCGCCCGTCGACGGTCTTCACCGGGGTGCGTCCGATCTCGTCGATGCGGGTCGTCATTCCCAGGTTGCGCACCATGATCTCGCGGTCCGATGCCGTGAGATAGCCGCTGGTCGTCGTGCCCACGGCGTTGGCAACGGCGGACTCCAGCTCGTCGAAGGTGACTTCCTGCGCCGCCATCCGCACCGGATCTGGCAGCACGTGGTATTGCTTCACGCCTCCACCGATCACGAGCACATCTGCAACTCCGGGAATCGCCCTCAACCGCTGTCGCACCGTCCAGTCCGCAACGAGTCGCAGATCCATCGGCGCAATCGACCCGTCCCTGCTGCTCACGCCAATCAGCAGAATCTCGCCCATCAGCGAGGAGATGGGCGCCATCATGGTGGATACGCCTTCTGGCAGCCGTCCGGAGGCCAGTTGCAATCGTTCCTGAACGAGTTGCCGCGCACGGTGGATGTCCGTTCCCCAGTCGAACTCCGCAAAGACGAGCGACAACCCGACGTCGGAACTCGAGCGCAGTCGGAAAAGCCCGCCAACGCCCTGCAGCGCCTGCTCGATCGGCATGGTGACGAGGCTCTCGACCTCCTCGGGAGCGAGTCCGGGGGACTCCGTGAGCAGTGTCACCGTGGGGCGCGTTAGGTCCGGCAGCACATCCACCGGCAGCCTGCGCAGCGTGTCGACTCCAAACACCGCAAGCAGCAGACTCACGGCGAGGATCAGCGGACGATTCCGCAGGGAAAACCGGATCAGCGCGTCAAGCATGCCGGCGCGAAACCCTCCCGATCAGAATTCCCACCACCAGCGCCACTCCGGCGACCCCGGCCGCGAGCGGAAACGGAAACACCGCGGAGCCTTCGGGTTCGTCTCCGTGTTCATGATCGGGTCCATGATGCTCCGCGTGCGCCTCCAGTTCCTCCCCGTTGGGACCGTGGGAGTGTCCGTGCGCGGCGTCCATCGCCTCCTTGAGCGTCGCGCTCCCTCCTCCGGCAAACTGCAGCGCATATCCCCCCGTGGTGACCACCTCGTCGCCCGGAAACAATCCGGCGACAATCTCGACGCGGCGGTCGTTGCGTTCACCGGTTGCCACCGGCACCCGCCGAAAGACCCCGGGCTTTTCGTAATCGGCGACATACACGAACAAATTGCCTCCATCGCCGAGCACGGACTCGCGCGGCACGCTGAGCACGGATTCCCGAACGCTCGTGAGAATCGAGAACTCCGCGCGCATTCCGGGACGCAGGCGGAGTTCAGGATTTGCGATCCGGAACACGGCGTCGATCGTTCCCGATTCGCGGTTCACCTCGGTGCCGAGCCGCACCAGCTCACCGGAAAACACATCCTTTGGAAACGCGGGCACGCGGATTCGCGCCTGCATTCCCGGCGTCAGCAGGCCCGCCTGGTGTTCGAAAACCTTCGCAACCGCCACCAGTTCGTGGAGATCGGTGACATCCATCAATCGCCGGTCCGGCTCGACCGGATCCCCCGTTCGCACGTCCATCTCGCAGACCGTTCCTGCAATGGGCGCGGTCAGCGTAATCACGGGCGGGGGATTTCCCGGCTGGCGGCTTTCGATGCGGAGAAGTTCCTGGCCCGCATCGACATTTTCGCCGGGGTTCACGGAAAGCGACACCACGCGTCCGGGGATGCGCGAGGAAACGGCCGCCTGCTTGTTCGGAATGGCCTCGATGCGGCCGAGGGCAAACAACGCGACCTCGAACCGGCTCTCGTTTGCAGGCTCGGTCTGCAGTCCAAGATTGCGGATCTGGAGCTCATTCAATGCAACGATTTCACCGCCGGTAGCGCCGGAGCCGAAGAGGTCTCCGTCGGGGCAGCATTCCGGAGCGGCGGACACCAGCCGCACCGTGAATAGAAAGAGGACAGGGAATCGGATCTTCATGGCAGAACGGACCCGCCCACGGCGTCGAGCCAGCGGGCGTGTTGAATGTGGTATTGAACGGCGGCCTCGATCGCGGCCGCCTCGAGCTCGGCAACACGGGCGCGAATTCTCAGCACCTCCGGAAGACCGACCTCCCCTCGCAGCCGCGCCTCCTCGGCCTCGTCGGCAAGCTTGCGCGCCGCCGGCAGGGCCTCGCGTTCGATTCGAAGCGCGCTGCGGTGCCGGCTTTCCATTTGGCGCCGCGCCGCGGCGGCGGTGTTGCTCATCGCAAGGCGGACGGCCAGCACACGTTCCTCTCTCGCCCGCGCCGCGGCTTCACGGGAACGCACAACGGCCTTCGCGTTTCGCCAGACCGGGAGGGGCACGGTCATTCGCAATCCAAGAAGACCTTCCGTCTCGATGCCCTCAGGCTCGTCCCGGAATCGCTCGCCTTCGACAAACAGCCCCACCGCAACGTCCTCCCACCCCAACGCGCGGGCGAGCCGGATGTCCGTGCGCGCCGCCTCGGCGGCGATCTCCGCAAGGCGCACGGCCGGCGGCTCTCCTGAAACCTTCGACGACGGAGGTGCGGCGGGCAGGGCCAGCGGCGTCGTCAGCTCGATTGCCCCGCCAAACGGCAGACTCAACTGCGTGCACAACGCCTCTTCAGCGGCAATCTTCGCCACCTCCGCCTCTGCGACGGCCACCTTCAAACGCGCCACTTCGAGTTCCGCGTCCCCGGCCTCCAGCGTGGATGATTGTCCCTCCGCGACCTGTCCGCGCACCGTCCCGGCGAACGCGGCGCCGATCCCAGCCTGCTTCTCGTGCATCGCGGCAGCCGCACGCGCCCCGGCCAGTCGGAAATACGCCTCCCTCACCGCCGCACCAATCTCGCGCTCGCGAAGCTCCACCTCCGCCTCCGCGGCATCCACCGCCAGCCGCGACAATGTCTTTTCGATTCCCAGCCTCGCCGTAAGTGGAAACCTCTGGGCGAACCCGATCTCCACCCGCCCCTCGAAATCCCGACCTCCCGCGACCTCGATCTGCAGTTCCGGATCCGCGAGTCGCCCGGCGGCGTCCACCTTCGCCCGGGCGGCCTCCACTTCCAGCCGGGCGGCCCGCAATTCCCGGTCGGCGGCCAGCGCGGCGCGCACGGCTCCTTCGACCGAAAGCGACACCGCCCGCGCCGTCGTCACGAACAGAACGAGGATCAATCCGGCAACGCGCAGACTCATGGATGCACTCCGTGGTGCAGGACGAGCTTCACGGGGACAAAACCGGCGGGCAGCTCGATCGCAAAGCGGAACCGACGGGAGCCGGCGATCCTCGGATGGGTGACAGGAAACGGACGGGACGTCACCACGCCTCCATCGTCTCCAATGACATCAATATGAGCGGCCACGGTCGGCGTCAGGCCGCGCGGCAGGACCATCGTGCCCTCAAGGACTGCGCCGGAGCGCGTGTCGCGGAAATGAATGTCCGAAGCCAGGGACGGTCCATCCGCCGGAGCGGCAAGGAGCCCCGTGAAAGAAGCCAGAAAAATGGAAAGGAATTTGAGCATGGACCTGAGTCGAAGGATGCCGGCACAGACGGCCGGATGAACGTAAGGAAGCCCCGGAAAACAGAGGGGCCGGAACGCGGGCAGGCTCCGCCCGCGGCGACTCAGGACAATTGGGGTGGCAGATCGATCTCCCGCGCAGGAGCGTCGGGCGCGGTCTCTTCAAAAACGTGAATCATCCCGTGAACCGCATGCGCGACCACACGGACCACCGGAGCAAACTCGACGTAGACCGTCGGACAGTGCCCGTGGCAGCAACCCGGAGTGGAGGAACAGTCCCCCTCGGGTTCATGATGGGAGTGTCCGGACACGGACTCGCAGGCCACGGTCTTTTCCGAAAACCACACCGCCTGCGCCGAATGCACGAAGAGCATTCCAAGCGCAAACAGGCAAAGGAGCCCGAAAATTCGACTGCGGAGGACCGCGACCATGTCCCGCTCCCTACCCGCGCAAGGCGTCGTTGTCAACGCCGGGACCGCTGCACGCGGCAGTTCCTCAGGTCGAAATCTGTTCGGTGAGCGATTTCACCATCTCGCGGATGTGACGCATTTTTCCGCGACCCTGCAGGATTTTCAGGCTCTTCTCAGCCGAGCCCCACTCGATGATCTCGATCGTGACGCGACGCACGCCCCACTTGCTCACCTGCGACTCGCTGGGCTTGTAAAGATCGAGCGTCCCCGTGCCGACAAGGGCGCTGCCGTAGTCCTCCACGATGTATTCCTGCCCGGTCTCAACGACCCGGAAACGGGTGCCGACCGGATACTTCGACCAGTCTGCCGCGGCCGTGGCCACCGGACCCGACTTCAAGCGCGAGCCGATCGCGGTCTTCGCACCGTAGGGACCATTGTGCGACGGACCGGAGGAATAGGCGGTCGTGCGAACGTTCTCGATGCGCGGACCGGAAACCGGCTGCATCGTTCGTCCCGGCGATGCAATCACGGAGCCCTGGCAGAACAGGATTATGGCTATTATTGCCAAATAGTTGCGTTTACTCATTCGGATGAAAGGAGCGGGACCCTACGCGCCTTCCGCCCCGGCGCAACGAAAAATTTATGCGCCTCCGAATGAAATATACGCCGTTTTTCCGGTCCGATTGGCGGGGAAACCGGCTACCCGATGAACTTGGAGCCGCCGAGTTTCTCGAATTTCTCCCGCTGCTCCTTCGTGAGCACATCGAGCATGTCTTCCGCACGGTCGAGACGATCTTCACGCAGATAAAGCAGGCGCTCGTTGTAGCTCACGCTGCCTTCCTCGAACCAGCGGTTCACCTTGGAAACATAGGCCCGGCCCTTGTGGTAGATGACCGCGAGCTTGTCCTTCTGCTTCGACGTGAGATTGAGTTCTCGCTGCACGGCCGGCGACAGAAGCATGTAGCCGCCGAGCATCTGGTGCTCGATCTCGGCCAGACGCTGGCGCTGCTTCGTGTTCAGCACGCTGAGCGAGCGCTTGTCGAAGCTGTCCGTGAGGGCGTCGAGCTTGAGCTGGGCCGCCTTTTTCGATTCCACGGTGTCGCCAGCCCTGGCAACGACCTTGCGGGCCTCCTCGCGGTATTCCTTGCGAATCGAGTCGAGCAGCGCCCCTTGGAGCGAGGTTACACCGAGTTCCTTGCGGACGGTGTGAATGCCGAGCAGCAGGGTGTCCGACCCGGGCACCGTGTCCGGCAGGGGCGGGACGGGTTTCGATGCCGCGAATGCGGTGGACATCGCGCAGACGACCGCGAGCGAAGCGAGGAGGCGGGGAATCGTTTTCATAAACTCAGGCCGCGAGGGCGCCGGCGATGATCTTTTCGAGTTTCACGATGTCGGCGGCAAACTTGCGGATGCCGTCCGCGAGCTTGTCGGTCGCCATCGCGTCCTCGTTGAGCATCCAGCGGAACGTCTTCTCGTCGAGATCGACCTTCTCGATCGCGAGATCCTTCGCGCCGGCAGGATCGAGTTTTCGCTGGATCGGCCCCTCGGCCTTCTGGAGTTCCTCCAGCAATTCGGGGCTGATCGTAAGCAGATCGCAACCGGCGAGTTCGAGGATCTGGCCGGTGTTCCGGAAGCTGGCGCCCATGACCTGCGTCTCGTAGCCGAACTTCTTGTAGTAATTGTAGATGCGGTTCACCGACTGCACGCCGGGGTCCTCGGCACCATGGAATTCCTTGCCGGTCGTCGCCTTGTAGTAGTCGTAGATGCGGCCGACGAACGGCGAGATGAGCCGGGCTCCCGCCTCGGCGCAGGCAATGGCCTGGGCGAGCGAGAACATGAGCGTGAGGTTGCAGTTGATGCCTTCCTTCTGAACGATCTCGGCGGCCTTCGCACCCTCCCAGGTCGAGGCGATCTTGATGAGGATGCGCTCGCGCGGCACGCCGGCCTTCTCGTAAAGGCCGATGAGGTAGCGCGCCTTCTGCACGGTGGCCTCGGTGTCGAAGGAAATGCGGGCATCCACCTCGGTGGAAACGCGGCCGGGCACGATGTTCAGGATCTCGCGGCCAAACAGAATCAGCAGGTCGTCGACGATCTTCTTGATCAATGCGGGACCGGTCAGGGCGGAGCTCTTGTTCTCAGCGATCGCCTTCTCGAGGAGCGGCTTGTATTCGTCGAGTTGGACGGCCTTGTAGATCAGGGTCGGATTCGTCGTCGCGTCCTGCGGCGTGAACTTCTTGATCGATGCAAAGTCACCGGTGTCGGCGACAACGGTCGTGAATTCCTTGAGGCTGTCGAGTTGCGAAATGGAGGCGGCGGTCTGGCTCATGGCGAATCTCCTGGATGAATTTAGAGGCCAGGGAAACCCTGACCCCCACAACGGTGAAAATCAATGTCCTTCTGGAGGCTTTCTATTTTGGGCGGATGGGGCGGGCAGCTCGAGTCGATGACAAAACGTCGGCCCGGCAGGAGCCTCGCCCTCCCCGTCCGCAGTCCTAGCTCTCGTGTGCGAGGCAGGCGGCGATGAATCCCTTGAAAAGCGGATGCGGCGCGTTCGGCTTCGATTGAAACTCGGGATGGAACTGGCACGCGAGGAACCACGGATGGTCCTTGAGTTCGATCAGTTCCACGAGCTCGCCGGTGGGAGAGGTGCCGGAAATGACAAACCCCGCCCGCTCCATCTGCTCGCGATAGGCCATGTTGAACTCGTAACGATGCCGGTGCCGCTCGAGGATTTCCTCGCGGCCATAGACCTGCCTCGCGAGCGTTCCCTCGGCAATCCGCGTCGGGCAGGTGCCCAGCCGCATCGAAGCGCCCTTGTCGGTCACGTCCTTCTGCTCCTCGAGGATGCAGATGACCGGATGTTTGCACTCGGTGTCGAATTCCGTGCTGTTGGCGCCTTCGAGTCCGCACACGTTCCGCGCAAACTCGATGCACGCGATCTGCATCCCGAGGCAGAGTCCGAGATAGGGTGTCCGTGACTCCCGGGCAAACCGGGCCGCGTCAATCTTTCCTTCGACACCGCGGTCGCCGAAGCCTCCCGGCACGAGCACGCCCGCAACGCCGCCGAGGTGTTTTTCCGCGCCTTCGGTCTCGAGGTCCTCCGCATCGACAAGCACAAGATCGATCCCGCAATCGTGCGCGGCTCCCGCGTGGGTCAGCGACTCGTAGATGCTCTTGTAGGCGTCCTGAAGCTCGATGTATTTGCCGACGACGGCGACGCGGACGCGCTTCTTCGGATTCACGACCCGCTCGACGTAGCGGATCCAGCCCGACATGTCGGGCTCCGGCGTGTTGAGGCCGAGATACTTGCAGACGATTTCGTCGAGCCCCTCCTCCTGGAACATGAGAGGGGCTTCGTAGATCGTATTCTCCACGTCGCGGCCCTCGATGACGGCCTCGAGCGGGACGTTGCAATAGAGCGAGAGCTTCTGCCGGACATCGACGTCGAGAGGCAGTTCCGTGCGGCAAATGAGCACCTGCGGCTGCAGACCGATCTCGCGGAGCTTCGCGACGCTCTGCTGCGTGGGCTTCGTTTTCAACTCGCCCGCCGCCTTGATGAACGGCACGAGCGTGACGTGCATGAGCAGGGAGTTTCCAAAACCGACCTCGAGCACGAACTGGCGGATCGCTTCGAGATACGGCAGGCCTTCGATGTCACCCGTGGTGCCTCCGATCTCGGTAATGCAAACGTCGGCGTTGGATTCCTGCCCGACCGCACGGATCCGCGCCTTGATCTCGTCGGTGACATGCGGAATCACCTGCACGGTCTTGCCGAGATAGTCGCCGCGCCGCTCCTTCGCGAGCACGGTTTCGTAAATCTGGCCGCTCGTGACGTTGTTGTTTCGCGAAAGCACGCAGTTCGTGAATCGCTCGTAGTGGCCGAGGTCGAGGTCCGTCTCCGCGCCGTCGGACAGCACGTAAACCTCGCCGTGTTGATACGGGCTCATCGTTCCCGGATCGACGTTCAGATACGGATCAAGTTTCTGGAGGACGACCTTGAGTCCGCGATGCTCAAGGAGCGTCCCGAGGGACGCGGCGGCCAGTCCCTTGCCCAGGGAGCTCACCACGCCGCCGGTCACGAAAATGTGCTTCATGCGCGCCGATCATACGGACCGCCTTTCGAAAATCCAGCGCCGCGACGAATGCGCGCGAATTTGGTCAAGTTCGGACCGGAAACACCGCACGATTTTCGGTTGCCCGGCGCAGGAATGTGCGAATCTCCCGCGGGAACACGCCGCCTCAGAACCGCGTAAACTCCAGAAAATCCGTCGCAAAAATCCCCTGCCGGCGCTCGAAGAAGCACCGCAGGTAAAGTCCGGCCCAACCCTCGGTGTAGTCGCCGGTGCGATTGAAGAGCGCCTGTCCGCCGAGGAGGAAGTACTCGCTCAACATCACCGCGCCGGAAACATCCACATAGGCGGTGTAGGTCGTGTCCTGCGTCTGGCTGAAGGTTTCCCGGCTGTCACTGAGCGGGAAGAACGGCGTCTCCTGCTGGTTGTAGGTCTGCACGCCCACCGCCGCGGATCCGCGAACGAGGAACCGCCGCCCTTGATGCGTCTGGAACTGGCTGCCCACCGTGCCGCGCAGCCAGTATTGCGGCGAAAAGTAGCCTCCCTGTCCGTAGGTGAAATACGAGAGGTTTTCGGAATAGCCCTCGTAAGTGATCGATGGTCCGAGGGTGAGGTATTCGAAATTCGGATTCTTGAAATCGTAGGCGAGGTTGCCGTTCACGAGAAAGTGGCCGTTGGACTCGACGTTCTCGCCTTCGAGGAATCCGCCGAGGATCGTGCCGGAGACCGCCCAGTTCTCGCGGAACGGAACATACACGCTGGCGCGCGCACCGTTTTCCACCACGCGTCCCCACGCCTTGCCGGTGTAGGGATCGCGAATTCCCACGTAGCTGAGAATCGATTCCTTTTTCGGATCGCGGAAAACCTCGATCGCCCAGACGCCCCAGTCCTGGACGCCCTTCACGCCCAGGTTTCCAATGACGGTCGGCGAAACGATTGCGCCGGCGGGTGTGATTCCGATCGACGCAAACGGGCTGTAGAATCCCTCGGTCTCCCACGCGAGGCGAAAGTCGAACAGCGCGTCGTAGCTGGTGATCGGCGTGTGGCGGTAGCGGGTCGAGCCGCGGAACGGCACGGTGCCGACATCCGCGTTGTCCGGCAGACTGCCTGCAAACAGCGAGATCATCGACACGTTGAAGGTGAACTTGCTCGTGTCCCAGATCCACATCGAGCCGCCAATCAATCCGCGAAACTCGGTGAGCCGGGAGAGACCGGAATCCCCGCTGCGGTGACGACCAAAGGCGAGCAGATGCGCGCTGTCCGACGTGTAGCCCTCCAGTCCGTGGCTTTCCTTGAAATTCGGCGGCAGGGTCCTGAGGGCGTTCGCGTAAAGCCCGGCCTCGTAGTAACGCTGGCCAACGTAGCGTTGGTAGAGGGGTTCAATGGGTCCGCCGACGGTGCGGGCCAGGGTTTCCAGTTCGGACCACTTCTTCTGCCGTGCGAGGCTGGCATAGAGGCCCTGTGCGGAATAGGAGTCCGGCTGTTCGCGGTAGAGCCGTTCGAACTCCGCCGTCGCTCGCGCCTCGTCGCGCTGGTGGAAATAGCACCACGCGAGAACAATCTGCTCGTTGCGGCTGAGCGGGCGGTAGCGCTTCACCTGCTCGTAGAGGGAAATCGTGCGCGAGTAATCCCCGCGCTCGTAGGCCTGCACCGCGCGGGCGTTGTCGATGTCGCCGAGGACGCTCGCCATTTGCGGATACTCGGCCAGCCTCCAGCGCGCAACCTGCTCGGCCTGCTCGTATTGATTCTGCCGCATGAGGCAGAGCGCGAGGCCATAGGCGGCTTCGTAGTTCGTCTCGGAATATCCGAGCGCCGCGAGAAAATACTGCTTTGCGCTCTCGATGTGATTGTCGTTGTAAAGCGACCAGCCGACGGCGGACGCGAGCGGGCTGTTGCGTTCGGATTCGATAATCGGGAGAAGGGCCTCGTAGTCCTTCCACTGAAGGAGCTGCGCCGGATCGGGCGGCGGGACGACCGACGCTTCGGGCCGGGAATGCTCGTTCTCCTCTCCGTCGAAAACGATGGCGGGTGATCCAACATAGCGCTCAGGCTGCGTGGCGGGAGCCGGGGACGGGGTGGCTGTCACAGGAGGCGCTGAAACGCCCTCGGGCACCGGCACCACGATCGTCTGCACGATTGTCTGGGGTTGCGGAGTCGCGGCAGCCGATCCCGCCTGCGGCGCGGGATACCCGGGATAGGATTGGGCCGGAGCAGGAACAAAAGACGGTCTGCCACCCGATGCCTGGGGGGGACCGGGAGCCGGAGTCGGCGCCGGCGGGGTGTAGGTCCCCGCACCCGGCGGCGGGACCGACGGTTGCAACAACACCGAAGGACGCGGAACGGACGGGGATGGCGACGGAATGCCGCGCACATCGGATGGCGGATACATCGGAACTTCCGGGTCCTGCGCCCGGGCGTTGGCCCCTGCGCACAGCACGACGGCCAGCACAAGGCATCCGGAATGGGTCCATCGGCCGGTCGGCCATTCGATGCGAGTCTTCATGGATGAGTTCCTTTCTCGGCTTCGGCGGCGGATGCTGCGCCCTCCTCCCAGGCAAGCCGGCCAAGCAGCGTGAGCGCGGCGGAAAAATAGGATTGATTGGAAAGGTCGCCGGCCCCCGTCGGGGCGGAGGCGCCCGCCGGACCACTGCGCCCGATCAGGCGATAAATGCCCGCCATTCCGGGCAGCACGGGATCGTTGCCCGGGAGGTTCGTCACGAGGTTGACCGTCGCTTTCACCTCCTCGATCGTGGGAAAGGAACTCGCATACTCCCGGTAGCTGGCGAAGTTCCCACCGGCAGTCACGGCATCCCACACGAGATGCATGGGAATCCGGATGGCGTTGTATCCAAACTCCGGAGGAAAATCGCCCGGCAGCGCCACTCCGTTTTCCCGGACCAGCAACCACTCCGGCGGCAGCCCCCAACGGCCGAATTTCGCGGCCTCCAGCAATCGCCTGCCGCTCGCGGCGATCGCCATCCAGTCGGTGTCGCGGTCCTCCTTCGCAAAGACGCGAAACGCGGGAAACACCCAGTAGGAAAGGTTCACGACAAGCCCGTCGGACCGCTTGAAACCTTCCACTCCCGGCAGCAGCACCGGCCCGAATGCACTCGGAACGACTGCAAGCTTCAACACATCGGCGATGATTTTTTGCCCTTCCTCGCGGAAGCTCTCGACCTCCCACCGGGCCGCCGCGCGGAAAAGCGCCCACGCAACGAGCAGGTCGCCGTCGGTGGCATTGTTCATGTCCGTCACCACGCCCCTGCGGCCGCGTGGCTCCCACTTCCAGGCGAGAAGCGCATCATTGCGAACCTGCAGATTCGAGCGCGTCCACTTCCAGATGCGCTCAAACGTGTCGCGATCCCCGTGCGCAACGGCAAGAATCATCCCGTATCCCTGCCCCTCGGAGTGGCTGATCCGCCCATTGCCGGTGTCGACGACCCGGCCCTCCGACGTGACAAACGTCTTCACAAACTCCCTCCACAACGAATCGGCGCGCGCCATCCCGGCAAACATCAAGGCAAGCAGCGCGGCAGCCGCCCCGCGCCGGAACGACTGGCGGTCAACGCGGCTCATTTTCAAACAGCGGCTTGCGCTTCCGGCCTTCGACGTCGGTGTCGTAATACCGGAGCAGTTTCATACTGAGCAGGACGAGCAGGACGAACATCGCCCCGCAGAGCACCGCCCACACATTGCGGCTCATGCGTTCGCCAAACGGCAAACGAACCTCTCGATCGGCGAGCACCAACTCCTCGGTCTGAACCTCCCCGCCCGGCACGAAGTGGTGCATGGTCTCGGGGTCGGCATTCCACAATATCGCAACGCCCGCGATGCGATCCCAAAATTCCGGCCGCACGAGTTCCTGCGTCCGTTTTTCGAGGGTGGACGGATCCAGCGCACTTAGGATGAGCGCCCAGCGGCCTTTTGCGTCCGGGTTCGGCATGCTCGCCAGACAGGCGCTGCGGAGATCAGAAGTGCGCCGCTCGTCCCCGTCGGGCTCGGGTTCCGGAGTCGGGGTCGGCGTGGGGAACAGCCGTTGCATCTGGGTCTGGAGAACGTATTGCAGGTTCTTGGACGGCACGCGATCCGGCATCGACGCCTCGATGTTCCCGCTCTCCTGGGGCGTATCGTCGAGCCAGCCCTCGGCGATGCTGCCGCGGTATTCGCCCGGCAGCGCCTCGGACGGGGCGATCACGATCTGGTGCATCCGGGGATCGAGGCGGTCGAATCCGATCGAGGCGCGGTAGAGCAGGGTGTTCGCCATCTGAGCGAGCTTTGCGAGGAACGTCCACGCGGCATGGATCGCCTCCGGGCTCCGCGAACCGACAAACACGCAGATCTCCGATCCGTCGGGCTGCCCCACCAGCGGGAAGAGCGTGCGCGTCGTCGTGCGAAGATCGGGGAGCGGAACGTTCCCATCGACCCTCGGGAAAACGACTGCGGAATCGCCGTAGATCGCGAACGTGTCCGGCGTCGCGATTTGGCCGACCATCCCGTCCGGCTGGAACACAATCTCGTTGCGCCCCGGCAGGAACCGGTTCACCGGGATCGAGATCACACCGGCCGATCCCCCGGTCTGCGCCGCGGAGATGTCCGCCGCCGGGAGGTCGGTCGCCGGTTCTCCATTGAGCAGGATGCCGAGTCCGTTCGAGCCCATGAACGCGCGCTGGCGCAGCAGGAAATGAAGGTCGATCTGGATGCTGGCGTCGGTGGGAATCCCGACCATCGCGGAGAAAAACAGGTTCATCCCGATCGCCCCGTCCTCGCCGAGCCGGAGCGCGCCGGGGTCGTTCTTGAGCATGTCCTGAAACGTGCGCGTCGAGCCGGGAAAGATCGGCGTCCGCCGCATGAACGGAGGGCTCGCGGGAAGCTGCACCTCCCGGATGAAGGCGTCAGCGGAAGCGGGCAGTTTTTCGTTCGCGAAGCCAAGGGCGAGGATCGCCTCGTCCACGGCGGTCTGCGAAACGCCGGAGATCACGAGCGCAGGCTGCGATCCAAACTGGGGCTGCAGCCGGAGCAGTCCGTGCGAGGTCCGTGCGGCCACCTCCTGCGGCACATAAAGTCTCAAGGCGGCAAGGTCGCCGATGAATACGTTGAATGCGCCGTCCTGCGGCTGCCGGGCCGAGGAGAAAATCATCGGGCGGTCGCCGCCCCGCAATGCGAGCGACTGCGCTACCGCG
This sequence comes from uncultured Spartobacteria bacterium, assembly GCA_937901895.1. Taxonomy (GTDB): domain Bacteria; phylum Verrucomicrobiota; class Verrucomicrobiia; order Chthoniobacterales; family JAATET01; genus JAATET01. The sequence continues at coordinate 14,874 of CALGTD010000009.1, read as the reverse complement.
GCTCCGCGGACCAGTTGCGGAGTGTCGAGTTCCTGCACATCCGGAAAGACGAGCGTCACGCACAGCGGGTCCTGTCCCGCAACGAGCAGTGACTCCAGATCACGCAAGGTCGGCAGCCCGGTCGACTCGGCGGGCGCGGCCACCGGCACCGGTGAAGGCGCTGGCGCTGGCGCCGGCGTGGGACGGGAAACCGGCGCACCGAGCGCAGGCACGGGAATCGTCCTCTGCTGGGCGAGGGAGACGCCCGGCACAAACAAGCACGCCACGGCGGGCAGCAGGATCGAAACTCGAGCGGTCATGAGTCGGCCCATTGCGTCCGTCGTTTCCGTCCCTCGCCGGTGATCATGCTGCCAAGGTTCGAAAGCGCGAATGCGAGATGCGCGAGGAAGAACTTCCCGCCGATGTAGAAAATGACGATGAAGCTGCCCAAGACGCCGAGTCGGGACTCCCGGCGACGCTGGAAGTCGGTCCACGCGAGGCTCTGGCCATTGGAGAGCATCACCTTCGCGCGTTTTTCCTCCACCGTCTGGTGGTCGAACTCGAGTCCGACGCAATACCCTCCCTCTTCGGAATCCTCCCGGACATTTCGCGGGATGGCCCGGCACACCAGCGGCTGGCCGTCGACGCCCGTATCGATCTCCAGGGTCACCTCGGCAACCCCGCGGAGCAGCTTGGGATTGAGCGTGGAAAAACGCAGCAGGCAGCCGCCGAGCGACATGTCGGTGATCTTGCACGGAAGGGAATGTCCACCGGCAAGCAGTCGTGCCGGCCGCAGGATGGGCATGCGCGGTGTCTGCCGGAGCTGGCGTTTCTCGAGCATGGCGCCGAGCACCGCGAGCAGCAGCACGATATTCACGCAACTCCAGAAAAGCGTGATCGCGGCGGGATAGAGGTCCTCCGGCGAATGCACGAGCCGGTAAATCGCCGCGACAATGAGCGAGCAGGTCAGGATCGCGAGCAGGTAAAACGGCTTGGCGAGCGGAGAGATGAAGTCGCTCTGAAGGTGCTCCCCTTTCGGAGTCACCTTGAACGTCGCATTTCGTGGGCGCACGAGCGCCTGGACGATCGCAGGGAGGGTGTAGACCGACTGGATCAGCTCGTAGATTTCGGAAACAAATGCCCAGCGAACCTTGCCGTAGAGATAGTTCGATGCGGTGAAGACGGCGACGAGATAAGGCACACCGTAGGAGAGGAACGTCTGCCAGTTCGCAGCGTAGATCTTGAGTCCAAAAAAGATGAACGCCATCGGCGCGAGGAGATAGACGATGCGCGCGAACGGAAAAAACCAGAAGATGCAGGTGTTCGTGTAGCAGATGCGCTGCGGCAGCGTAAGTCCGCGCATGAACAGCGGAAACTTCAGCCGGAAAATCTGGGTCATCCCCTGCGCCCAACGGATGCGCTGGCTGATGAATCCGCCCATTGTCTCCGGCGAGAGGCCGGAGAGCATCGGCCGGTCAACGTAAACGCTGTTGAATCCGCGGGCGTGCAGCGTCACCGCGGTCTCGCAATCCTCGGTGATGGTCTCGCCGGAGAAGCCACCCGTCGCTTCCAGGCAGCTGCGCCGGAGCAGAGCGCCGGAACCGCAGAAGAACGAGGCATTCCAGAAATCGAGCCCCTTCTGGATGACGCGATAGAACATTTCGTTCTCGCTCGGCATCTGGTGGAAGGTGTCGAGGTTCTTCTCGATCGGGTCCGGATTCCGGAAGAAGTGGGGCGTCTGGACGAGGAAGAGTTTTTCGTCCTCGGCAAAAAAGCCGACCGTGTTCTGGAGGAAATCCCGGGTCGGGACGTGATCGGCATCGATCACCATCACGAGGTCCCCGGTCGTATCCTGGAAGGCGGCGTTGAGGTTGCCGGCCTTTGCGTGAACGTTTTTTTCCCGCGTTCGATACTCGACCCCAATTTCCCGGCACAGCGCCTGCAGCGTTTCCCGCCGCTTCCTCGCCGCCGCCTGCGCCTCGGGAGAGCCGGTGGTGCATTTCTGATCGGTCCCGCCGTCATCAAGGAGGAAGACCTTCAACTTTGAGGCGGGATACTCCATCGACTGCGCAGCCAGCAGCGTGACCTCCAGAAGCTCGGAATCCTCGTTGTAGGAGGGAACGAACACATCCACCCTGGGCAGTTCCTCGGGATCCTCGGGATCCTCGGGATCCTCGGGAAGCGGCGGCGGTCGGCGCGTGATCGGATTCACATTCACGAACAACCCGAACAACAGGATGGCCATGCCGTAGAGCTCGGCGAGATACAACGCGACGGCGCAGGAAAAGCTCACCCAGTCCGTGAATTCCACGGTGTAGAGCGTCCGCCAGAGGAGGTAGCGCCCGACGAGGAACGTCGTGGCCATGAAAAAGCACAATCGCAGAAACCGGTTCTCCGGTTTGAACCGGGTCACGAACATCAGGGCAACCAGAATCCCTCCGACGACAATCTGGTCCCGGAAATCGGTCAGTGCCGACAGCAGGTAAAGCGCAATGATCAAGGCACCGACCCAAACAAGGCCGAGCATGCGCACGTTCCAGGGCGCCTTCCTCTTTCGCACCGTGCGCGTCACCAACGCCATGCTACTCTCTCGGGCAACAATTTCCCTGGCACGACAGGGTAACCTCCTCCTCAGGGATGCAAACTGTGGCCCAGGCAATCATAGGCCACCTTCGTAGCACACTCCTTGCAAAGGTGCATGTTCTTTTTTTTACAACGGATAAACAGTTGTCAAAAACGCCATGCTTCTGGTCGAGGAATCCCCGACGGAAAGACCGGTGGGACCGGGAATCCGCCTACAGCTGTTCGGGCGCGTTCAAGAGCTCAGCCACCCGATTGAGCAGGCGACCGGCGGCACCGCCGTCAAGAACCCGGTGGTCGAAGCTCAGGGTAAACGCCGCCTCCGTCACGGGCACAAATTTTTTCTGTTCCGGGTCCCAGCGGGGAACGATCTCACCGGCACCCATTCCCAGAAGAAGCGTCTGCTCGGGGAGCGGAATAGGCGTGGCGAGCGTCAGTCCAAAGGTCCCGTAATTCGTCACCGTTGCGATCGAGCCACCCGTATCCCGAAGGGGAAGCCGGCGCTGGCGAGCCAGACTGACCAGGTGATTGTAGCGTTCCACGAGATCCGCAAGACGGACCTGGTCGGCGTTGCGGATCACCGGGACGAGCACGCCGTCCTCGGCCTCAACGGCAAAGCCAATGTCCACCGACCGGGGATGCACGATTTTCTCACCGATCAGACGTCCTGCGGGCGCGGAGTTTTCGCCCAGGGCAATCGCAAGCGCCCTCAGGCTGTAGAGCGCCGGACCGGGCTTCACCGGCTGCGCCTTGCGGTGCACGAGCATTTTGTCGAGCGCAATGGGCAGCACGACGGTCGCCAGGGGGCGCGTCCAGCTTCGCCGCATGGCGTCGGCCACGGCAACGCGCATCGACGAGGCGGGAGTGATCCTGTTGCGCTCAATATCCTCGAGGAAGCGCTCGAGATCGTCGATCGTCACGCGGCCGCCCGCTCCGCTTCCGGCCACACCGGCAAGATCCGCCGCATGCATGCCGAGTTCAGCCATGCGGGCCTTCATCCGTGGCGAAAGAAAACTCGCGCCTCCCGCGTGGGCGGGCACCGGCAGACCGGTTACCGTCGGCTCCACCTTCGTCGAGGCGGCTGCCGTCTTTTTGGGCTCCTTGACGGGAACCGGCTTGGGCTCGGTGGAAATTCCGAGGCGCTTCGCCTCCGCCTCATCCACCTCGATGTATCCGAGCGTCGCCCCCACGGGGTAACTCTTGTCCACCTCCGCCACGATCTCGGTGATCGTTCCAGTGCAGGTCGCCGTGACCCCCATCACCGCCTTGTTCGTTTCGACCTCGAGGATGTCGGCGTCCGCTTCAACCGGACTTCCGGTCGGGACAATAATGCGAACGATGGTGGCCTCGGCAATGGCCTCCCCGAGCTGCGGCATAATGATCGGAACGAGTGGCATGTCGGATGCGGGGTTTAGATTTCGAGGAGCCTGCGTGTCGCGTCGGCGATGGCGGTCGCGGTCGGTCGATGCGTGCCCCAAAGCGCCGGATGATAAGGGATGGGCGTGTCCTTCGCGTTAAGTCGCTGCGGCGGAGCATCCAGCAAACCAAACCCCTCCGCGGTCACACGCGCCACGACTTCCGCGCAAACCCCTCCCCACGGCCACGCCTCACTCACGCAAAGCAGGCGTCCCGTGCGCGCGACGGAGGCAAGCACGGTGTCCGTATCGAGCGGCTTCACGCTGCGAAGATCGACGACCTCGACTTCGAAGCCGTCGCCAGCAAGCTCCTTCGCGGCGGCAAGCGATTCATGCAGCATCGCACTGTAGGTGACGATGGTCGCATCGCGCCCGGGCCGGGCAATGCGTGCCTTGCCGATCGGAAGCGCATCGGTCGGAAGGGCGTCAGCCTTGAGGTGGTTGTAGAGAAACTTGTGCTCGCAGAAGAGCACGGGGTCCTCGATCTCGACCGCCGCCAGAAGCATGCTGTAGGCGTCTTCCACAGTGGCCGGCGTGAGCACGATCGTGCCGGGATAGTGCGCGTAGAGCGCCTCCATGCTCTGGCTGTGAAACGGACCGCCACCCGCCGTGCCCCCCGAGGGGAGACGCACCACGATCGGACAGGAAACACCGGTCCGGTAGTAGAGGGTCGCCGCCTGATTCACGATCTGGTTGAGGCCACAGGTCGAAAAATCCGCAAACTGCATCTCGACGATCGGCCTCGCCCCCTCGATCGCGGCGCCAATGGCAATGCCGACGATCGCATCCTCCGACAACGTCGCGTCGAGCACCCGGCCGGGAAATTTCTCGGCAAGCCCCTTGGTCGCCTTGAACGCGCCTCCGAACGCCCCGACATCCTGCCCGTAGATGAAGACGCGGGGATCGTCAGCCAGCGCCTTCTCCTGCGCCCTCCGGATCGCCTCGAGATACGTCACGTTCATCCGCGGAAATCCTCCAGAAATTCACTGCTGATCGCGCGCCACTCCTCGTCGGCGGGATCCGGCTCCGGTTCACGCATCACGCGCGCGGCGGTGTCGTCCACTTCCTCCTGCGCCTCGTCGCGCCATACCTTCAGCTCCTCCGCGGTAACCACCCCGGCCTCGAGAAGCTGCTCGCCGGCGACAACGAGACAGTCCCGACCGAGATGCGAGGTCTTCAGCTCCTCGCTGACGTATTTCGCATCGTCGTGCTCCCCATGCCCCACGAGACGCAGTAAATCGGCGACAATAAGCTGGGGTCCGTTGCCGGAGCGGGCTGCCGCGATGGCGCCGCCAACCACGCGCATGCACTCGAGAAAATCCGTGCCATCCACCTTGTGCCCGGCGACACCATAGCCCGCCGCCCGGTCAACCAGATCCGCACATGCATATTGACGGCTCGTCGGTGTGGAATAGGCGAACTGGTTGTTGGCCACGACAACCACAAGCGGCAGCTTTTCAACGGCTGCGGCATTGAGCCCCTCGTGGAATGCTCCCGTCGACGTTCCTCCGTCGCCAATGCACGTAGCCCCCACCACCCCGCTCTCTCCGCGGAAGCGTCGGGCGAGCAATCCTCCGGCCACGAGTGGCAGCATGGCGCCCAGATGGCTGATCATCGCGTAATAGCCCTCGCGCGGCCGACCACGGTGGATGTTTCCGTCCCGGCCGCGCATCGAACCCAGCGCGGACCCCAGATACGTGCGCAATGTGTCGAGGACCGTATCCCCAAACGCCATGCGCCCCGCCTGGTCGCGAATGAGCGGCGCAAAGATGTCGCCCTTGCGCAGATGAATTCCCACCGAGACGCTCAGCGCCTCCTGGCCTCGCCCCAGAAATACACCACCCTTGATTCTTCCGGCGCGATAGAGTGCCGCGAGTTTTTCCTCCAGCACCCGCGCCAGCAGCATGATGCGGTAGGCGCGGACAAGCTCACGCCCCTCCCCTTGCACGGGCGCACTACGCGTCTTCACGGCTTCAGACATTGACCGCGCAGGCTACGAAAAAGACGCCCCTGTGCAAACGAAGACTTCCACCCGGCCTGACACGCGTCATTTGGAAACCGGAATCGCCGACCAGAGAGCCAGCACGATGATCGCGAGAATCACGCACAGAACGACGAACTGCAGCCGCGCGAGATTCCGCTCGGCTTTTCGCTTGCGGGGCCGTCGCGGTTCGCCCGCGTCCACCGTGCGGAATTTATCGTGCGGCAGTCCGAACGTCTTCTGCGCAGGCCGGCCGGGATTCAGATTCAGCCGGATCGGATCGCGCTGACGCTGCTTGATCTGCTTGAGCTTCTTGGGAGCCTCTTCGAGCACCCGACGCGCGCGCTCCTGCTCACGGATCAACGCCTCCTGCGCCTCGAGCAGCCGGCGCTGCTCGGCCAGCAAGGGGTCGTCCGCCTTGCGCCCGCGTCCGGAAGATGTGGGTTTGCGCGCCATTCAAAAAAATCACTGTCCGCCGGCGGCGGTCCAAAGCCAGATCAGCAGGCCGATCACGCCGATCGCCTGCAGCGGGAGCGTGAACGCGAAGCCTGCAATCAACCAGTATAGGAATCCTTTGTCGCCGGAGTCGTATTCGTCGTATTCGCCCACGACACCATGCGGATGCGCAGGCTCGGGCGCATCGACACTCAGTTTCGTGATCGAGCGGTTGTAATCCGTCCGCGCGTCGTCCACCGAGCTGATCGCCTTGCTGAGTTCCTTCGAGAGGTCGAGACCGACCCACGCCTTCGGGTTGATCCCTTCGATCGTGCGCAGATGGCCCGTGAACGACTCGTGAATGCTGTGCAACTGGTCGAGCCGCTTCTCGGCCTCCTGCGTCTCGCGCTGCACCGTCACCAGGGCGCGCGTGAGCTTGTCGATCATCTCCTCGCGGCCAGCCTGGAGTTCATCCTGCCGGCGCCGGAGTTCCTCGAGGCGTTGCTTGTCGCGTTCGAGCTGCTCGGATTTGCGCTTCAGCTCGGCCAAGGCTGCCTGCGCCTTGTCCACCTGATCTTGCAACTCCTCCGACGTAGGCTCGTCCTCAAACTCGAAAACATCAGGGTCTCTATCGCGATCGGACATGCAGGTCGGTCAGTTGCCGGACGTTAGACTGCTTGTGCGTAAATTCCAGCCAAAAGGTCCGGACACCGCAAATTCCATCAACGTCCGGGCATCATTTCGAGAAGAAAGCCTTTGAGGTAATACGTCTCGGGCAGGTGCAGGACGATCGGATGATCCGGCGACTGGCGATACTGCTCGAGGATCCGTGCCGATCGGCGGGCATCCATCAATCCTCCGCAAACCGCGTCGAGGAAACTCGCATGGTCGATGTGATGCGAGCAGGAAAAGGTCGCAAGCAACCCGCCGGACTCGAGCAACGCGCCCGCTCGCAGATGCAGGTCGCGATAGCCGCGAAGGGCGTCGTGCATTCTTCCCCGGGACTTCGTGAAGGACGGCGGATCGAGAATGATGAGGTCGTATTTCTCCCCCGCTCGCTCGGCCTTGCGCAGGTAATCCGCCACATCCGCACGCTCGCAGCGCACGGCAAGGCCATTGCGTGTCGCGTTTGTCCGCAGGCGCTCGAAACTCTCGGCCCCTGATTCGACGGCGACCACCTCGGCCGCCCCCGCCTTCGCGCAGGCAAGCGCAAACCCGCCCTGGTTGGAAAAACAATCCAGCACGCGCCGGCCCGCCGCGTGAGCCGCAACCGCGGCGTAATTCGCCACCTGGTCGAGGTAAAATCCGGTCTTCTGTCCGGCGAGAAGGTCCACCTCGAAGATCACGCCGCCGATTTCGATCGTTTGCGTCGCCACGGGACTTCCCTGCAGGACGCCAGTCACCGCATCCATTCCCTCCAACGTGCGCACCGGCGCATCGTTGCGTTCGATCACTCCCGCCGCACCCAGCGTCTCCATCAACACCCCGGCGATCATCGCCTTGCGCCGGTCCATGGCCAGCGTCAGCGTCTGCAGAACAATCGTGTCGCCGTATTGATCCGCAATCACTCCCGGCAGACCATCGCTCTCGCTCCACACGACGCGCCGCAGGTCACGTCGGCAGCCCGCACGATCCCGCACCTGCGCCGCCTGCGCGATCCGACGGCGGAAGAAGTCGTCATCGAGATCCTGCCGCCGGCGCGAGATGCGCCTCGCCACGATCTTCGACTTCGAGTTGTAGATCGCCGATCCGAGCAATCGGTCCCGGCCATCCTTGATGGAGACCACGCCGCCATCCTCCGGCGCGCCGAAAACCTTCAGCACTTCCGTGCCGTAAACCCAGTCGTGCCCGTGAAGAATCCCCGAGCGGGGGCGAACAACAATGCCAGCCATTCAGGAAAACCGAAGATTGAGGATGAAGAGTGCGGAGAAACGCATGAAACCGGAAGAAAGGATGCCCCATCCTTTCCTCCCGGCTTTCAGCGCTCAACTCCCAACTGCTCGTCCCTCTCGCGGGACGGCAGAACCGCTCCGCCGGTCGGAAGCTCGGGATACTCGAAAATCTTTCCTTCGTAGTTGCGGATCACGACCTTTTCCTGGTCGTGGTAGAGCACGTAGTTGGGGTTCACCGGCACCTTGCCGCCGCCACCCGGCGCATCGATCACGTATTGAGGAATCGCATACCCGCTCGTGTGCCCGCGCAACCCCTCGATGATTTCGATGCCCTTCGCTACAGAGGTGCGCAGATGCGACGATCCGCGAATCAGATCGCACTGATAGAGGTAGTAGGGCCGCACGCGGCACATGAGGAGCTTGTGGATCAAGTCCTTCATTGTCTCGACGGAGTCGTTCACCCCTGCGAGAAGCACGCTCTGGTTTCCAAGAGGCACCCCGTGGTTCGACAGCCGCTCGAGCGCTTCCTTCACCTCGATGGTGAGCTCCCTCGGGTGGTTCGCGTGCACGCTCATCCAGAGCGGGTGGTGCTTCTGCAGCATCCTGCAGAACTCCGGCGTGATGCGCTGCGGAAGGAAAATGGGAACGCGTGAACCGATGCGCAGAAACTCGATGTGCGGAATCGCCCGCAGCCGCCCGAGGATCTGGTCGAGCTTGTTGTCGGAAAGCAGCAGCGCGTCACCGCCGGAAAGCAGCACGTCGCGGACCTCGGTATGCTGCTCCAGATATTGGAACGCCTCTTCGAAATCCGTGTGCAGTTCCTGCTCGCCAACCCCGCTCACCACGCGAGCCCTCGTGCAATACCGGCAGTAGCTCGCACAGCGATCCGTCACCAGAAACAGCACGCGATCCGGATATCGGTGCACGAGTCCGGGCACGGGCATGTGACTGTCCTCCCCACACGGATCCGCCATTTCCCATGGCGCGGAGGTCCCCTCCTCGAGCCGCGGAATGACCTGGCGCCGGATCGGGCAATTCGGGTCGTCAGGATCGATGAGATTGAAGAAATGCGGCGTCACCGCAAACGCCAGCTTGTTTCCGGAAAGAATGACACCTGCGCGCTCCTCAGGCGTGAGCCGGATGTGTTTCTCGAGGACGTCGAGCGTGGTCACCCGGTTGCGAAGCTGCCACTTCCAGTCCTGCCACTGCTCCGGCTCGATCCCGGGCCAGAAGCCCGGCGCATGGGAGCGGAACGCTTTCCCACGCATGGGTTGGATGGAGTCCATGTTCGAAGAGCATCAAACTATGCTCCGCCCGTTCCTTGTCAACGACGGGCGGCATTTTCCGGACCCGAGCCGGCCGTCGGGGTTTTCTCCGATGGCGTTACACAAAGCGGCAGTTCCACCACAAACACGCTGCCCCTGCCGACGACGCTTTTCGCCCACACGCGCCCACCCATGGCCTCGGCGAGCCGCTTGACGATCGCCAAACCGAGACCGACTCCGTCTTTTGTCACGCCACCCGGAACACGCGCAAACGGCGCAAAAATGCGCTCGGCCTCCTCCGCAGGAAATCCCGCTCCGGTGTCCGCAACCTCCAGTTTCAACCCGCCGTCCTCCGCACGTCGCGCAGCGATGGAAACCGAACCCGCATCGGTGAACTTCACGGCATTGCCAACGAGATTGAAAAGGATCTGCCGAACCCGTGCCGGATCTCCGTGCAGACCGGGCATATCGGGATCGATTTCGATCGAAACATCGAGACCTTTGCGCCGGGCCGCCACCCCGAGCACATCGCCAACCGGCGTCACCACATCCTCCATGCGGAACGGAACGTCCGCGAACTCGACGGCTCCGCATTCAAGGCGGTTGAGATCGAGCAGGTCGTTGACGAGCGCCAGCAGGTGCTCGCCGGCCTCGCGAATGACCTTCACCTCCTCCCGACGCTTCGGATCGGTCGCGTCGTGCTCCATCAATTCCGCCTGCATCAGAATCGAGGCAACCGGAGTCCGCAGGTCGTGACTGATCTGGGCCAGAAAATCCATCTTCGCCTGCGCCGCCCTGAGCGCGGCGTCACGCGCTTCCTCGATCAGGTGTCCGGCCTGGATTCGCTCCGCCACTTCGACACGCAACCGGCGGTTGAGACGCCACACCGGCAGCAAAATCCCAAAACTCGCAGCCAGCAACGCAACCGCGGTTCCTGCGATCCATGCGAGCCGCGTGTAATCCTTCGCGGGATTCGGATTGTAGAGGAATCCGGCAAGATCAACCGGACCGTCAAGCATGCCCAGCTCCTGGTAGGTTTCCATGATGTGGCGCCAGCGGCCCTCATACATGTATCCCACCGGAATGATTTCGGGGTAGATCAGCCGGCGCATTTCGGCGGCCTCGAAGAGCAGCGCGTCCCGCCCTTTTTTCGACCCGTATTTGACGAGGATGAGATCGACGATTTCCTCGGGATGCGCGAGCGCGTAATCCCACCCCTTCAGCGTCGCCTCCCGAAACGCCTTCACCCGCGCAGGATGCTCCCGGATTTCGCGTTCCGTCGTGAAAAAGCAATCGCCGTAAAAATCCACGCCCCCCGCACGCGGCGTGAACGTGGCATAGGGCACGCGCAGATGGTGCAGCGTGAACGGTTCGTCCGTCGCGTAGGCGGACATCGCATCCACCGTTCCATCAACCAATGCCTGCGCGGAAAAGCTGTGCGGCAGGATCGTCATGCCCTCCACAGGGATGAGTTCCCGGCGGAGATAGGCATAGAGCTCCGCAGCCTGCGGCTCGATCATCACCCGCTTTCCAACAAGGCCCGACACGTCGTCGACCGCCCCTTCAGCCAGAACCAGAAAAACGTAAGGCGAGTGCTGAAAAATCACGCCGAGCACGACGATCGGTTTCCCCGCCGCCCGGGCGAGCAGAAGATCCGGTGTGCCCACTCCGTATTCCGCTCCCCCGCTGAGAACCACCTCCGCGGGATCAACGCCGGGCGCGCCCTCGATCAACTCCACGCCCAGCCCGGCGTCGCGGTAATAGCCCTTCTCAATCGCCGTGTAGTAGCCCGCAAACTGAAACTGGTGCAGCCACTTCAGTTGAACACGCACCGTTTCCTCCGCAGCCGCCTGCCCGCCGAAAATCAGCAAAATCAGCGCGTAAATCGCTCGCGCGGAACACTGAATTTTTTCTCACTGCAGATACAACGCGGGGATAGCGGTTTTCCCCTCAGTTGAAAAGCCTGCAATCGGTCAACTAAGCAGCGCTTAGCTCTTGACGCGCCTTCCGACGGCGCTGCGCGTCCGCAAGAAATTCCATCTGCGCGTCGAATGGCGGCTCCTTGCTTTGGCGGGGGCGATACGTGCCATCGGGCTGCATCACGCGGGCCTTCACGTTGTCCTTCCAGAACCAGTCGAGGATTTCCTCCACGTGCTCAACCATCCCCGGCGCTACAATGGGAAACACCGTCTCCACCCGACGGAAGAGATTGCGCTGCATCCAATCCGCGCTGCCGAGGAAGATCCTGGGCTCCCCCCCGTTCTCGAATCGAAAGATACGGCTGTGCTCGAGGAAACGCCCGACAATGCTGCGAACCTCGATGTTTTCGCTGACACCCTTCATGCCGGGACGCAGCGCACACATGCCGCGCACCATGAGGCGCACCTTCACGCCGGCGCAGGATGCCCGGTAAAGGGCCTCGATGACCCCCTCTTCGATGAGCGCATTCATCTTCGCGTAGATGCCGGCGGGCCGGCCTTCGCGAGCGTTGCGTGCCTCGTTGTCGATCATCTCCACGAACTTCGACTGGAGGTTGAACGGAGCGACCAGCAGCTCGTTCATTCCGGTGAACTTCGACACTCCGGTGAGCAAATTGAACAACTCGGCAAGGTCGTCTGTGATCGATTCCCGGCAGGTGAGCATGCCGAGATCAGTGTAAATGCGCGCCGTCGACGGGTGATAGTTCCCCGTGCCGAGATGCGCATAGCGGCGGATGCCATCCCCCTCATTGCGCACCACCAGCAGCGCCTTGGCGTGGGTCTTGAGTCCGGAGACACCGTAAACCACATCCACGCCGGCTTCCCGCATCATGCGCGCCCACTTGATGTTCGCCTCCTCGTCGAAGCGCGCCTTGAGTTCAATGACCACCGTTACCTGCTTGCCATTGCGCGCCGCCTCGATGAGCGACTGCACGATCGGCGAGTCCGAGCTCGTGCGGTAAAGCGTCTGCTTGATGGCCAGCACATTCGGGTCCTCGGCGGCAAGCGCAAGAAAATCCACGACCGTCTGGAAGTTGTCGTAGGGGTGGTGCAGAAGAATGTCGCCCTTGCGGATGTGGTAGAAGAGGTCCGTATCCTGATCGAGTGACACGACCGTGTTCGGCGCAAACCGCTTGTAGCGGAGTTCCGGCCGATCGATCTGGAGGGCGAGAGGCATGAGCCGCACAAGATTCAGCGGACCGTCGACCCGGAAAACGTCCTCGTCATCGAGGTTGAACAACTCGACGAGTCTCGACACGACCTTCTCCGGGCAATCGTCGTGCACTTCGAGACGCACGGCGGCTCCGCGATTCACCCGGCGCAGCTCCGTCTCGATCGCGTGCAGGAGATTCTGCACCTCTTCCTCGTCGAAGTAGAGGTTGCTGTTGCGCGTCACCCGGAAAAGGTGCGCGCCCTTCACCGTCACGCCCTTGAAGAGCCGTCCAACGTGCTCCTGGATGATGTTTCCAAGAAACACGTAGTCCTCGCAGCCCTGCTCCTGCCCGGTAAAACGCACCACGCGTGGGAGGATGCGGGGCACCTGCACCACCGCAATGTCGGTCTCGAGGTCCTTGCCGTCGAGTTCCACGATCACGTTCAGGCTCTTGTTCAGGAGCTGCGGAAACGGATGAACCGGATCGATCGCCAACGGCGTGAGCACCGGATACACATGCCGGTCGAAGAACTCCCGGAAATGCCCGCGCTGCACCTCGGGGACGTTCGGGTAATGGTGAAACCGAATCTTCTCCGCATCGAGCTGCGGCTGGAGCTGTTCCCGCCAGCAACGATACTGGTCGTCGACAAGCCTGCGCACGCGCTCCGAGATTTTCGCGAGCGCCTTGCCGGCCGAAAGCCCGTCGGGACCGGTCTCGTGCGTATGCGTTTGCTTCTGCTGCTTGAGACCCGCAACACGAACCTCAAAAAACTCGTCCAGATTCGAACTGACGATGCAGAGAAATTTCAGACGCTCGAGGAGAGGGTTCGCCTCATCCATCGCCTGATCGAGCACCCGCTGGTTGAACTCGAGCCAGCTCAGCTCACGATTGATAAAATATTTCGGGTCTCGGAAATCCATCGCTGCCATCGTCATTTCCGCGCGTCGGGATTGGTCAAGACCCGCAATCTCACGATTCCGACACGGAGGAACGGAAACGGTAGTCGAATGTCCGGAAGTCCGGAAGTCGAAAGTCCGTCATTACTCCCGAAACCGCGGTGCGAAGTCCCGCCGGGTCACACCGCGATGTCTTCGTTCCAGAGTTCCGGACGCTCAGCCGTGAACTTTCGCATCATTTCGATGCATTCCTCGTCCTGAATGACCTCCAGTTCCACGCCCTGCGAGCGCAACCAGTCCTCGGCGCCCACGAAAGTGACATTCTCGGCGATCACGATCTTCGGAATCTTGTAGAGCAGGGACGTGCCGCTGCACATCGGGCATGGGGACAGCGTCGTATAAAGGACGCACTCACGATACACCGACGCCGGCTGACGCCCGGCATCCTTGAACGCGCTCATTTCCCCATGAAGCAGGGGGTCGCCGAGCTGGACCCGCATGTTGTGTCCGCGTCCGAGGATTTCCCCGCGATGAACAATCACCGAGCCAATCGGTATTCCGCCCTCGGCAAGCCCCAATTTCGCCTCATCAATCGCCGCCTGCAGGAATTCGTCGCGCATGGGGCAATTCGTAATCCACCGATCTGACAGAATCCAGCCATCGCTGTAATCACCTGTCGTCCGCCTTCCGCGCCTCGAATTCTTCGATGCGGGCCTTCAATTCAACGACCTTTGGATGGGCGTCGCCCAATCCCCGCGCAACGGCGACTGCCAGTTCCACCCGGGCCTTTTTCAGCTCGCGGGGCTCCCCCGCATGCTCCCGCTCGATCGCCTCGAGCGCACGCACGCGCGCCAGTTGCTCCCGGTAGGCGGGCGCCTCCGGAAGATAGATCATCGCCAGCTCCTCCAGTCGCTTGCGCGCCGCCTCGAGCTCCGACGGCTTTTGCGCAGGGGGCTTGGCGAGTGCCTGCATTGAGGAGGGGTCGGGCCGAACGGGCTGCTTCTTCTGCGCCTCTGTTATTTGCGACTTCTCCGCCTTTTGCGTTTTCTCCGGGGTGGCGCGGGGCAGGGGCTGCTCCATCGCGGGAGGAGTGTTCCTTCCTCCGCCACTCGCGAGATAAACGATGCATGCAACCACCGTCAGCACGGCGGCAACCGTCCACGCTACAGACCCTCCGCGCTCCCTGCGCTGGTTTTCGCTCCCGGGCACTGATTCCATTCTCGCCAACGACAACCGTCAAACCCCCGCCATGCAGACGTATTTCATCACGAGGTAATCCTCGATGCCGTAGCGGGATC
>CALGTD010000008.1 GCA_937901895.1 uncultured Spartobacteria bacterium | reverse complement strand
CATCGATGGAGTAACCGGCGGGTTCAACTTCCAGGCGGCGTGGACAACGGGCTGGCTCGCGGGACGGGCGGCGGCAGGGGAGGTTGCCGATCGGAAGTGAGCGTGAGGGTAATGCGTGGATCCATAGATCGGAGATCATTCGATCCGCGAGGAGCCGTCCTTCACCTGCGGATGGGTGTTGATATAGGTGTTTAAGCCGTCGCCGGAGTCGGCCAATCGTTTGAGCTCCGCGAGGTGTTTCGCGCCAATCCGCGCCAGGGTGTAGGCGTGGATCGCGCCGCCGACGAATCGGATGAGAATCCAGCGGTCACCATAGTCGTAGCCGGTGATGCCCGAGTCTGGATTCCGATATGATTTCACGGAGGCATGATGGCTCCGTTTGGCGGAGCGTCAAAAACGGTGGGTGCGCCTGGGGGACGCTTCTTCCATACGGAGTCACCCATTCGAAGATAACTATTCCGCAACGTGTCGGCCTCGCCCGCGTGCTCTTGCCTGATGATCATCTTTTTTTCGCTGCGGCGCCGCTCCGGACATCGGTGGCAAGCGTCACGGGGCGCGAAAATCGGATGAGATCGTCGCGCCATTCCCATCCGCGACGCAGCCAGTAGTCCTGCGCGTCGACATTGGAGGTGAGCACATCGAGGTGAACCTTCAGAATGCCTTCGCGCTGCAAAGCGGCCAGGCAGTGCGACACCAGCGTGTCGGCGATCCCGCGTTTCCGCTGTTGAGGCTCGACGGCGACGTGTTGGAGATAGCCGCGACGTCCATCGTGGCCGGACAACGCGCTTCCCACCACAATGCCGTCGACTTCGGCGATGAAGCTGAGGCCGGGATTGCGGCGGAGGTAGCGCTCGGTGGCTTCACGTGAGTCGGTGTCGCGCACGCAAATACCGGGCGTGCGCCGCCAGAGGGAAACAACTTCGTCGTATCGATCGATGGTGAACTCGCGGACGTTCATGCTGGGGTAAGAGGGAAGAGGAGGGCCGGGCCGGTGACGGGCGTCGGCGGTTGAGCATGGGTTATTTTATTATCCACCCCGAATCGCGAACCAATACGTCCACATCACCAGCGCCGCTTGCAATGGAAGTCGCACGAGCAAATAGATCGGCCCGGCGGCATGCCCGCCGAAGTCGACTCGCTTGAGTGCGGCGTAGATGTTCAGAGGAGTGACAAGCACCAGAAAAACGCCGGCGACGATCCCCGCCATCCCCGAATACGAAGGAACCAGCAGAAAGACGGCGAGCAGTGCCTCGAACAAGCCGCTGACGACTACGATGGCGGCGCGCGAAGGCACCGAAGGCGGGATCATCGCGGCCATTTGATCGCGCCTCACGAAGTGGCCCAGTGCGGTGAAGCCGAACACGGCCGCCAGCCCGATGCGCCCGGCGGTGTTGGCGTTCGCGCCAAGGAGTTTGGCGGCTCCCGCCGAGCCAAGAAGAAGGACCAGGATGATCGCGATGTTTTTCATTTCGCCCGCTGACGTTGGCACACACCCGCGTCTGGCATTGGGCCGCAACTATGGCTGCGGAGCCGCTTCCTGCGCAGGCGTCGGGCCGCCTATGATCGTTGGCGGCACGCCTTGGTTCCGCTGTTCGTTCGCATTCCGCAGCGCAATCACCCCCTGAACGATGCAGTATAGTGCGTAGGCGTGAAACGCTGCCGGCACCCAATCGGCAAAGAGCGCGAAGACCAAGCCGTCTGCCAGATATGCGACGGCTCCCACCCAAAATGCCCAGAGATGGCCTCTCGCCGCGAAGGCTCCCGCAGCGACGAAGAAACCCAATACGACAACGTCGAAAAACACGGCCACGATCTTCAGCTCCTGGAAGACTGCATCCACGATCTGGGTCACCGCCAAGCCGAGCACGAAATGGAATTCACCACCGGACCCTCGATACCGATGAGGGAGACTCATCCCCCAATATACTAACAAACACGAATGTTCCTGCCGGTGCCAAAATTCCGGAAAGCGGAAACCAGGAAGCGCTGTGTTTCAAATTGGTGAACGCACCTGCCGCCCCGAGATACTCGAGCGCGGCAAAGACATTCTGCAAAATGGTCCGCCACGATCCGACGAACGGGGCGGCCATGTCGCAGCGGAATATCCCGCCGAAAAAATAACCGGCCGCGACAAGTGACAGAGGATAGAGAGCGGCTCTTTCGCTCTCTGGGACGGCCGCGGCCGCCGTCAGCAGAAAGAGCCACAGCAGGATGCCCGTTGAGATAATCCGAAATAGGAAACACTCCGACCAACGGGAGACCCAATTTCCCCGAGCTCGCTGATGGTGTCACGAAGGTGACTGTAGCCTGGCTTTCGACGTGCGAAGCAGATGGGGACAACCGCCCCGGTTGCGGCAGTCAGAACGGCAAGCGCAAGCGCGAGCAGCGGCAGCGAGGTCACGGAAGAGGTCTTTATTGTGGGGCCAGCGGCAACGTGCGCGACCCGTTTTCGTTGGGCATCGTAGTCATCAATGACCCGAATGCTCTGCCGAACGTCAAAGACGTCTTGGCTGTAGCACGTGGTCAGGTGGTTTTCTCGCTCCGCACGCAGCGCTTCATTTCAGCGTAGGCCGCACGGATCAGGCCCGAAAGAGCCGCTGCATCGACGACCTGTCCGGGCCGAATCTTAACATGGCGCATAAACTTGCCCCTGCCTTCCAACATGCCGTGGGGATCGGCAATCAGAGCGCCACGAAAGAATCCGACATTCACGTGCGCCGTAAAGGTGTCGACATACGCAAACCCGGCGTCGGAAACACAAGCCGTCGGATGGCCATCATGCAGTAATTCTCGAACATCGCTTCCGCACTGTCGAATGACCTCAAACCAATGCCGCGCGATCTCTCCCAACTCGCCCCTCTGCCAACGCATCCACTCGTCGATCGCGGGGGAGCGCTTAACTGCGTTTGGAAACCGGAAGAGCTCGCTCATTGCCTGACGTTAAAGATGAACTGCCGTGGCTGGCGTGGATTCTCCTAAGCAGGAGACGCGACAGACGTGGCCGCTGGCTCTAGCGCCTTGGGCTTCTCGGCTTTCGCTTTGTGGGCGGTGGAAAGGGAATCGCCGTGGATGCGGAGATTTCCCAGCTCTCGGTCGCGCCGGTTCCACCGTCCCGGCGATGTTCGACGTTGCGCATTCGCCCGTATTTGGGCGCTGCGAGGTATGCCAAGAGTCCCCAGGCCACCGATGAAACCATCATCACCGCTCCAATACCCCTCCCGGATAACTCGGCCCCCGCGATCTTGATCAGACTCTCATCGCTTCCGCTCTTTCCCAGAAGGAGAAGGAGGCATCCGCAACAAATGGACAATACTCCTCCCGCCGCGAGGGCGATGCAGATGGTCGTGCGCGCACGAATGTAAATGGCATCGATCTCAAACTGGCCTTGTGCGCCAGGTGGGGATTCTGAACTGGGATTTGCGTTCATCGTGTGTGCAATTGCCCAACCTCAAAGGTTCAGCCACACGTGTGCTTGGCGCGGGCACTGCGCAAGCGGGAACGTCACAAACATGCGTGTTGGCTATCGCGCCTTATTCGGGGCTTTTGCAAGCTGCAAGAGATCCCAGCGATTGCCGTAGAGGTCCTCAAATACCGCAACAATGCCGTAGGGTTCATTACGCGGCTCTTCGCAGAACCGCACGCCACGGGCGAAAAACGCGTTATAGTCTCTCCAGAAGTCGTCGGTGTGCAGAAAGAGAAATATGCGACCAGCGGCCTGTCGACCGATGGAACGTTCTTGCTCTTCACCTTGCGCACGCGCTAGCAACAGAGCGCATTCCGAGGAGCCTGGCGGCGCCACCAACCCCCAGCGCTTTTGAGATGTGAGCGGAGTGTCTTCGAGCAATCGAAAGCCTAAAACGCCCGTATAGTAAGCGATGGCTTCGTCATAGTCTCGCACGAGAACAGATACATACGCCAAGTGCTGCGTCATAGATTTCCAAACATTAAAGATCGACTAAACGTATGCTTGGCGGGGGCCGTGCGTCAGCACGGCGTGTGAAAAAACATACGTGTTGGCTTTAGCACCTGGTTCGGTCCTCTCGCGTCGCTTTACGAGTGGTCAATTCGTCTACAACGAGCCGGCCCGCTGCGTCAAAAACCCAACACGCCTCGTAATCTACCTCAAACAGATGCCCGTCTGGATCTTTAAAGTATCCCGCGATACCCCAGGGGGTCCGCGTTGCCGGCTTCACGATCGATCCGCCTGCCTTTTCCGCCTTGGCAAGTATGCGCGGGACTTCTTCGACCGACTTAGCGAGATATACAAAGGCCACCCCGGCGAACGACGGCGGATTTGTCGTGTCAGCCAAAGCGTCTCTTGCGAGGTCATCGATCGGAAGAAGACACAGTGCGTAGCCCCCAAGATCGAATTTTGCGAATCCGCCATGTCCAGTTTTGGACTTAGTCCAACCCAGAGCCTCGTAGAAGCGAGTCGACGCTTCGACGCTGTGCACACCCAACAAAATCAAATGCAGCCGTTGGCTGGGCGGTATTGCTTCGAGAGCCGCGCTCCTAAGCGTCGCTCCGACCGGAATCGTATCGAGATCCATTGTAACGAGAGTCAAATGTCATGTTTTACCTTACGTCCAAGGTCGCTCACAGGCGTTGGCTGTAGCGCTTGCTTAGCTGTGTTTTCGGATCCAGCCATCTTTCGGAACAGGGATGCCGATGCTCTTCGCGAAGTCTGGATCTATCCACCCCGACTTAACCTGTCCGGGTTCGAAGTTCACCGGTTTCGGCGCAACCCAACCGCTCGCGAACTCATCCCACGAAGAAGCGATGACGGTGAGCTGGTCCGTCTCGTGATCCCAAAAGCTGACGCTTCCGCCGGGGAGCACCGTCACGATATTCCCGCTGTCATCTTCTGCGATCGGCGCGCCAAACTTGGAATCCGAAAAACCTTCGGGGAGACGAGTGCCACATTCGCGGACGCCGTAGCACAAACCAGTGAGCTTCGATTCGAGTTCCTTACCGAGGATGCGGCCGAGATTCTTCATGCTTTCGGCTAACGTCAAAGATCAGCCACACGTGTGCTTGGCGCGGGCCATGCGTAA
>CALGTD010000007.1 GCA_937901895.1 uncultured Spartobacteria bacterium | reverse complement strand
ACGTTCAACCTCGCCGAAGCTCGCGCGCTCCAAAAGATCGTCGCCCGCTCCGGCAAGGTGTTCGCTCTGACTCATAACTACACCGCGAATTCGATGGTGATCCAGGCCCGCGCGCTCGTGCGCGAGGGCCGGCTCGGACGCATTCGCAAGGTAGTCGTCGAATATCCGCAGGGTTGGTTGTCCACGCGTTTGGAAGCCGGCGGCCAGAAGCAGGCCTCTTGGCGCACGGACCCGAAACGCAGTGGCGCCGCCGGCAGCATGGGCGACATCGGCACGCACGCGGAAAATCTCGTGCGCTACATCACCGGCCTGCGCATCGAGGAATTGTGCGCGGATCTCACCGCCTTCGTTCCCGGACGCAAACTGGACGACGACGGCAATGTCCTCCTCCGCTTTGTCGGTGGCGCCAAGGGCGTCCTGATGGCTTCGCAGATCTGCGTCGGCGAAGAAAATCCGTTTAACATCCGCGTCTACGGCGACAAAGCCTCGCTCGAGTGGAATCAGGAGTATCCCTCCGACTTGATCATCAAGTATCCGGATCGCCCTCGCGAAGTCTGGCGCGCCGGCAACGGCTATAACAGCGAGGCCTCACGTCGCGCCACGCGTGTCCCCCCCGGCCACCCTGAAGGGTATCTGGAAGCGTTCGCCAACCTCTATCGCGAGGCCTTCCGTGCCATCGCCGCCGAGGTCAACGGTCGCAAACAGCCCAAGGACGTCGATTTCCCGACCATCCGCGACGGCGTGGAGGGTATGCTGTTTATCGATACGGTCGTGAAATCCGCCCGGCGCGGCGCCCGCTGGGTGAAGTTCCCCTCTGCCTGATGACCATGATCGGCCCCAGGCGGTCACGTGATGACCGCCGGGGGCCCGTTCGCCCGAAGCTTGGGTTGTTCAACGTGCGCGCGATGTTGCGGCTTCTCCTGATCCTGGCCGCGCTTATCCCGGTTGCCCGCGGCGGCACCGGAGACACCCGGCCCAATATCGTGCTCATTCTGGCCGACGACCTCGGGTGGTCGGATCTCGGCTGTTATGGCGGCGAAATCCCGACGCCGAACCTGGATCGCCTCGCCGCCGGCGGGATGCGTTTCACCCAGTTCTACAACAACTCGGTTTGCGGTCCCTCTCGCGCCTCACTGCTCACCGGACTCTATGCGCAGCGCGTTGGTCATTCCGGTCGACACTGGAACGAACCCACCGACTATTCTCGCAGCCTCACTCTCGGTGAAGCGCTGCAACGCGCCAACTATCACACGATGATGGTCGGCAAATGGCAGGATCCGGATCTCCCGGTTCACCGCGGCTTCGACCGCTTCTTTGGGCCGATGACATCCGCGATCATCAGCTACTACGACGAAGTGCGAGACAATCCCTTCTTCCTCGACGGCGAACGTTACACCCTGCCCGAAGATTTCTATCTCACCGACGCACTGACCGAACATGCGCTGCGCTTTCTCCGCGATGCCGCGGCCCGCCCCGAAACGGCGCGTCAACCGTTCTTCCTCTACGTCGCACACATTGCCCCGCACTGGCCGCTGCATGCGCGCGAAGCCGACATCGCACCGCACCGCGCTCGGTATCAGCGTGGCTGGGACGACCTGCGTCAGGCCCGCCTGGCCCGGCAGAGAGCTCTCGGTCTTATTCCGTCTACGTGGCCGCTTTCCCCGCGTCTCGAGCAACTCCCCCACTGGGAGGACGACGACCATCGCGACTGGCAGACCGAGCGCATGGCAGCGTATGCCGCCCAGGTCGCGTCCATCGATCGCAGCACAGGCCTCATTCTCGAAGCACTCGAAAAATCGGGCCAACTGAACAACACGCTCGTCCTCTTCGTCTCCGACAACGGCGCGGCCCATGACGGCGGCATGGTCCCGGTTGACGGGATGTTCGGCTTCGCTCCGGACGCCGAAGCCAACCGCACTTGGGCCCGTAACGGCCGCATCATCAAACCCGGCAGTGGTCCCGACAATCTCCCCGGGCCAGCGGACACGTTCTTTGCCTACGGCCCCGCGTGGGCGCTCGCCAGCAACACTCCCTTTCGCGACCTGAAACTCACCGGCTACGAAGGCGGCATTCGCACACCGTTGATTGCCTGGTGGCCGGCGACCATCCGCACACCTGGGCGAATCACGTCAGAGGTCGGTCACGTTTTTGATTTCATGCCGACATTTCTGGAGATTGCCGGCGGCACATATCCCACCGAACTGGACGGGAATCGTCGTCCACTGCCCCTCGACGGACGCAGCCTACTGCCGATCCTGAAGGGCGGCACGCGCCCTGACCCGGCGTTCCTCGCCTGGCAAGCGCCGCGGCACCGCGCTCTGCGTGCGGGCAATTGGAAGATCGTGAGCAAGGGCAACGACGATCCATGGGAACTCTTCGACCTGCTGCACGACGGCACCGAGACGACGAATCTCGCGGACCAGCATCGCGACGTCGTTCAGGATCTGGCCGCCCGATGGCAGGCTTGGCATGACGACACCCGCGTCAGCGCAGAATCATCTCTCCCGCCCGCCCTGTGAGCGTGCCGGGAACACGCGGCAAATGAGTAAAGAGTGCCAGCCTTTGAGCGCATCCACGTAGCGAATCCTCCCGCCGTTGTGACATCCTCGCAGGTGGCCGAGTCGAAGTCGTTCCCTCCCCCACTATGAAACCGTCCCTTCCCGTCCTCGCCCCCATCGTCCGATTTGCCCTGCTCGTCTGCTTCGCTTCGCCCTTGGCGGGCGCGTCCGATCCGTATCCGGTTTTCGGTGACCGGCGCATCAAGTTCCCCGACATCCCCGGGTATCACACAATCAAGGGAGACTTTCACATCCACACGGTCTTCTCCGACGGAAAGGTTTGGCCCAACATGCGCGTCGAAGAGGCGTTGCGCGAAGATCTCGGGGCCATCGCGATCACCGACCACCTCGAATGGAACCCGCATCGCACGGATGTGCCGTTTCCAGATCAAAACCGCAGCTTTGACATCGCGTCGCAGGGCGCCGCCGAACGCGGGCTGATCGTGCTGCGCGCGGCCGAAATCACCCGGCTCATGCCGCCCGAGAAGGATGAACCGGGCCATATCAACGCCATCTTCCTCGAGGACGCCAATCTGTTGAAAAAGGACGATGTCGTCGAGGTGCTGCGCGAAGCCGCGCGCCAGAAGGCCTTCGTAACCTGGAATCATCCAGGCTGGGCTCGTCAGACACCCGATGGCATCGGACGGGTGACCCCTTTGCACAAGGCGCTCCTCGACGAAGGCCTCATCCAAGGTATCGAAGTCGCCAACGGTGACGAATACTACGACGAGGCGGTCCAGATCGCGCTCGACTACAATCTCACGATGGTCGGCGCCTCGGATATTCACGCGCCCATCGACTGGTGGTATCCCGGTGTCGACCGCAAACACCGCCCCGTCACCTTCGTTTTCGCCCGCGAAAAAACCCCGGCATCGCTCAAGGAAGCGATGCTCGATCGCCGCACCGTTGTCTGGTGGAAAAACACCCTCATCGGCCGCGAGCAATGGCTCGTCCCGCTGCTCAATGCCTCGATCACGGTAAAGAGTCTCGGTTTCGAGTGGGAAACCGCGCACTTCGCGTATCTGCCGAAAACCTCGATCCTTAACCTCGAACTTCACAATTCGACGGATGCAGAGTTCATCGTGCGCAACGCGTCCGACTATCGGTTCCACAACCAGAGCGACACGTTCGTCATCCCCGCACACGGCTCGATCCCGGTGCAGGTGAAACTCCGCGAGCGCCTCTCCGACGCCGTGCTTCGCTTCGAGGTGATGAATGCCGTCGTAGCACCGGGTAAACACGCCTTCGTCGAATTCAAGGTAAGTTCGAAGCCGACCGCTGCCGACAGCGTGCCAAAGGCCCGCGAACCCTAGTCGTCCGCGTTTCGCGTCAGTGTCCGCCACCAGCCAGCACCCCCGAGCGCGCGTGCTCCCCGCTTCCCGCTCATGAAAATCACCCGCTTCGCTGCTCTGATTACACTCTGCGTGGCCGCGCTCGTGCCCTGGTCGACGGCCGCGTCGGCGAAAATCGGGACGCAGCAAAATCCCAATTCCTCACCCGAGGTCGCCTCGGTTCAATCCAACCTGCGTCGCCTCGGCATCGACGCCACGTTCGAGATCGTCCTGGGCGACGAACCCGACCTTGTTGAGCGCACCGCCGCGGAAGTTCTTCAGCGCTTTCTCCACAAGGGAGGACTCGCGATTCGTATCGTCTCCGAATCCCGCTCGAGCGGAAACCGGCGCTTCCTCCTCGGACGGGAATCAAATCTAAAACCCCTTGCCGGTTGGGGAGATCGCGGGCAACTCGAACTGCGCAATGTATCCAGCGAGGCCGATGGTTTTCATCTGAGGCAAATCGGATCGGAAATCGCGATCGCCGGCGCAAACCAGCGCGGCGTTCTCTACGGCGTCTTCGCTTTCGAGGATTTCGTCCGCGGATCCTCGGGCGAGCCGCTGAACCTCCGAAAAGTGCCCGAGGTGTCTTCGCGTTATACCTTCCTCGCTCCGTTCCTCACCACCGACCATCCGTCCTCCTACCGCGAGCTGACCGAGGAGAAAGTAGAATACTACGCGCGCCTCGGCATGAACGGCTGCATCGATGGCGGCGGCGAATCCTGGGAACTCACACGCTTTGTCACGAGCGACATTTTCCCTTTTCAAAAACTCCCCAACGCCGCGCTGCAGCACCGTATCTCCACCATCTCGGCGCTGTTCCAAAAATACGGGATCGACTACCACATCATGCTCTGGGAGCCGCTGCTTCCCCGCGTCGCCGCGGAGATCGGCGACTATCCGGCCGAAGCGCTCGGCACCGTCAAGCGCCCGTGGGGCGGCGATGCCGAAGGCAAGGATCGCACGCTCTGCGTGAGCAGTCCGATCGTGCAACAGCATTACCGGAGTCTCGTCGGCAAGTTCGTCCGCGAATACCCCGCCGTGAAGGGCTTTCTCTTCTACAATCTCGACGGCAATTCCTGGCTCTGCACGCCCGGTCTCTGCCCCCGTTGCGAGGCCGTCTGCCACGATTCGCCACCGGATACGCCGCACCCTTGGGAAACCCAGGCGATACTCACGGATCTGATCGCGCAAGAAGCCCGCGCGGTCCGCGCCGACTTCAAATTTATTCACTGGATCTCCCACTTCCACGACGAACAGGCCGAGAAACTCGTCCGCACCTCGCGCGAATACAGCGCCTTGGCCTATGGCGTGAAGAACGGTGATCACGACGTGATGATCTCCGACGCCGTGCAACCGGGCGGCTCGGAGTTCCAGATGCTTCAGGAAGTGTCCGCGGAGAAAGGGGCTGCTTTCCATGCGATCTACGCGGCGAACGCGCACGAGGTCGTTCCCAATGGTCTGCCCTATCCGTTTCAAGTGGCCGACGCGGTGAAGAAGCTCACGCGTTGGAATGTCCGTCACTACAGCGGCACCGGTCCCATCCCCTACTTCAACCAGATCAACGCGCTCGTCGAAAAGGAGTTCCTGTGGAACCCCTCTCAGGATCCGGAACGCTTCATTAGCGACCTCGCCCAACGTCAGTTCGGGGACGACGCCGGCAAGTTGATGTATGACGCCTGGCGCGAAATCCAAAGCGGCATGGAGGTCTGGAACGACCTCGTGCAACACCCGCTTTGCGGCAGCCAGACCCATCTCGGCCTCGGCTTCTCTTACTTCACCAATGACCGGGCGCCCCTGCCGGAGATCGTCAAATACTACGACGACACCATGGACATCTTCATCCGCGTCGAACCGTTCCGCGCGGAGGGCTTCAACCGCTACAAGTCGAAGGAATTCCTCGAGAAGTTCCGCACACAACGCGTTCATTTGACCAAAGCCGCCGAACTCAGCCGCCAGGCGATCGAGCAGGCCGACGCCCTTTCCTCCATCGACTTCGCTTACTACACGGAGGTCGGTGTCCCGACGAAGAAGCAATACGCCGAACTGAATCACGGGCCGATCGCGATTGCGGAAGCTTACTGCCGTTTGCGCGTCAACATGCTCGAGGCCTACCACCTCCTGAAAGAGATCGAGGCCGCCAAACAGGCGCACGACTCCTCCACCGTGGCCGCCAAGGAGCGCGCCTATCACGATGTCCTCCGCGAGGACATCCGCATCCGCACCGAGTTCATCGACCTGATGCTTCGCTTCTCGGCGTTAACGCCGACGCTCACCCGCTCGGGCCTTTCCGAGAAGGGCATCGCCTTTCAGATCGAACACATGACCCGCGAAATCGAAAAGATGAACGCCTATCTCGCGCAACACGCCGGCTCCCGCCGCTAATCCCCGAGCTGCCCGCATTCCTTTTAACACCGCTTGAAAATGATCCGCCTACTCAAACATCCCGCTCTACTCGCATTTTTTCTCACCTTCGCCGTGATGCTGCGAGCCGCCGACAACTCGCCGCGCCAGACGCTCTCGCTCGACGGCCAATGGTCTTTCCAACTCGATCCGGACAGCGTCGGCGATTCCGAGGGATGGCACCTTCCGGAAAAAAAATTGCCGCACTCCATCAATGTGCCGGGCGCGTGGGACGCGCAGGGCTTCGGTCCCGAGACCGAAAAGATGCGAAACAACTTCATCGGCAAGGGCTGGTATCAGCGCACGATCGACGTGCCTTCCGCCTCCGCCGATCAACGTTTTTTTCTTCGTTTCGGCGGCGTTTACCGCGACGTCCGAGTCTGGGTCAACGGCCACCTCGCCGGCTATCATCTCGGCTACGTCTCGGCGTTCGAATTCGACATCACGCCGCACGTGCAGCCCGGCCAGGCCGCCGTGATCACCCTTCGCGTCAACTCCGAGCAGCAAATCGACGTCGATCCGCTGATGGGCTGCCTCGATATTCCCGACCATCTCTTCAGCTTTTGGGGCGGCGTCTGGGGCCACATTAGCCTCGAGCGTCGCAACGCCGCCTGGCTCGACGAGCTCTTCGTTCAACCCCGCCTCGCTGGCGAGATGGCCATCGTATCCGCGCGGCTGCGCGGCGACGCGGCGGGCGCCGACGCAGTCCGCTTGGAGGTTTTCTCCCCCGACGGACGCAAGGCCACCGAGCGCGAGTTGCCTCTCGCCCAACTGCTTGACGACGGACTCATCGAAGTCGACGCCAGCCTGCCCGGCGCTCCGCGCTGGTCCCCCGAGACCCCGAATCTCCACCGTGCCCACCTCACGCTGCTCCGCCAAGGGCG
>CALGTD010000006.1 GCA_937901895.1 uncultured Spartobacteria bacterium | reverse complement strand
GACCAGCCGGGCGCGGCGGCCACGGAGCAGTTCGCGATTTCCGACGACCGGAGCGCCGCCGAAGTGGCACAACGCCTGGCGCGCATGGGCATCGAGCCGGTGTGGAAGGATTGGGACTCCGCCCTCGCGGGCTGATTCCGAAGCAGGCCGCCTACTGCTCCGCGTCTCGCGCGCTCCAACGCGAGACGATCCACGAGAAAGCGATCGCAAGCGCGCTGCCGCACGCCACCTCGATCGAGCGCGTCACGGCAATGTAGGGGCCGAGTTCCGGCTGGAGGATCGACGAGCCGACGATCAGCGCCACTGTCACGAGCACGACACGCCATCCGGCACGCGACCGAAGGAAGCCCGCGCACAGCGCCGCGGAGACCGCGAGACTCACGGGCAGCGTCCATTTGTGCAGGCCGAACCCAAACACCGCCCCCATCGCGAGGACCGAGCCGAGAATCGTGAGTCCGAGCCGCGACCATCCCGCAGCAGCGGCGGCACGCGCATCCGTATCGTAAACGAGCACGAACGAAATGATCGCCCACATCGGGTCTGTTCCACGCACGGACCAAAAGACAAGCCCGAGCACCAACGCGCCCACGAAGATCGCGGCAACCGACAATACCGATTCGGAGGAAATCCGGCGTTTCACGAAGGTCCGAACGTGAGCGATTCCGGCACTCCCGCACAAGGCCGAAAGCCCGCAGGCAGATGGTCTGTGACGGCCTACCGGGTGAACAGGTAGGCGACCGAGCCGAGAAAGAGGAAGCACAGCACCGCGATCGCACCGCCGGTCGCTCCAGTTACCTTCGTCGCAACCGGTCCGCCGCTTCGCCCGCCCAGCGCAACCGCGAGAAAGGCCCAGATGAGCGGAATTGCAAGCAACCAGACCGCATTCTCATTCAGCAACACCAGCGACGGCGACAGGGACTCCGTGGTCGCGTTCACGAGAATCCTCAGGAAAACGATTCCGAGGACGAGAAACGCCATTTGCGTGAGCGCGAGAACGAGGATCATTTCTACGTTTTTCTCTCACGCGAGTCTCCCGGCGTTCTCCGCCGGCGGCAAGGAAAAGCATCGCCACCCTTGATCGCGCCCGCCCTCTCCACTCGAAAGGTCTTACCCCTCTGGACGGGACTTTTCTTCAATGCGGGCTAACGGGCTTCCGCGATTCCGATCACCGTCACGACCAGCGGTTCCGACCCGGTATTTCGAATCTCATGAGTCTCACCCGGCTGCACGAGAAACGCCGCGCCGCCGGCAACGCGATGGGTTTCCCCATCGATCGCGATCTCACCCGCGCCCGACTCGAAGATAAACACTTCCCACATGTCGGCATGCGAATGGCCTGGCGCGATTTCGCCCGGCGGAAACGTCGAGCGCGCGATCTGCGTGATGTTCGGCGCCTCGCCCCGCGCGAAAAGCACGCGCTTCGAAACGGCGGGGTTGTGCGAAACAGGAAGAATCGGAAGCTGGTCGAGAACGCGCTGGAGCATCGCGGCGAGGGTGAAATGTCGCAGGTCAAATGTCCATCCCACCTGCCTCGGCAAAATGGCCATTGCCATTCCACCCGATTGCGCGTCAATTGCAGTCATGCTTCGCTGGCGCAGAATCGTGACGCCAACCGTATTTTTCGCCTCGGTGGCTCTTGCCACAGCGAGATTTCCCCTCCCGCCGGTCATGTGGGATTCCTTCGGCGATCCCATCCCTGGCAATCTAGAACCGATAACGTGGACGGGAGGTGTTCAAATCGTCGAGAAAAGCGATCCGGTCTTCGTCGGCAGTGATCTGTCCGGGGTGCATGGCGAATATTTCGGCCTCCTCGGCAAAATTTCTGTCGATGTGCCAACACAGCCCGGAGTCTACCACCGGGTCCGCTATTCGTTCGGCGGCGCGGACTTTTGGGGGTCACCTTTCACCGCCAATCTGGAGGTTTCCGCCAATGCGCTCCTAAGGACCCGGGAATCTGTCGATCATCACGGCAATCCTGTGACGGTCGACGATCTCGCCCTTCTTCGACGCGCCCGACATCTCATTCCGCTCCCCGGCATTGCGAACTGGAGAATCCATGAATGGAAGGAGGGAACTCTCGGTTTCCGCGCGACCACGCCAGTCACTCGCATTCAGTTCCAAAACTCGGACAACGGAAAGGTGTCCCTCGACCATGTTATCGTCCTTCCAGGACCGAAAATTGACGCCTCCGTGCGGCTCTGGTCGGAACGCAATGGGCGCGGACGGGTTGAAGGCAGCGCCAAAAGCGACGATGGCATTCGCAAGGTCAAGGTATGGGTGAACTCCCGGAAGGCGCGGACGCACGGTCGGGAACGCTGGATCGCCCGGGTTCGCTTCTCCCCTGCGCGCAAGGTTGCGGTCCGCGTGATCGTCATCGACAAAGCCGGAGATACGTATCGTCTGGGTGCGATCTTTCTCTCGAAGTCCCGCTGACGCGGACGCCGCCTCAAAACGCCACTGTCACCGACGTGCCCCCCCAGAACGTCACCGGGCGCGTATCGACCAGGTCGCTCCATTCGAAGCTGGTTGCGACGTAGGGCGCGATGCTCACCGACTCGCGAAGAGCGAAGGGAAGTGCGACACCGAGCGAGATGTGATCCCCTCCCACGAACGGCGACGGCGGATCCGTCCGGCCGGTCACGTTGTGGCGGAAATTGAATCCGACCGTCGCCCATGGAGTGAGGGACACCGCCCGCACCGGCAGCGGAATGTTCCCGTCGAGTCGGAACTCCAGATAGCTCGACAACTGCTCGACGTAGCCGCCGTCTCCCGGTCGCGGACCGAGATTGAACGCGTAGAGGAGACCGGGAGTAATCGTCGCCGTGCCCCACCGCACTTCGTAGCCGGCGGCAAAGTTCAGATCATGCGAGAAGAGGCCTCCCGGCTCGTTGAGGACCGCATAAAACGCATAGCCGAGGGACAGCGAAATCGCGCCCAGTGTGCGTGTGTAAACGGCGTAGGCGTCCAGCTCCTTGTAGTCGGTATCGCCCACCCCGAACGCCGCCCACTTGCCGATCGACAGCGAGTCGACCTCCGTGGGCGACCAGACGAGCGTGAGACTCGTCCACGACAGGCTCGAGCCGTAGCCTCCGAACCCGGGAAGCTGGTTGACGCCGCGAAACATGTAGAGACTGTCCCAACCGGTCGAAAGATTGCCGGACCACGTTGTGCTCGATGTTTCCTCCCCCGCGCTCGCGGTTGAAGTCGCGAACGCCAGCCCACAAAGGATCGATCGAAGGGTTTTCTCAACACGGAAGTGGCGGGGAAACATGGCGCGGGATTCCAGCACAAAAGGAACCCGCGTTCTACATCACCGACCGAATTTTCGCTCAAGCTCGCTGTGGGCGAAATGAATCATCGTGGGACGTCCGGCGGGGCTCGTGTAAGGCAGTTCGCACGCCATGAGTTCGCCGAGCAGAACGTCCGCCGCGTCCGCATTCTGCGGCACACCGGGAAGCGCCGCGCCCCGGCAGACGGATCTGGCGACCGCCTCCTCGATCGCCCGCGCACTGGATGCCGCACCGCCCGCCCGGCAGTCGTCGGCCACGCGAAGCAGCACCTCCCCCGGCTCGCGGTGTGCGAGCATCGGCGGCACGCCATCCACCTTCACCG
>CALGTD010000005.1 GCA_937901895.1 uncultured Spartobacteria bacterium | reverse complement strand
GGGTGAGCCAGCCGTCGGCGCCGAGGGCGCGCTGCATGAGCTCGTCGAAGTAACGGTAGTGGGAAAATTGGACGTGTCCGCCGATGTCCCAGGTAAAGCCCTTTTCGTCGGTGAAACTCGCGGCGAGACCGCCTGGGTGGTCGGACTGCTCGAGAATCAGGAAATCGGATACGCCGAGTTCCTTGAGACGGTAGGCGGCGCCGAGGCCGGTGGGGCCGGCGCCGAGGATGACGAAACGGTGCGACGACATCGGATCAGACGGCGGGGGCGAGGATGGCGGATTTCACGCGGGACGCGTGGTCGTTGAGAATTTGTTGAAAGCGCCAGAGTTCGCCGACGCAACGGAAGCAGACGCGGATGAGCTTCCAGCGAACGATGGAAACCGTGCCGGTCTTGCGATCTTCGTGGGAGACGGGCAGGTGCATGAGATCGGCGTCGATGCGGGCGCCGAGGACGGCGAGGAAGATGTTCGGCGCGAAGGTTTCGGGCGGAATGATCGCGAGCGCCTCGGCGAGGAAATCAGTGCGGAGGAGACGGAAGGGGACGTTGGAGTCTTTAAGGTAGCGGCCGTAGAGCGCGAGCAGGACGACGCGGAGAATACGGGTGATAACGAGGCGATGAAGGGCGTCGTGTCGGACCGAGCGATAGCCGAGGATGCAGGGCGATTCGTGGCGGCGGGACCAGAGGCGGCTGAAGTCGGCGGGTTTGAACTGGTCGTCGGAATCGACGTGGAAGACAAAGTCGGGCGAGAGCGCGGCGGCTTCGCGATAGGCGCGGAGGAGGGCGCCGCCGTGGCCGGAGTTTTTCTGGTGAATGACGATCAGGCGCGACTCCGTGGCGGCGAGCTGGTCGAGGAGTTTGCCGGTGTTGTCGCGGGAGCCGTCGTTGACGACGACCAGGCGGAAGTCGGCGCCGAAGAGGCGAGCGAGTTCGTCGCGCCAGGCAGAGACGACGGGGACGATGCAGCCTTCTTCGTTGTAGGCGGGCATGACGAGGACGCAGGGGAGCGACGCCAATGTGTGGGGGGGAGGGGGCATGCTTGCGGCGGATAGTATACGCGTGGCGACTTGCTAGGGATGGCGAATTCGAAAACGACGCCAGAGAAATTCGATCCAGGCGCTTTTGCGCAGGTATCGAATCAGACAGGGATTGTTCTCTATTTCATCAGGACGCAGTGTTCGTCCGAAGGTTCGCCGCCGCAAGAAGTCGATTTCGGCCTGTCCGACGGACTCCATTTGCGCGGAGGTTTTTGGGGCTGCGTGCACGCGGAAGCAGGCGAGGAAATAGGGCACGCGGACGATCTTCGCGCCGGCGGCTTGAAAGCGAAGGAGCAGGTCCCAATCCATCGCGAATTTGAAGGACGGGTCGATGCCCCCGACCTTGTCCCAGATACGACGGCGCCAGAACAGGGTTTCCTGAGGGACGAAGTCGTTGAGGCGAAGAACCTCGTCGTCATGCGGAGGAAGGAACCAGCGGCCGATTTCGCGGGACTGTTCGTCAACGACGATGCGATGGCCGTAAATCACGTCGACGTCGGGATGAGCGGCGAAGTAATCGGCTACATAGGCAAGCGTGCCGGGAAGGTAGAAATCGTCGGAATTGAGCCAGGCCATGAGGTCGTGAGGTTGACCGGCCGTCTTGTGAAACCCCCGCTGGATCGCATCAGCTTGCCCTTTGTCTTGCTCGGCAACAAATCGCAGGCGATCGACGAACTGTTGGGCAACGTGGATGGTGCGGTCATCCGAGCAGGCGTCCTGCACCACATAAACGCACTTGATCGACTGATCGAGAACACTGCGGAGGGTTTGCTCTATGAACTCTCCTTGCCGATATGATGGAGTAACAATGGCGACCCGAGGGGTTTTTGAGTTCAAATGCACCCTGGGAAAACGTTCAGTCTTCAGACTGTGTGGTGGATGAACCATGTGCAGTGGCATCTGCAGAAACATCAGCTCGGTCCAATCTCCCCCTCCCAACCACCGAGGTCGGTAGGAGCGGGCGACTTGGACGTCGACACGCAGTAGCCGGATACACTTTGTGGTCGATAGCTGGGCTTCGAAAATTAGTTCGGACGCCCCCGATGGTAGAATACCGCGGATCTCAAAGCCGACGCGCTCATCGGGAGCATCTGCACGGGAAGCGAGGACGTCCGGTCGGGGCAGGTGCAACGCCGCGGGAAAATTCAAACCGCCCACGCAAGCGCGTAGGCCGGCGAGGTGGGTCCGTTGCGCTGCGAAGGCCCAGCCTTTGATGATCAAGCACTGGCCGGGCAACTTCCATGAAGTCGGCCGGTCTATATAAAATCTGATCGGCGGAGTATTCGGGTGTATCGGAGCGCCCAGCCGATAGTCCCCGAATAGCGGGTCCATATAAGCAGGATAGCAGGGGTCGTGTCCGCGGCAATCACCGACCTCCAAAGGTTGTCTTCGAGGCTCAAGAAGTGGGTGGACGAGTCGTAGCGGAGCGCCGGCACTCACGACGACCGACAGCCCGTAAGAGCGCACATACTCCGCCAGGCGTGTTCCAAAGTCGTCCCCCGTGGGGTCGATACCGGTGGCCAGTGCGGCACGTCCAAGTTCTTTCCGAAAAGCGACGCAGTCGGAAGGTAGTCCACTCACTTCGCGATCACAGGCCAAAGAGCCATTGTAGCCATCTCCACTGGCGGGAAATCCACGCATGGCGGCGGTCCAATTCCCCTTGCCACATGCAATCAGCCCCGAGGCGTGAACGCAGTCTACACCAGAAAGAAGAAGTGGTCCCACGAGGCCGCAATGAGGCGAACTCAGATGCATCCGGAGGGTGTCGAGCCATCGATCGTGAACCGCTTGGACGGGGCTTCGCAATAGAACCACGAACTTCTCGCTCACATTGAGGATGGCTGATTGCCATTCAGCGCGCTGAAATGGAGCGATCACGATACGAGGAGTGCCGGAGGCGATCTTGGGTATAAATTCCGATGATGGTGCGACGATGGCGAGATCGGTCAGTCCAGGTGAAGTGTGGGGCTCGAGCCTGACACGATGGCCACCTAGCGCCCGGGCCCTGGCTGGAAAGCCGATACGATCCAAATGCCTTTGCACAGCGCGTGCCTGCAAAGAGTCCATATCGCCCTTGATATTGCCAGAAAGCGCGCTGCTTTTGGGCGACATGCGCCATTGGTATAGAATACGGTCTACGTGAGCGATCCGCGTCGTGCGTTCTGCAAGTCTCAGGAAGAACTCATAGTCTTGAATACCGTCGAATTCTGGATCGAAGCCATCCACGGCTCGCGCAAGCGCAGTGCGAACGCATAGCAAGTGGCCTATATACATCACTCCCTTGGCGAATATCAGCGAAGGCCCGGGCTTAAGAAAGGGCAGCACAGGTTGATTGTCCTGCCCAATCTTCTCCTCGTCGCTGTAGAGAATGTCCAGATCGGGCTCGTCCGCCAAGCGGACAGCCAGTTCGGCCAGCGCATGGGGATGCACCTTATCGTCGTGATCGAGGAATACTACGAACTTCCCCTCGGCGGAGGCCAACGCGGCGTTCGAGGCGCGGGAGATATTCTGATTCGAGGGCAAATATTCGACATGGATCCGCTTGTCTTCTCGGCTTGCTCTGGCGAGAGTATCGCGAACCTGGGGATTGGTGGATCCATCATCTATAATACGGGCTTCCCAGTGGGGATAGGTTTGTCGTCGCATCGAATCGAGGCAGTCGCACAGAAAGGCGAGTGGCGGATCGTAGACAGGAACGATGAAGGAAAACGTGATTGCGGTGTCGATTTCCGCTGTGCGGTGACTCAACCATATATGATGATCCCTATCCGAAGCGTTGAGCTGCTGCCGCCAGGAAGGATAGTTTCGGACCATGGGGTTGCGACCAGGCAGGTCGCGAGGTAAGAAATTAAAAAAGGGAGAGGTTTTATCGCGAGTGTGCGCTCTGAGTTCGACAGGCTCATCCGGATCGATCAGCGGAAGAACCAGGTGAAATCCGGATCGCTGGGATCCTGGAATGCGATCGAAAAACGTGAAAACATCATTTCGTTCATGGACGGGCGCTGCCGCTACGCGTGTGCCACGTTGCCAGGCTGAAATCTCCGTAAGTTCAGCGAAATCGGGTTCGACTCGCCACCCCTCGACTCGGATAGAGTGCGTTGCATCTTCAATCCATCTTGCCGATTCGACCTGATATCTAGGCAGACTCATTAGAGATCGCGGCTGCGCCCGGCGCGTTTTATCGGAATGAGATCGGAGTCAGCCTCAGCCCTGCAAAAGATTCCTTGCCGGAGGGTGCAGTGATCGCAAGGCCGCCGCTGATGCCATTCATCACTTGGGATTGGTTACGCTATAGGCAGCGCCAAACCGCCCCGTTGCCGATTCAATCGAGCCCTATCGAAACAATCCCCGTAGGCAGCACCGATGGAGCGCGAGGCGAAGCGTGAGAGAACGATATCGCGCTGGGACATTGCGCGTTCCTTATATCGCGCGAGGCCGCCAGCCCATTCCGCAAAAGCGTTTCGAGATATAGTCAAATCCTCCGAGACCGGGAACGTGGTTCCGGATTGATATTGATCCAGAACAAGCTTGATATCTCCGACGTCGGTTGCGAGCACCGGTGTGCCAACCGAAAGTGCCTCCAGCATCACGATGGGCAGTCCTTCATATTGCGAAGTTACGATCAGGCCATCCGCCACGGCCAGCAAAGTGCCTACTTCGTCCGTGTAGGGGATGCGGGTGACATTCGTGAGGTTGTGCTTTTCGATATAAGTCGCGCACTTGTCACCGAGCTCACCGTTTCCGACCAATACGAAGCGATCGCCGGTTCCCGTGCTTTGTGCAAGCCGGGCGAGATCCAAGAATACCAGCGGTCGCTTCTGTTTCGTGAGGCGCCCCACGAACACAAACGTTCGAGATCGATGGTCCTTCAGGCCGAGGCGGAGACGGTGGACGGCGATTTGCGAAGGATCGACCCGGCTGGATAACAATTTTCGTTCGTTGACCGCATGGTAGATCAGAGTGACACGATGGACAGGAATTTTCAGACGTTTTAGAAAAACATCCCGAATTCGTGCATTGATCGCGATGAAGTGGTCGAAGGATTGAATGCCCTTGTCGTGATAATGTTCGATCCAGCCAACTTCGGTGTCGTAAACCTGCTGATCCACAATGGGGATACCTGTGAAAAGGCGACGGATCGCAAGACTATGCGCCAATAGCCAAGGCGAGCCATTGCAGATCCAGACCAGATCGGGCGAGAGAGTTTGTGCAATCACCGTCAGCAGGTCCATGTGATGTTCTCTATTGGCCACTTCGGCGAGATCGAACGTCAGCACTTCCATCTCGTCGAGTTGGTAGTGAAGGCTGCCTTGATGTTTGGCTAGCCGTTCAGTTGTGACCACGACAAAGCGGAATCGCGGTTGAAGCTCACGAATGATTTCGATGGTGTTCCGCTCGGCGCCCCCGACGGCCATGAAGATGGGCAGCACAAGGCACGTCGGCCGATTGTCTTTTCGGACGAGCAGGTCCTCCAGCGCCCTAAGGGCTGGTAAGTGTTTTTGACTGGAGGAGGGGCAATTATGAAAAACGAGGTCGTCCGATTCTGCTCTCACGCCCGACCATGCCTCCTCGGCGGAAAGATCAATTTGGCTCGAACAAGTGCTGGACGGAACAGGCACACGCATGAACCGCCCTCGGATCGGATCGGAAGGTGGGTATGTTCGGAGTGCGGTGATTTCGCGCCGATGGACGAGCGCCTCGGTCATCGAAGTGCAATGCACGATCGGCAGTTCCTGCAGATCGGAGGAGAGCACGACGAAGTCGTATGAGAACCAATAAAGGCCTAGGAGCGCATTACAAAGGGCTCTAGACGAAAGGGTGGGTGGCAGGTGGTAGGTTTCATGAATGCTTCGGACTCCTTCAGCGCCAACCCGTGCCGGAGCCGGGGGAATGTAAGGCGCGATATGTTGATTCGATAACAGCGCGGGGGGATACTCCGGGCTGCGATCGATTTCCGGATAGTCGGCGAGAAAGTCGTAAAACATACGGGAGATCTCCCCGTCCATGTGGGGAGATTGCTCTCGGATGGTATTATTTCTGTGCACCCTGTAAGCCGTGAGAAAATTGGGAGTCCAGACGCATCTGCCCATCATGCAGGCCCTGAGCGCAAAGTCCCAGTCGTGCACATAACGCAGGTCGGCAAAGCCACCGATGGCATCGAACAGCGTGCGGCGAAACACCATGTTGCTCGTCGTAGCGATGAAGTTTTGGCTGCACAGCAGGTATCGTAGCTGCGCGGATTTTAGGGGGCCATCGAAGCCTGTTGGGAGAGGCACGGCGTATTCGGGCTCAAATATACCGCGTTTCGTTCCTATGACTTGGTCATCCTCGTCGATGATCAGCAATGCTCCGGAGACGAGATCGGCTTTTTCGAGCCGTGCGATCTGCTGGACCAAGTCGAAGCGATACGGCACGAAGTAATCGTCCGAGTTTAGCACTGCGATCCACGGGGCGCGGGCTTCCCGGCAAAGCTGGTTGAGGCGGTGATGCGCACCCAGGTTTCGTGGGGTGGGCTCCGAGAGATTGCGAATCCGGTCCCGGTGAGCTGCAGCAAGTCGT
>CALGTD010000004.1 GCA_937901895.1 uncultured Spartobacteria bacterium | reverse complement strand
GAGCGGCGGGCGGCCTGGGCTTCGGCCTCCTCTCGTTTCTCGGCGCGCGCATCGAGCCGGGATTCGACGCGTTTGCGAAGCTCACCCATCTCGACGACCACCTCGCGCAATGCGACCTCGTGATCACCGGCGAAGGCCTGCTCGACTCGCAGACCCTTCACGGAAAAGGCCCCGGCGGCCTCGCCGGGCGCGCGCGAACGCACGGCCGTCCCGTCCTTGCCATCGCGGGAGCCCTGCGCCACGAAGACCGCCTCGCGGACCTCTACGACGCCTGTTTCTCCATCGCGCCCGGCCCGATCACGGTCGAGGAATCGATGCGCGACGCCCGCGCGCTGCTCGCCCGCACCGCCACGCAGGTCGCCAAAGTCATCGCCCGCACCAAAGCCCTCTGAGGGGCAAACGCCCGGCACCTTCACGGTCGAGGCACCACGCTGCGAACGCCGCCGCATTTGCTGGCGTGAAGCCGACCGCGAATCGTAGCATGCGCGCCTCCATGAGTTCGAAAATCGCTCTCCTCTTTGCCGGACAAGGCGCCCAGACCGTTGGCATGGGCCGTGACATTGCCGCCGCCTCCCCCGCAGCGGCCGCCCTCTTCGCGCAGGCCGACGCCCAGCTCGGCTTCCCGCTTTCCACGATCGCCTTCGAAGGTCCCGCAGAGGAACTGACCAAGACCGCCGTCTGTCAGCCCGCGCTCTACGTCCACGGCCTCGCCTGCCTCGCCGCCCTGCGCGAGCGCCTGCCGTCGTTCACCTTCCACGCCGCCGCCGGCCTCTCGCTCGGTGAATTCACCGCGCACGCCGCCGCCGGCACCTTCGACTTCGCCACCGGGCTCGACCTCGTCGCGAAGCGCTCCCGCGCCATGCAGGAAGCCTGCGACGCCACGAACGGCGGAATGGCCGCCATCATCGGCGCGGAGGAAAATTCCGTCCGCGATCTCGCCGCCGCCGCGGATGTCGACGTCGCCAACCTCAACTGCCCCGGCCAGATCGTCATTTCCGGCGAACAATCCAAGGTCGCCATGGCCGTCGGCATCGCGAAGGAATACGGCGCCCGCAAGGCGATGGAATTGAACGTCGCCGGCGCCTTCCACTCGCGCCTCATGGAGTCCGCCTACCAGCGTCTCTCCGCAGCGCTCGAGGAAACCGCCATCGTGTCCCCCTCGGTTCCCGTCGTCTGCAACATCGACGCGATTCCCGTTTCCAAACCCGACGACATCCGCCGCACCCTCGCCGACCAGGTCACCGGCAGCGTCCGCTGGACCGAGAGCGTGGAATACCTCCTCGATCACGAAAAGGTGGACCTCCTCGTCGAGATCGGCCCCGGCGGCGTCCTCGCCGGCCTCGTCAACCGCATCCGCAAAGGCGCCCCCGTCCTCTCGATCTCAAATGTCGCGACCCTCGAGGAAGCCGTCGGGAAGCTCGGGGCGTAGCCAGCCCTGAACAGGTAGCCGCGGGACTTGCCGATCTGCCTCCCGGACAGATCGCCCTTGCGGGCTGGCGTTCCACCAGTCTGGCGTTCCACCAGTCTACCCCGACCTTTCCCAAGGTCGGTGTTCCGGGCCCGCGGAACGTTCGATACAGGTAGCCGCTGGACTTGCCGATCTGTCCTCCCGGATAGATCGCCCTCGCGGGCTGACGTTCGTCAGGCTACTCCGACCTTTCCCAAGGTTGGTGTTCAGGGCCTGCGGGATTTCTAGCAACGTCGAGGCCCGGAACATCGGATCACGGGTGCGATCGAGGTCGCCTGACGCACGTCAGCCCGCAGGGCGAGACACGCGGAGACACCCGCGAGGCAAGTCCTCGGCCTGCCTTTCACGCTTGCCGTCGCAACGCGGTCGTCCCGGCTCCCCGGGCCATCTCGCCTTCGGCTCGGCTGTGCTCTTGATGCCCTTCGTGGTGAAATCTCCGTCCGCTCTTTTCCTCGCGTGACGGTCCGCAGATGAACTATGGTCGCCCAACGGATCACACAACGGAACGAAGACACCAAGTCGAGGACGTGAAAGGAAAGGCCTTTTGAAACCCTCGTGTCTTCGTGGGAGATTTTCCCTCGTCACTCACCGATGAACATCCAGGAAGTCATCCAAACGATCACTCAGATGCAGGCGGACGGCATCATCGACACCTACGCCATCGGCGGGGCGGTCGGAGCCACGTTCCATCTGGAACCGGTTTCCACGCTCGACGTGGATATCTTCGTCTCGTTCCGTTCCGAGCCGGACTCCCTGCTGGTCAGTCCACGATCCATTTACGATTACCTCACCGCGCGAGGCTGTGCGGCGGATGGCGAATACCTCATCATCGCCGGCTGGCCGGTGCAGTTCCTCCCGCCCACGGGACCGCTCGCGGAGGAAGCGCTCGCGAAAGCCGTGGTGCACGATGTCGCC
The DNA here is from genome assembly GCA_937901895.1 of uncultured Spartobacteria bacterium. Taxonomy (GTDB): domain Bacteria; phylum Verrucomicrobiota; class Verrucomicrobiia; order Chthoniobacterales; family JAATET01; genus JAATET01. The sequence goes on along the minus strand of CALGTD010000004.1, from coordinate 97,099 downwards.
GGCGTTCCTGCGCGGGTTTTCTCGGCGGAGCATCTCGCCGCCATCGCACTGCAAACCGGGCGCGCTAAGGACAAGGCCCGATTGCTTCAGTTCGTCGAATCCGGCACCCTCGACGCCGCGACGTTCCAGGACATTCTCACCCGGCACGCGCTCACCGGGCAGTGGGCACAATTCCAGCGGCAGTTCCTCTCCGACACGCCATGACTGACGATCTCCAGGCCATTCTCGAAAGCAAGCGCCGCTACCGGCAGCGCCTCGCTGCACGTCCTCTCGCCGAGAAACTCCGAATGCTCGATGCCCTGCGCGAGCGCGCCCTGCTCGTCCGCCCGACGTCGTCATCCCTGGTGCGCGAAGAACCCCCGACGTGTCGCGGAAAAGCAGGAGGCATGAACAGAGCCGAACGAAGTGAGCCCGCCTGAAACGCAACGTAACGAGAAAACGCAGCCCCCCTGTAGCGGCGTCGCTATGCGACGCTCAGCCTCTGGCTTTGCCCGACGGCCGTCTGCCCCCTGGGCCTCCGCCCGCCTCACCTCCGGCAGCTTTGCCCCCTTTGTCCCCGGCCGTCTCGCCTTCGGCTCGGCTGTGCCCTCGGTGTTCTCCGTGGTGAAAATCCGTCCGGAATGCGAGGATTGATGCCGCGCCCGCCGTCGCTCATTTCCCTTTCTTCGTGGCCGTCGTGCCTTGGTGTGAAATCTCCCTGTCCTCGGTGTTCTCTGTGGTGAGTAACCCTTGTTTCCGCGTCCGTTCTTTTCCTCGCGTGACGTTCCGCAAATGAACTATCCTCCGCGCTTCGCTCCCCATGGCCCGCGGCTTTTCGATTCGCATCTTTCTTCCGGACGGTTCGCCGGATGGTCTTCGTCTGGTCGAGAAGTCGAACTGGACGGGCCAAGGGATTGTCTGTCCACGAACTCTATTTCCGACTGCAGAGGATCGGGGCGAGCCGCCACGAAAAGGCGGAATACATCCTGCGCAATCCCGAGCGAGCCGGCCTCGTGGCTCCCGGCGAACCATGGCCCTGGCTGTGGCGCCCAGAAAGGTAGCCGCAGGACTTGCCGATCTGTCCTCCCGGCCAGATCGCCCTGGCGGGCTGACGTTCGTCAGGCTGCCCCGACCTTTCCCAAGGCCGGTGTTCCGGGCCTGCGGGATTTCTAGCAACGTCGCGGCCCGGAACATCGGATCACGGGGACGTGATCGAGGTCGCCTGACGCACGTCAGCCCAAAGGGCGAGACACGCGGGCGCGTGCGAGGCAACTCCGCGACCTACCTAGACCCTGCGCAGGGCGAGACACGCGCATGGCAACTCCGTGACCTGCCCCACCCCTCCCCGCGATCGCCCCCACGCCTTGATGGTTCCCTTCCCTTGAAATCGCGCTATCGTGGGAATTGAAACTCATGCCTGCGATTGTCACCGATCTCACCGAGGAAATCCTCGCGCTCAAAAAGGAGCGCAACGCCGTCATCCTCGCGCACAACTACCAGGTGCGCGAGATTCAGGAACTCGCGGACTACGTCGGCGACTCGCTCGGCCTGAGCTACCATGCCGCGCAGACCGACGCGGACGTCATCGCGTTTTGCGGCGTCCATTTCATGGGCGAGACGGCAAAGATCGTGAACCCGAACAAGCGCGTCGTCATTCCCGACATGGACGCCGGTTGCTCGCTCAGCGACTCGTGCCCGCCGGAAAAACTCGAGGCGTTCCTTCGCGAGAACGCGGACAAGAACTACTACGTCATCGCCTACATCAACTGCTCGGCGGGCGTGAAGGCGCTCAGCGACGTCATCGTGACGAGTGGCAATGCGATCAAGATCGTCGAGGCCGCGCCGAAGGACCGCAACATCCTCTTCGTGCCCGACCAGAACCTCGGCTCGTGGGTGATGGAAAAGACCGGCCGCAAGATGGATCTCTGGCGGGGCAACTGCTACGTGCACGTCGAGTTCACGCGCAACAGCGTGGCGAGGATTCGCGAACAGCACCCCGACGCGAAGCTCGTCGCGCACCCCGAGTGCACCTACGCCGTGCGCATGCTCGCCGACGAGGTTTGCTCGACGGAAAAAATGATTTCCTACTGCCGCGACACGCCGGCCGATTCGTTCATCATCGTCACCGAGAGCGGCATGCTGCACCGCCTGCGCCGCGAGATTCCCGGCAAGACCTTCATCCCCGGCCCCACCGACGCCTGCGCCTGCGCCGACTGCCGTTACATGAAGATGAACACGCTCGAGAAGCTCCACGATTGTCTGCTGAATCTCGAGCCCGAGATCCTCATTCCCGAGGACATCCGCGCGCGCGCCGAGCGGCCGATCCGCCGGATGCTGGAGCTCAGCCGGTAGTCCGCGACCGGGCACCAAGCCAGTCCGCCGAACCTCGCATCCGCACGCCGAAAGGCTTTTCTCCCCTCGCTGCGCGTGCCAGTCTCGCCGGCCATGCGGCTGCTTGTTTCCATTGTTCTGTTCACGGTCATCGAGGCGGGGATCATTGCGGCGATCATCGCGATCGGACGGCGCACCAACCGGATCACCGCCGCGCCGTGGCTGGATGTCGCGGTGAGCTTTCTCACGTGGATTCCGTGGGTGTTTGCGTTCTGGCTCGCGGGGTTCACGGCACTCATCGGGTGCTTCCTGGGGCAGTTTGCAGCGATGCAGGCGTTCTGCTTCTGGCACCGAAAGGTCACCGGTTACAACGGGCCGACGATCGAGCGGACACTGAACCGGCTCACGAGCCGCTTCGACAACAACTTCGCGCTCATTGCCACCCTGCCCGCGCTCCCGGCGTTTCTGCTCATCCGGTTTTCGCAGCTCACGACGTATCCGATCCTGGTGCGCACGATCCGGCTCCCCGCCTACAAGCACGCGGAATGGGTGAACGTGTCGCGGCAGAAATTTGGCGGCCTCGTCGGGCATGACCTCGTCTGGTGCCTGTATTGCGACTGGATGACGGGCATTTACGCGCTGGGCGGCGAGATGCTGCGCAATCTCGAGAGCTTCTGGTGCCCGATCCGGTTTTATCCGGGCAGGAAGTGCGAGAACTGCAAACTCGACTTCCCGGACATCCCGCAGTGGGTGCCGCCCGAGGGCACGATGGCCGATGTCGAGGCGAAGCTGGTCGAGAAATACCAGGGCCGCCGCTGGAACTCGTGGTGGGGACATCCCGACCGCGCCGGCGAAAGGAACCCTCCGGCCTGAGGCGAAGCTTCACCTCCGGGAGGGCGAGGCTCCCGCCGAGCCGAATTTTTTCCAGAGCAGGAGCAACGGCTCGAACGGAGCCCCGCCCTCCCGGTTGGGGATCGTTCAGCGCCGCGTCGGGCCTCGCGCGGCGCAGTCGTTTGACAAGGCGCGGCGGGTTGTTGGGGGCCGGGAACGCTGCGCGATGCGAATCCCTGCGTTCGCGTCATGTCCCGATTTCTCGTCCTCTTCCTCGTCCTGTTCGCCGTTTCCCTGTCTGCCCAGGAGGACGAACCCCCGCCCGGAGAGCCAGGGCTTCCATTGATCGTGCCGAAGGACGGGCTCGAGGTCGCCGCCGAGGGCATTGCCGACGCCGCGGATGCGGCGGCCGACTCGGTGGGGCACCCGTGGCTCGCCCGGGACGTGTATCGCGGCATCCCCGCCTCCCGGCTCGCGGCGACGCTCCTGATCATCCTGGCCGTCGCCGCTCTCGCAGGCGTTCTGGCGTGGGTGATCCGGCTGCGTTCCGGGCGTATCCGCTCCGGAGAACGGCAAAGCTGGAGCATGGCGATGGCTTCTGCGGTGCGAAAGCCGCTGGCGCTGCTGATCTGGTCCTATGGGCTCTATCTCGCGGCGCTTCCGTCGATCGGCGCGCTTGCGGATGCCGACGAGCAGGCTCGAGCGGCGGCCATCGCCGGACGGCTCGCGGACATTGGCGGACTGATCGCAGTGTTCTGGCTGGTCTTCCGCTCCAGCGCGGTTCTGCAGAAAAAGATGCACGAATGGGCCGCGCGTTCGGACGGATTTTGGGACAAGCTTCTCGTCGAGATCGCGAGCCGGGTCATGCGCCTCGCGCTCCCGCTGGTCGCCGCCATTCTACTGCTCCCGCTGCTGAATCTCCCGCCTGTCGCCGGGGACGTCATTCAGAAGGCGATCGGGATGTTTCTCATCGTCGGCATTGCGACGCTCGTGATCCGCTCGACCACACTCTTCGAAAAGGCGCTGCTCGCCCGGCATCGCATCGACGTCGACGACAACCTCGAGGCGCGGAAGATCTACACGCAGGTCTCTGTGATCCGGAAAATCATTGTCGCGGTGGTCATCATTCTGGCGATCGGGAGCACGCTGATGATGTTCAGCGTCGTTCGGCAGCTCGGCACGAGCATCCTCGCCTCGGCGGGCATCGCTGGAATTGTGCTCGGTTTCGCCGCGCAGAAGACGCTCGGAAATCTGCTGGCCGGGATTCAGATCGCGATCTCCCAACCAATCCGCATCGACGACGTGGTGATCGTCGAGGGCGAATGGGGTCGGATCGAGGAAATCACCCTCACCTACGTCGTTGTGAAGATCTGGGATCTTCGCCGCCTTGTGCTGCCGATCACGTGGTTCGTCGAGAATCCCTTCCAAAACTGGACGAGGCACGAATCCCGCATCCTTGGCACGGTCTTCCTCTACGTGGACTACGCGGTGCCCGTCGGCGAGGTGCGCGCGGAATTGCGGCGGCTCTGCGAGGCCAGCGAATGGTGGGATCGCGATGTTTGCGGGTTGCAGGTCACGAACTCGACGGAGCGCGCCCTCGAACTGCGGTGCCTCGCCAGCGCAGCGGATGCCTCGCGCGCGTGGAATCTACGGTGCGAACTGCGGGAGGGCCTCGTTGCCTGGATCGCGCGCAACCACCCGGACAGCCTGCCGCGCTTCCGGGCCGAGCTGCCCGGCACCGCCCCTGCCGCGACCGGCTGACGGAAGGCCGAGGCTTTGCAGGGAGCGCGAGGCCCCTGCCGAGCCGACTTTCCCCAGCAGAGAAGCAACGGCTCGGACGGAGCCTCGCCCTCCCGTTCACAGACGTCGGTCGCCGCGTTCTCGCGCGGGTTACTCGTGAATGAAAAATGCGTCCCCGGTTTCCTCGCCGTCCTCGACCATCGGCACCTCGATTGCGAGCAGCTCGTTCAGCGCGGCATCGAACCCTGCACGGTCGATCGGGTCCTGCGAGTCGTGACACAGCACGGAGAAGAGCGTGTCGCGCGAAACGCGCAGCTTGTCGATGTGGACGAGCGCGTAACGGTGGAGCACGTCGGCGATGCGATACGCGAGCAGCGACGGCGCGTTTTCCTCGGCGATCTTCCAGACGAAATCCTGCAGATCCCCTCCATCGTCCCCGGAGAGGTCGATGACTTCTCCATCCTCCGCGAAGCGCATCGTGCCCCGAACCTCGGTGGCGCGCTCCAGACACTCCACGATCTCGGCGGCGCCGAGTGCGCCCAGGAAGGTCTCGAGAAATTGTCGTCGTGCGGAAAGCATGCGGCATTTTCCCCGTCGCCGCGGCAAGGTCGAGTCCGGAAAGCGGCGCGCCTCGCGGCGCGGATTTCCTGCGGAACGGCGGGCTATCGTCGCCGGCGGGCGTCCTCGAGAATCCGGCGTTCCTCGCGGGTGAGGCTGTCGATGCCGTCGCGGAGAATTTTTGCGAGCACCTCGTCCACCGTTCGCGCCGGGGTTTCGTCCCGGACGATCTCGAACTGCGCCTCGGTGACCGGCGGCGGTGTGTGCGGCCATGGCTCCGAAACGCGACGGGCAAAAGGATTCCCCGCAGCGAGATGGCGGAACTCCCGGCGGTAGATCAACGCGAACACCCAGCCGGTCACGAAGCCCCCGAGGTGCGCGGCATGGCCGACATTGGGCATCAGCCCGGAAACCCAGAACACGATTCCGGCAATGACCATCCCCCACCCCAGATACTTCGCCCTGGTCCGCAACGGCAGGATGAAAAAGATCAGCGCCGTGAGCGGGACGTTCGGAAACAGCGAGGTCAGGCACAGCAGCACCGCGCAGACCGAGGCCGACGCGCCGACGAGCGGCACATACGGAGACAGCACCACCTGCAGCAGCCCGCCAACCACGCCGCCGGCAAAATACAGGGTGAGAAATCGGCGCGTGCCCAGCACGCGTTCGAGTTCCCGGCCGGCGAACCACAGCGCGATCATGTTCAGGAGCAGATGCGGCGCGTTGCCGTGCAGGAACTGGTAGGTGATGAGCTGCCAGATCCATCCCGCCCGCAGGCCGGCCCAGCTGAGGCTGAAGAGCATCTCGAACCACGGACCCGTGAGCGTCTGCAACGCGAACACCAGACAACAGGTCAGAATGAGGTTTTCCGTGGCCTGTGGCTCGGCCGGCCGCTCGAATCTCATAGTTGCGACGGTGAACCTAGCGACGCTTTCCCGCGTTGTCCACGGACGGCGCGAGCACGCGGAGCTTTCGCTCGGAAAGGCCGAACGTGAACGGCACAAACCCCGCGAGTTCGCCGTCGAGCTCGACAGGCACCTCGCCCTCCGCCGAGACATGGAGCCGCGGCGTCTGGAAATACTCCACATCGGGCAGCTCGCGATGATTGCCGAACAGGATCGCCTGCACGTAGCGCAGCAGATCCCAGTGGCTCTGGTGCTTGAAGATCACGATGTCGAGCAGGCCGTCGTCGAGTTTCGCGTCGCGGAAGAGGACGAGCGGGCCGCCGTAGTGCCGGCCATTGCCGACGAGAATGAAATTCCCCTCCCAGCGCCGGCCTTCTGAGTCCGTGGCGACGACCGTCGGCGGTTTGCGCGCGGCCACCTGCGCCAGCGAAATCACGTAGCTCACCGGACCGAGGGCCTTTTTGAAATCCGGGGTGGTCTGACGCACGACCTCGGCGTCCAGCCCGACTCCGGCGAGCTGCACGAAGTATTCGTCGTTCGCCATCGGGAGATCGATCTCCCGCGTCTCCCCGCGCTCGATCACGTCCCACGCCTTCTCCAGATGGTTTCCGGGAATCCCCAGCTCCAGCGCGAAGACATTCATCGTGCCCACGGGCAGGATGCCGAGCGTCACGTCCGACCCGCCGATGCCGTTGAGCACCTCGTTCACCGTGCCGTCGCCGCCGGCTGCGACAATGGTCCGAAACCCCTGCCGCACCGCGCGCGCGGCGATGTTCTTCGCATCGCCGGCCGACCGGGTGAGGCGCACGACGGCCCGCGTGGACAGCGATTCGATCCGTTCGCGCAGGGACTTCGCCCGTTCACCTCGCGCGGCGGGATTCAGGATGACGAGAATCTTATTCACATTCGGGCGCGGATGCGTAGGTTGCCCGCGTGAAGCGGATTGCCAAGCTCATTCTCTGCGCCCTCGCCGTGGCGCTCGGGCTCTTCGTGATCGTGCTCATTGGCATCAATCTCTACCTGCAATCCGCACAGGTGCAGGCCCGCATCCAGCTGGCGACGGAACAGGCGCTGGGCACCCCGGTCGTCGTCAAGCGCACGCTCTTCACGCCATGGAGCGGCCTCATCCTTTCCGGACTTTCGCTGCCCGACCCGGTGATTCCCGACGCGAACATGGTCGAGGCATCCGGGTTTTCGTTGCGGTTCGAGTTCTGGCCGCTGCTCAAGAAGCGCTTCGTAATCACCGAAATCACGCTCGATTCGCCGGTGCTCACACTCCGTCAGAACGACGAGGGACGCTGGGTGCTCCGCAAGGAGCCGGTGCGACGTCCGGAACAGGTCGAGCCGCGCCCGGAACGGCCCGGGAAGGAGCCCCCGGTCAGGGAGGTTCCGGAGTTCACCGTGGAATTGAACAGCTTCCGCATCGTCGGGGGATCCGCGTCGTTCTACGACCGGAAGGGATGGCGCATCGGACGGCTCGAAGGTCTGGATATCCTCGACGGAAAGATCAGTGCGGACCATGTCGTCACGGGCACGCTGAACGTTCACGAACTCGAAATCGCCGGGCAGATCCATCCGAAGCGCCTGCGAGCGGACATTCGTTATGAAGAGGAGAAGCTCGCGATCACCAACATCAAGTGCAAACTCGCCGACGGCAGCATTCGTGCCCAGTTTCACGCGGTGCTTCCCCGCAACAAGAACGGCAGGCCGACCATCAACTTCCAGAGCGAGGTCGAGGGGGTCGAGATTCCCACACTGATCGCCGAGGCCCACGGCAACGAGGCGGGAACGTCCGGCACGATCGGCGGAACCTTCCGCATCGAGGGGGATCCCACCGACGGAAAGAGCCTTACCGGCGGCGGGGCGTTTGCCCTGATCGGAGCGCACATCCGCCCGCTGGAAGTCATCCGGCAGGTGGGTGCGGTCCTGAGAATCGACGAGCTGCAGATTCTCGACCTCGAGCAGGCGGACGCAAAGTTCACCATTCGTGACGAGCGGGTCTGGATCGATGACTTCACGCTGCGGACGCGAAACCTCGTCCTCGCGGGCACCGGTCCCGTGCGGTTCGATGGCCGCATGAAGATCGACGGCCGCCTCCTCATCAACGAACGGCTCGAAAAACAGCTCTCCAACCTCGGCGTCCTCGGCGGGAATTTCACGCCATCCGCCGATGCAAACTACAAGGAACTCACGTTCGCGGTGACGGGACGCGTGGATCGTCCGCAGACGGACCTGCTCGACCGGCTGACCGGCTTGAAGATCGGCAAGTTCGGCGGGGTGCTTCGCGGACTTTTGCAGCCTCCGTCCCGGAAGCCCGAACGGGACCAGGACGACGATTGAGCGGATGCGGGTGATCGCAGGCAGCGCGGGCGGCATCCCGCTTTCCGTTCCGGATCGCGTGGCGCGTCCCACGATGGACAAGGTGCGCGGCGCGGTGTTTTCCAGCCTTGGCGATGCGGTGCCCGGAGCGCGCGTGCTGGACCTCTTTGCAGGCTCCGGGGGGATCGGCATCGAAGCCCTGAGCCGCGGCGCGGAGTCGGTGGTCTTCGTCGAGCGCGACAGACACGCCGTCGAGTGCATCCGGCGGAACCTCCGCAAGTGCCGGCTCGAGGCCAGCGTGCAAACGATGGACGTCTTCCGTTTCATTTCCGCATACGCCCATCCTCAAAGCTACGACCTCGTCTTCGCCGATCCGCCGTATCGCCATGAGGACGCGGACACGGACTTCGTCGGTCCGCTTCTCGCATCGGAGGCCCTGGCAAAGAGCCTTTCCCCGCATGGCACCTTCGTGCTGGAGACCCTTTCCACGGATCCCCTTCCCCCGCTCGACGGCTCCCCCTGGCGTCTGCTGCGCACGCGCAACTACGGCGGCTCAGGCATTCATTTTCTCGTCGCCGCGGAATGAGGTTGCTTCGTTTTTTCTACAACCTCGCCTACCCGGTCGGCCTTGTTCTCCTGCTGCCGTGGTTGATCCGGCGGATGGTCCGGCGCGGAAAATACCGGCACAAGTTCGGCCAGCGATTCGCGATTTATTCCGCCCGCGTCCGCAAGCGGCTCTCGATCGGCGGCTGGACGTGGGTCCACGCCGTCAGCGTCGGCGAAGTCCTGATCGCGATGAAGCTGATCCATCGCATGCGCGAGCGGGATCCGAACCTCCGCGTCGTCCTTTCAACGACCACCTCCACCGGCTTCGCGCTGGCCAGCGAGCAACGCAGCGACTGGCTGGAGCCGATTTACAATCCGCTCGACTTCTTCTGGTTCACACGGCGGGCGCTCGATCTCATCCGTCCCGTCCGGCTCGTGCTCGTGGAGGCCGAGGTCTGGCCGAATCTGGTGTCACAGGCCCGGCACCGGAGGATTCCGGCGTTCCTCGTGAATGCGCGTCTCTCCCCGCGTTCCGAGTCGCGATTCCGGATGTTCCGTGCGTTCACCGCACCCGTCTTCAACCAGCTTTCGACGATCTGCGTGCAGGAACCCGAGGACGTGCAGCGCTGGCAGAGCCTCGGCGTGCACCGCGACCGCATTGTTCACACGGGCAGCATCAAGTTCGATGATGCCCTTTCCAAACAGCGCGAGCCGCGGGATTTCCGCCCGCTACTTTCCGAAATCGGCGTCCCCGCCGATGTGCCGATCCTCCTCGCGGGAAGCACGCATGCCGGCGAGGAAATCGTCCTCGCGCGCATTTTTCAGTCGCTGCGCGCGGAGTTTCCGAACCTCTTTTTCATCGTCGTGCCCCGCCACGTCGAACGTTCACCGCAGGTCCGCGAGGAACTCGCATCGCTCGGACTGCGCGTTCTTTCCCGCTCCGCGATATCGAGTTCAGACCCGAATCCCGATGTCCTCCTCGTGGATACGACCGGCGAGCTCCGCGACTGGTATGCCTGCGCGACGGTCGTGTTCGTGGGCAAGAGCCTGCTCTCGACCGGCGGTCAGAATCCGGCGGAACCTCTGACCGCGGGCGCGGCGGTGGTCGTCGGTCCAAACATGCAGAACTTCGCCATCCTCGTGCATGGCCTCCTGCAGGCCGGCGGAATCGCGCAGGCTCCCGACGAAACCGGCGTTGCAGAGAAGATCCGCGATCTGCTGCGATCCCCGGAAGCGCGGGCGTCGATGGTTGAGGCGGGCCGGCGCGTCATAGCCTCGCACCGCGGGGCGACCGACCGCACCTGCGATGCACTCGGGATTCCGACGAACTAGCTCTCCTCCGCCGGAGTCTCCTGTTCCTTCCGCATCGTGAACGCTGCAATCACGATGCACGCCTCGTAGAGCAGATACATAGGCGCACCCATCATGAGCATCGTGATCATGTCGGTCGTCGGCGTCAGAATAGCGGCGAAGATCATCACCGCGATGAATGCCTGCGGGCGGATGCGCTTGAGATCCTGCGGCGACAGAACACCAAGCTTCACCAGCAGCAGCACGACCACCGGCAACTCGAATGCCAGCCCGAACGCGATGATGAATTGCGTGGTGAACGAGTAATACTCGCGCACGGTCCATGTCGGCTTCCAGCCGAGCGACTCGGCGTCCTTGTAGAAGAATTCGAGGGCCTGCGGGAGCACGACGAAATAGGCGAACAGCACTCCGCCGAGGAAGAGGCCGAACCCGCTTGCCGCTGCGGGCCAAAGGTGCCGCCGTTCGTGGTCTGTCAGCGCGGGAAGCACGAACTCCGCGAAGAAATAGAGCAGAAACGGAAACGAAAGCACGATGCCCGCGTAGAGCGAGAGTTCGAGCGAAATGCTGAACGAGTCGACGACGCCGAGGGACTGCAGGTTCTCCGCCCGCTCCGCGCTTACGGCCGCAAGCGGCCGCTGGATGATTCCGAAGAGGACGCCGCGGAACAGGAAGCTCAGGATCATCGCCGATCCGAGGGCGATGGCCATTTTGATGAGCATCTTGCGAAGGTCCTCGATGTGGTCGAGGAACGGCTTCGGCTCGTCCTTCAGCTCGCGAAATCTGAACAAACCCTGCTTGAACGGCATGACGTCAAATGTGCCCGCCGGCGACCAGACGTGCAAACAGGCAGAGCGTGTTCGCATCGCAAATTTCGCCGTTCGCGATCATCGCGCGGAGTTCGGCCGTGGAAAATGCCCGGCATTCGACGATGGCCTCGTGCTCGTCGTGCAGGTGCCCCTCGTCTCGTGGGACGACATCCGTCGCGAGAAACAGGTGGCAGAATTCATCGGTAAATCCGGCGGAGGGATAATAGTTGCCGAGCGGGATGAGCTCGCCGGTCACGCGGCAGCCCGCCTCCTCGCCAAGCTCGCGATGCGCGGTCTCGACAATCGACTCCGGAGTCACCTCCCCGTCGATCTGGCCTGCGGGAAACTCCCACAGCTCGCGGCGGATCGGCACCCGCTCCTGCCGGACGAGGATGAACGTCCCCTCCGGCGTCCGTGGCGCAACGATCGCCGCCTGCTTGCGCCGGACAACCATCCAGTCCACGCCATCCGGCCGCGTCGGCGTGGCGATGGTCTCGCGATACACCCGCAGATACGGCGTTTCCACGCACGTTTCGCGGGACAGTTCCCTCCAGCCGCTCGCTCTCATCCGAGGACGTTGCGCCAGTGAGCCAGACGGGCCGAGACGTTCTCCGCGGAAGGCGCGCCGATCGCCTTGCGGGCGGCGAGGGCCTTGGGCACATCGAAAATCTGCGCGTAGTCAGCGCCCAGGTGCTCCGACGCGGCGGCCAGCGTTTCCGGAGAAAGCCTGTCGAGCGGAACACCGGACCGCTCCGATTCCCCCACGAGCCGGCCGACAATCTCGTGAGCCTCGCGAAACGGGACGCCCTTTTTCACGAGGTAATCCGCAACATCGGTCGCGAGCAGCAGCGGATCCTTCACCGCCTCGGCCGTGCGGTCCTCGCGGATCTTCGCGCCGTCGATCATCTCGGCATACAGCGCGAGCGTCGCATCGATCGTGTCGATGGAATCGAAGACCGGCTCCTTGTCCTCCTGCATGTCGCGGTTGTAGGTCATCGGCAGGCCCTTGAGCACGGTGAGCAGCGCGAGCAGATTGCCGTAGAGGCGGCCGGTCTTTCCGCGCGAGAGCTCCGCAATGTCCGGGTTCTTCTTCTGCGGCATCAGGCTCGATCCGGTCGTGTGCCGGTCGCCGAGTTCCAGAAATCCAAACTCCGACGACGCCCAGAGGATCACGTCCTCGCTCAAGCGCGAGAGGTGCATTCCGCAGATCGCCAGCGCCGCCAGCAGCTCGCAGGCGAAGTCGCGATCGGAGACGGCGTCCATGCTGTTCTGCGTCACGCCGTCGAATCCCAGCTCCCGTGCGAGAAACTCGCGATCGAGCACGATCGTGGATCCCGCAATCGCCCCCGAGCCGAGCGGCAGGAGATTCATCCGCTTCACGGTGTCGGCGATGCGGCCCGCGTCGCGGTCGAGCATTTCAACGTAGGCAAGCAGGTGATGCGCGACGTAAACCGGCTGCGCCCGCTGGAGGTGCGTGTAGCCGGGAACCACCGCACCGGGATGCCGCTCCGCGAGACCAACAAGCGCCCGCTGAAGCCCGCGAATCCTCGCGATCAGCTGCTCCGACGCATCCCGCAGATACATCCGGATGTCCACCGCCACCTGGTCGTTGCGGCTGCGGCCGGTGTGGAGCTTCGCGCCCGCGCGGCCGATCCGCCGCGTAAGCTCGGCCTCGATGTTCAGATGCACGTCCTCGAGATCGGTGCGAAACTCGAACGAGCCGCTGGCGATGTCCGCTTCGATCCCGCGCAATCCTTCGTGGATTGCGTCCCGCTCCTCCGCCGTCAGGATGCCCGCTTTCTCCAGCGCGGACGCATACGCGAGGCTGCCGCGGATGTCGTGGCGGAACAACCGCCAGTCGAACGACACCGACTCACTGAATTGCTTGAGAAGATCCGACTGCTCCTCCGCGAAACGCCCCTTCCACATGGTCTCAAACGGCGACGGGCTTCCGCTGGTTCCTGCACGTCCCGCGCAGCTTCAACTCGTCGCAATGCCCCTCGATGCGGACGATCTTGTTGATCGGCGAGAAGCCGAGCCTCCGGGTGATGCAATTTTCCAGCAGTTCCATGTTGGGATCTTCAAATTCGATGATCTTGTCGCAATCGACGCAGATCAGGTGGTTGTGGGTCGGGTGATCGACGAAATTCGGGTCGTAGAACGTCACGTCCCGACCGAGGTCCAGCTCGCGCAGCATCCCGCTGCGAACGAGGATCGGCAGCGTCCGGTAAACAGTGGCCCGGGACACGGACGGCTCGATTTTTTTCGCCATCTCGAGGAGTTCCTCGGCGTGAAAATGCTCCTTCGTTCCGAGAATGGACTCGATGATTGCCTCACGCTGAACGGTGCGGCGGAAGCCGTGTTCGGCAAGGTATTGGTAGACGGATTCTCGAAGGGGACTCTCCACGCTCACGCAGACTAGGAGGCCCCGGAGTCGAGTCAAGTGAAGGAAAGTGCCAGAGAACTACGGCAAAGAGAAGCGGGCTACCGTTGCTGCATTCCTGCCCTGGCGGGGTTCGCTCGTTCGCGATCCGTAGCCCCTGGCGGCTGGAAACATAGGCTCTCCGCGCCGGCGCGCAATGCGAAATCCGCGCGACCTCCGTCAAGGTTTGCCGAAATTCTCCAAACCTCCCTGAAATCCGCGCTTTTCTTTTTGCGAAGGTCCCACTACATCCGACTGGACAAGCGCGCGGAAAACAGCGCACCGTTCCTACCCCCGGCGGATACGAATCGTGATTGGTTGATTTTTTGCTGCTTGCAATCGAAAGACGAATCCAATACTCGCACCCGCTGACACTTTAACCGTTCCTCATTTTAGATTCCCTTCCATGGCCAAAATTTTGTTGATCGTCGCCATCGTCGTCAGTGCCGCTACCGCAGTGCTCGGCTTCATGAACCAGAGCAGCTTCAAGGAAACGAAGGCACAGCTCGAGCAGACGGACGCCTCACTCCAGAGCGCCAAGAAGTCGCTGGCCGACACGACCAAGAAGCTCACCGACACCGAGGAACAACTCAGCGCCACCACCGCCGACAAGGACAAGCTCGCTGCGGATGTCGCGGCTGCAAATGACGCGGCATCGAAGGCCGCCGCCGCGCAGAAGGCCGCGGAAGCGGAGCTGGCCGATGCACAGAAAGCGCTTGCCGACGCGAACAGCGAGATCGATCGCCTCAAGAACGAGGTCGTCGCAGGAGGACCTGTTCAGGACAACACCTCAACCGGCGACTCGGAGCGTGTGGCTGAGCTTGAAGCGATGGTTGCCAGGCTGGAGTCGGATATTACCACTGCCAAGGCGCGGGTTGCGGAGCTCGAAGGGAAGGAATCCGCCCGTCGTCAGGGTCTGATGGCCAAGGGCCTCGAGGGTCAGGTCCTCGCGGTGAATCCCGCATGGAACTTCGTGGTCCTCAGCATCGGTGACCGCCAGGGCGTGACGAACAACGCCGAGCTTCTCCTCAAGCGCGGCAACCAGTATCTCGGCAAGGTCCGCGTGACCTCCGTCGAGCCTTCGACCTCGATCGCCGACATCGTCGCCAACAGCCTCCCGACCGGAGTGTCCGTGCAGCCTGGCGACAGCGTGATCTACCAGGGATCGGAAGAATAAGAGACGTTGTGTCCACCTGTCGCTGGTTTGCGATGACCATGGCCGCGCTTGTCGCGGCCTTCGGTTTCTCTGCTTGCTCAACCACCGACCCCGCGACGGGCAAGCCGCGCGAAAGCAGCATTCCGTGGAATCGCCCGTCCTCCTGGGAGGGGCCGGGCGTCTACGGATCCGCGTTGAGTCCCCGCTAGCGGAACCCCGGAACCGCTCGAAATGGCCGGCCGCATCCTCGTCATCCGCGGCGGCGCGATCGGCGACTTCATTCTCACCCTACCCTCGCTCGCGCTGCTTCGGGACGCATTTCCCGAGACGCACATCGAGGTCCTCGGCTATCCACACATTGCCGCCCTCGCGGATGGCCGCCGCTACGCGAATGCGGTTCGCAGCATCGAGTCCGGCAGACTCGCGGGATTCTTCAATCCGAAGGCGGATCTGGATCCCGAACTCTGCGAGTATTTCGCGAGCTTCCATCAGGTCATTTCCTGGCTCTTCGATCCGGACGGCTTTTTCGAGGGCAATCTCCGCCGCGCCGGCGTTCGCAATCTGATCTGCGGAACTCCGAAGATCGGCGATCACGCCCACGCCGCGGCCCAGCTCGCGGAGCCGCTGTCGAACCTCGCGTTGTTTTCGGAGACGAACGCCGCGATTTTCCACCCGTCGCAGTCCGATCTCGATGCCGCCCGGCAATTCCTGCCGGCGGACGGTCCAGCCCCGATCGCCCTTCACCCGGGCAGCGGAGGGGAACGCAAAAACTGGCCGCTCGATCGCTGGCTCGACCTTGTCCGCTCCGTCGCGCAGCGTGGCAGGCCGGTGCTTGTGATTGGCGGAGAGAGCGACCTGGAGCGGATTTCAGCCGTCCGGTCCGCAGTCGCCGGATTGGGAAACGTCCATTTCCTGGAGCATCTTCCCCTGCCCGTGCTGGGTGCCGTCTTCGCCGGTTGCCGTCTGTTCATCGGGCACGACAGCGGCATCTCGCACCTCGCCGCCGCCGCCGGGGCACCGTGCATTCTGCTCTTCGGCCCCACCGATCCGGCCGTCTGGGCGCCGGCAAATCCCGACGTGCACGTGGTGCGCGCCGAATCCGGCAGCATGGCGGACATTCCGCTGGAATCCGTCCGCACGATGGTGGATTCCTTGTTGCCGGATGTCTGAACGTCTCATCGCCATCGACCCTTCGCTCCGGTGTTCCGGATTCGCGATTCTGGAATCCGATGGCCGGCACATCACCTCGCTCGAATACGGAATCGTGCGCAACGCGCAGAGCCTCCGTCCGTCGGACTGCCTCGTCGTCATCCACGAGCGCGTGCGCGAACTGCTGGTCCGTTGGAAACCATCACTGATGGCGATCGAGAGCGTCATCTACGTGCAGAGCCACCGGACCGCGATCACGATCGGAGCCGCCCGCGGCTGCGCGATCCTGGCCGCCGCCCAGGCGGGAATCCCCGTGCACGAATACGCACCCCGCCGCGTGAAGCAGGCCGTGGTCGGCGTCGGCTCCGCACAAAAGAGCCAGGTCGCCTTCATGGTCCGTGCAGCCTTGCGCCTGACCGAAACCCCTCCGCCCGATGCCG
The DNA here is from genome assembly GCA_937901895.1 of uncultured Spartobacteria bacterium. Classification (GTDB taxonomy): domain Bacteria; phylum Verrucomicrobiota; class Verrucomicrobiia; order Chthoniobacterales; family JAATET01; genus JAATET01. The sequence continues at coordinate 80,606 of CALGTD010000004.1, read as the reverse complement.
CCGACGCCCTCGCCATCGGACTTGCGCACTTCCAGGCTGCCGCCTCTCCGCTGCGGCAGGTTGTCCCGCATGAGCGCATCTGATACCCCCGCCATTGAGTGGCTCGGCCGCATCAGCTTCGACGACGCGCTTGAGCGGCAGGAAGCCGAATTGCGCGCCGTGCGGGCCGGCGATTCACCCGGCAGGCTATTTCTCCTCGAACACGATCCCGTCTTCACGATCGGCCGCACCCGCGACCAGTCCAGTCTTCTCGGGGCGCAATTCCCGGACACTCCATTGCGGGAAATCAACCGCGGCGGCCAGGCCACGTGGCATGGCCCCGGCCAGCTCGTCGGCTATGCCATCCTCGACCTTCACCACCACGGCCGGGACCTGCTGAAGTATCTTCGCTTCCTGGAAAATCTCCTCATCGACGTGCTCGCCGACTGCGGGCTTGTAGGCATCCGGCGCGAGGGATTGACCGGTGTCTGGATCGGCCACCGAAAGATCGCCTCCATTGGCGTGGGTGTCCGTCATTGGGTCACGATGCACGGGTTCGGGCTGAACGTGTGCGGAGAACTCGACGGGTTTGCGAAGATCATCCCGTGCGGCATTTCCGGCGTGGAAATGACCTCGATCGAACGCGAGCACGGGCATCCCGCCACAGTGCGGGAGGTCGCGGATTTGGTTGCGCAGCGCTTCCTCCCCGCCCTGGCCTCGCTGGGCTAGCCCGTCCCCGAGATCCATCATCGCGCGCCGCGCACGCACCGCCATCGCGGCGGGAATCCCCGTGAGGATGAATCCGAAAATTCCAGGAAGCACCATGCGAAAACGCGCGAGCGGGGGCGGCGGCACAAAATCGCCGTAGCCGATCGTCAGCGCCGTGAAGAACGCGAAGAAAATCCCATCCGCCTGCACCCAGGACTCAAGCCAACCCAGATCAGCAAAGCCAAACAGGACGACGATCAGCAGGACCCCGTGAACACCGGCCAGATTGCCTTCTGGCCGTCCGGGAGGCGCCGCAGAAACGTGGTCGTCTTTTCGAGAATGCGACCCGTCCGCGTCACCACACTCAGAGCTTCAGGAAGTTTTCCAGCAGCCGTTTGCCCTCCGAGGTCAGGATCGACTCCGGGTGAAACTGCACACCGTAGATCGGCAGCTCCTTGTGTGCGAGGCCCATGATTTCGCCCTCGGCGGTCCATGCCGTGACCTCCAGGCACTCCGGCAGAGATTCCTTGCGCACGATCAGCGAGTGATAGCGCGTCGCCTCGAACGGACTGGGCAGTCCGGCGAAGACGTTCGCGCCGTTGTGAAGAATCGGAGACGTCTTGCCGTGCATCAAACGCTCCGCCCGCACCACCTCGCCGCCATACACATCACCGATGCATTGGTGGCCGAGACAGACACCGAGAATCGGCACTTCGCCACCGAGTTCGCGCAGGACATCGCAACTGATCCCCGCCTCCTTCGGAGAACACGGCCCCGGGGAAATGCAAATCCGCTCCGGTCTCATCGCCCGGATTTCCGCAGGCGTGATTTCGTCATTGCGCCGGACCTCCGGCTCCGCCCCCAGCTCGCCGAAATACTGGACGAGGTTGTAGGTGAACGAGTCGTAATTATCGATGACGAGAAGCATTCGAAGAGTCCGTTGATCAAATTTCCTTCGCGCGGGCAATCGCACGCATCGCCGCCATCGCCTTGTTCACGCTTTCCTGATACTCGCCCTCGGGCGTCGAATCCGCAACCACGCCTCCACCGGCCTGCACGTAGGCGACGCCGTCCTTGAGCACGACCGTCCGCAGGGCAATGCAGGAGTCGAGGTTGCCATCGAACCCGAACCATCCGACCGCGCCCGCGTAGACGCAGCGTTTGCTTTGCTCGAGTTCGTTGATGATCTGCATCGCCCGCACCTTCGGGGAGCCTGAGACCGTTCCGGCCGGGAACGTCGCGCGCATCACGTCGTAGGCCGAGCGCCCGCCCGCAAGCGTCCCGGAAACGTGGGAGACAATGTGCATGACGTGGCTGTAGCGCTCGATCGTCATGAAATCGCTCACCTTCACCGACGCAAACTCCGCGATTCGTCCCACGTCGTTGCGAGCGAGATCGACGAGCATCAAATGCTCCGCGCGTTCCTTCGGATCCGCGAGCAGGTCCGCCTCGAGCGCGAGATCCTCCTCCTCGGTTTCCCCCCGCCTGCGAGTGCCTGCGATGGGACGGATTTCCACGAGCCCATCGGTCACCCGCACATGCACCTCCGGCGAACTGCCAACGAGGGAGAATCCTCCGCCGATCTCGAAGCAGAACATGTAGGGCGAAGGATTCACGAACCTCAGCGCCCGGTAGAGATCCAGCGGATCACCCTCGAACGGCGTCTCGAATCGCTGCGACGGCACCATCTGAAAAATGTCACCGGCGCGGATGTATTCCTTCGCGGTCTCGACGATCGCGTGAAACTGCTCGCGCGTCGTGTTCGACACACACCCGGGTGTCTCCCCTTCGGCTTCGGCGAACACCGGTGAAAACGCCACCGGCTGCGCAAGCTTCCCAAGCGCCGACCGCACCCGGGCACAGGCTTCCTCGTAGGCCGCCTCCGCGGTAGTGCCTTCCAGGAAGGCGTTCGCCATGACTTTCATCCGCCGCCGCCGGTGGTCGAAGGCGACCATCACATCCGTCAGCAGGAAAAACATGTCGGGAACCCCCAGTTCGTCCTTCGGAGGCGCCGGAATGACCGGCTCAAACCAGCGCACCGCATCGTAGGCGAGATAGCCGACCGCGCCTCCGCGGAAGATGGGAACGCCCGCTTGCGGAGCCACGCGAAATCCTTTCATCGCCTCCTCGAGCTCCCGGAACGGATCCGTCTCCGCCTCGTAGGTGCGATGGTCTCCGGCGGCGTCGCGGGCGGTCACGGTGCGATCGTGCGCGGTGAAGGTCCACCTGGCCCCCGCACCCACAAACGAATGCCGGCCCACATGATCACTGTGCTCCGCGGATTCGAGCAGGAAGCTCGGCTCCGAGGGATTCCTCAGCTTGCGATAGACGGACACCGGTGTCTCCACGTCGGCGACCAGCTCGCACCACACCGTCACGACATTGTAATCGTGGGCAAGCTGCGAGAATTCGTCGGGCGTTGGCTGAATCGGTGGATGCATCGGAGTGGATACACAACCAAGCGGGCCACTCCGCCGCAAGCCATTCGGCACGACGGTTCCGGAGAATCGAAGCCCGGGCGGGCGTCAGAACTGCACCTTCGGCGCCTCGCGCTGCGCGGCGTCGTCGATCTCGAACAACTCCGCGGCCGGGAAGTTGAACATTCGCGCAACGATGTTCGTCGGGAAGGTCTCGCGCTTCGTGTTGTAGGCCATGACGGCGTCGTTGTAGGCCTGCCGGGCAAACGCGACCTTGTTTTCCGTGGAGGTGAGCTCCTCCTGGAGGGCCATCATGTTCTGGTTCGCCTTGAGGTCCGGATACGCCTCCGCAACGACCATCAGGCGGCCGAGGGCACCGGTGAGGCCGGCCTCCGCGGACCCAAGCGCGCGCATGGCCGAAGGATCTCCGGGATTCGCCGCGGCGTTCTTCTGCGCGGTCTGGGCCGCGGTCCGTGCGGCGGTGACGGCCTCGAGCGTCTCCCGCTCATGGGCGAGATAACCCTTCGCCGTCTCGACAAGATTCGGAATCAGATCATGGCGCCGCTTGAGCTGCACATCGATCTGGGCAAAGGCATTCTTGAAGCGGTTTCGCAGTGCAACGAGCGCGTTGAACTGGCTGATGAAGAAAAGGCCCACCACTGCGGCGAGCACGACGAGGGCGATCAGGATGCCAACTGCAGTCATGCGAAGACACTGCGCATCCGCAGAACGTTGCGCAATGCGGAAATCGCGCCGCTTTTTCCCTCGAAAATCCCGCCGTCGTCTGCTTCACACACTCGCATGCCCGCGCTCCTATTCGATCTCGACGACACCCTCATCGTGGACGAGGCGGTCTCCTCGGAGGCCCTCGCCCGCACGGCCGAGCAGGCGTTCCAGGCTGTCGGCGCGAATATCGAGGCCTTTCAACGCGACGCCCGCGAGATTGCCCGCAAGCTTCACAAGGAGGCCCCCGTTTACCCCTATTGCCGGCGCATTGGCATCAGTGCCTTCGAGTGCCTCTGGGGACGTTTCGAGGGCGAGTCTCCGGAGCTGACCGCACTTCGCAACTGGGCGCAGGAATACCGGGTGCGGGTCTTCGATGCCGCGCTGCGCAGGCAGGAACTCGACGGCGGTGAAACGGCCGCGGACCTCGCCGCCGTGTTTTCGGAACAGCGCCGCAAGCTCTCCCGCCTCATGCCGGACGCCCGCGAAGTCCTTGTCCGCCTCTCCAAAACCCACAAGCTCGGCCTGCTGACGAACGGCGCCCCCGACCTGCAGCGCGAAAAGCTTCGGGCCTCGGGACTCGAGCCGCTCTTCGCGGCGGTGGCCGTCTCCGGCGAGCACGACATCGGCAAGCCGGAGCCCGAGATCTTTCATCGCCTGCTCACGGAGCTCGACACCCCGCCCGACGACGCGGTGATGGTCGGCAACAGCCTCGAACGCGACATCGCCGGCGCACGCAACGCCGGCATTCGCAGCATCTGGATCAAGGTCCCAGGCTCGGAGGAACATCACGAGGTCGAACCGGATCACACCATCGCGTCGCTATCGGAAATTCCCGCACTCGTTGAATCCCGGGAAGTTACGCATTGACAAAGCGCAAATCCGGGCGACTCTGCGCTTGTTATGAAATTCCTCGCATTCGCAGCAGTCGCTCTCCTCTTCGCTGGAACCACCTTCGCCGGAGATTGCGGTGGCGGTTGTGGCAAGAAGGGCGGCGACAAGAAGGACACCGTGACGACTTCCGTCCGTCTCTAATCCGGGTCCTTGATCCAAGAAAGCGCGGCCGTGGGTTTCCACCGCCGCGCTTTTTGTTTGCTTGCATCGCTCCATCCGGAGCCGACAAATCCCGCTCATGCGACCGCCGCATTTCGCCAGACGCATCTGGGCGACCATCGTATTGACGCTCCGGATCTTCAGCCGGATCGAGGCCGAGCAGCGCGCGGCGGCGTTCGCATATTACGCGCTGTTTTCGATGATCCCGCTGGTCGCGCTCCTGCTTTCCGTGGGGTCGATGTTCTTCGACGCGCAGACCGTTCACCACGCGATCACCGAATACATCCCCCTGGGCGCCTCCGAACATGAAATGATCTTCCGCCTGGCCGCGGATCTCGAGCGCAAGCGCGGCGGCATCAGCGTTCTCTCCATCCTCATCCTCTCCTGGACCTCGCTGCGATTTTTCCAGTCGCTCGTGCGCGCCGTGAACCGCGCATGGCACACGATTCCGATCCCGTGGTGGCAGATGCCGCTCAAGAATTTCGCGATGATCGCCGTCGTCGGCAGCGGACTGGGAATCGGAATCCTGATCCCCGCAATCACTCAAGGCATCGCGAAGGGACTGACCACGCTCGAGCACCTCATCGCCCGGGATTTTCCCGGCGTCCACCTTGCGCCCATGATCACGCTGCTGGACTGGTCCCGCATGGTCGTCGGTGCGCTCGTGTTGTTCTACACGTTTACGATGCTCTACAAGCTGGCTCCGCGGCGTCGCGTCGCCTTCCGGCAGGTCTGGCTCCCCGCGCTCCTGGTAACACTTGCCGTGCAGATCTGCCAGGTGGCGTTCGTGACCTACCTGCCGCGCTTCGTCGACTACGGCATATACGGCACCATCGGAGGTCTCATGCTCCTCCTGATGTGGATCTACCTCAGCGGACAGATCATCATCGCCGGCGGCTGCCTGTGTGCGGCGATCGAACGGGTGGCGAGACAGCCGGTGGCCGTCACTCCATCCAGTTAAGGAAATTGAAGTTTGCCGAAAGGGTGGCTGCAATCGTGATCGCAGCGGCAAGAAGGATGGCAAGCGCACCGGCTGCCGCACCAAGCAGGATGTTGCGAATGAGCCGGTCCTCCGAATTCTGCATATCGAGCATGTCGCAGGAAATATGGCTGCGGCCCCGCGAAGTCAACGCTTCCGCCCCCGCAATTTGAAGAGAACCGGAAGTCCCGGGTATTCCCTCAGCCGTCGCACCTGCTTCGCAAGGTAGCTCTGGTAGGAATCCGAGAGTTTGCGCGGATCGTTGACGAAAAGCAGAAATTCAATCGGAGCAAAAGGCGGACGATCCGCGTCGGCCACCTGCGTCGCGTAGAGAATCTTGAAGCGGGAAGTCCCGCGGACCGGCGGAGGCTGCCTCTCCACCGCGAGCTTGAGCAGGCGGTTCAACTCCCCCGTGCCGATCCTGCGTCCGGCATGCTGACGGATCTTTTCGATCATGTTGAACAAACGCGGAACGTTCGTCTTCTGTTTCGCGGAAAGGACGACAACCGGCGCATACTCCAGAAAGAACAACTCTTCGCGGATCGCCTCGATCCGCTCCTTCATCTCATCCGGCGTCTGCTCCTCCACGAGGTCCCATTTGTTCAGCACGATGATCGCCGCCTTTCGCGCCTTCTGCATGAGGCCGGCGATTTTCTTGTCCTGCATCGTCACTCCCTGCGTGACGTCGATCACCAGAATATTCAGATCCGCACGCTCGATCGCCTGCTCCGATCGCATCACGCTGAAGACCTCGACCGAGGTGTTGTGTTTCGAGCGGTGACGGATGCCCGCCGTGTCCACGAGCAGGAACTTCGAGCCCTTGAACTCGTAGGGGATGTCCACCGCATCACGCGTCGTGCCTGCGATCTCGCTGACGATCGTCCGCTTGTCATTGAGGATCGCGTTCACGAGCGAGGACTTTCCAACGTTGGGCCGGCCGACGATCGCAAGCTTCGGCGCCCGCACATCCTCTTCCACCGCTTCTCCGAGATCGATTTCGTCACTGATCCTGCGAACCACCTCGCTGATTCCACGTCCGTGCGCCGCGCTCGTGCAGAGTGTGTTTGTAAAACCCAGGCGCGCAAAATCGCCTTCGAGTGTCTCCTGGCGTTCGTTGTCGATCTTGTTGATCACCAGGATCACCGGCTTCCCCCATTCCCGGACAATCCTGGCAAGGTCGGCGTCGAGCGGCGTGATCCCGCAGGGACCATCGACAACAAAAAGAATGAGATCGGCCGTCGTCATTGCCACCTCCGCGGCAAAGTGCGTCTCCTCCGCAAAGTCGGGATCCGGCTCCGCGCCAATGCCTCCGGTATCCACGATCTCGAAGGGAGCGGAACCGAGTTTGCACACGGCATGAATGCGATCCCGCGTCACGCCCGGCTGGTCGTGAACGATCGAGATGCGGGAGTTGGCAAGACGGTTGAAAAGGGCGGATTTTCCGACGTTCGGCCGCCCTACAATGGCGACGGTTCTCATGTTCCGGATTCGTGGTGCGCGAGCTGTGCAACTCCGCGAATGACGTATTCCATCCCACTTACCAACGTGAAAATTCCCGCGAGCGCCACAGGAATCTCCACGTAACGAATCTGCAGCATCACCCAGGACACCGCGATCATCTGCAACGCCGTGGCCGTTTTTCCGATCCAGCTCGGCTTCACCTCGAGGTGGTCGCACACAAATCGCACCACCACGCAACCCGTGAGCACCACCGCATCCCGCGCAATGACGAGCACCGGAAACCACAGTGGCAGCGCGACCCGCCAGTCGCTCACGCTCAGCGTAATGATCGCCGTGAGAAGCAGCCCCTTGTCGGCGATGGGATCGAGGATCGCTCCCGTGCGGCTGACCTGACCAAACCTTCGGGCAACGGCGCCATCAAACGCATCCGTGACCGACGCTACGATGAATACGCCAATCGCCGCCCAGCGAAGGGATTCCACCGCCACTCCCTCCCGCACGCCGGCGCCGTAATAGACGGCGAGCAGCGCGAACACCGGAATCAGCAGGATCCGCACGATCGTGATCTGGTTCGCCAGCGTCATTCGAATGACTCTATGCCGGCGAAGAATTTGCTTCAATCGCACTCGTCGCCGCGCGACCGGCATGCCATAACCGCTTGGGATGGGTCGGGAACTCCAGGTCGCGCTCCTCGTCGCCGGAGCGGCATGGATCGCATGTGCGCTGATTCCGGCTTCCGTGCGCATCGCCCTGCGGAACGGCCTGCGCTGCATGGGCCGCTATCCGGACCTGTGGCGGATTCCCCTCGCCTTCGGACTTTGTCACGGACTCTTTCTGCTCGGTGCCGAAATCGCATTCATCGCACGCACCGGCGACGTATGGGAGTGGCTGACATCCTTTACCTTTCAGGAGCCGCCAAACGCTCTGCCTGCCTCTCCGGATACGTTCCTGCAGGCAGCGGAGTTCACGGCATCGATTTTCGCGCTGTTCACCGGCACGTTTCCTCTCTCCGCACTCTGCGCCCTGGCCTTCCTCGCAAACTACAACGGCCTTTTCATCGAGATCTCCCGCGCGATCCTCCGCCGCTTTCCGCGATTCGGCTGGCTCCTCGTCGTCCTGCTGGCGATTTCGGCGCTCGCAACGATCGTCCGGCCCATTGCGTATGTGCTGATGCCGGAACTCTCCGGATGGATCGGATTTTACGGCATCGCGGCACTCGTGATGCCAGCCCTGATCTTCGAGCTGCTGCTTGGGCTGTTTTTTCTCACCTACCTCATGCTCATGGCCTACGCGTGGATGCGCGGTCTGCATTTCCACCGTTACAAGCTCTTCCTCGTCGCCGCGCGGAGAACCGGCTTCGTGCTGAAGTGGTCGCTTCCACTCGCGACCCTTTCGTTTGCACTCGTCTTCGTTCCACAGCTTCTCGCGTTGCTCGTGGACGATGCCGCACCCGGTGTCGCCGGGAGTCTTCGCGCGGCCAGTGACCCGTGGGGACGGCTCCTGGTGACGTTGCTCGTCCTCTTTTTCTGCGCCACACAGGCGACACTCGTATTTCACAACGAATCCCTGCGCGACGCACTGCGCGACAGCGTCCGGTTTTCCATCGCGAACATCGCGAGCATCCTGCCATTCATCGCGGCCGTTTTTCTTCCGTTCCTCGTTCTCGAAGGCGCCTCGACGTATCTGGCCTTCTCGCTGGGAGGAACCGACACCGTGGGCTTCGGGATTGCGCGACTGGGGATCGTCGTTGCGGGATCGCTGCTCGGCGGATGGTTCATCGCCGCGTGGGTTTGTCTTTACAAAAGCCGCTTTTCATCGCGTAAGGAGATTCCGTTTTGATCGCGCTCCGCTGCTCCCGACTTCACTGCGACCGGCCCGACTGGACGCACGGGCCGTCGCGTTTCGTGGACATCTCGCTGTCCCTGCAGGAGGGCATGCTCCACGGCATTCTCGGCGCTCCCGGCAGCGGCAAGACCCTGCTCCTTCACACCCTTTCGTTGCTGGAGGCTCCCGACTCGGGAAGCATCGAGTTGTTCGGGAATCCCGTTCCTCGCGATGAGGATGTGCGCGCCGCCATGCGAAACACCGCCTTCGGCTACGTCTTCGCAAACCCCTGTCTACTCCCGCGGTTGAGCGTTGCCGAAAACATTGCCATGCCGCTCTTTCGCATCGCCAGCGTGGATGAATACCAGGCGTCCGCCCGCGTCTCGGAACTCCTCGCGGTGTTCGGCCTCGGCGACATCGGCAATCTCGATGCGGAATCGTTGCCCCCGGAAATTCAGCATCAGGTCGCTCTCGCCCGCGCGCTCGTTCACCGGCCCCGTATTCTCGCACTGGTCGATCCGGCGCGACCGGTTGCGATCCTTCCGCTCGTGCGGCTGGCGGTCGAGAGCTTCGGCGTAACCTGCCTGTGGAGTTTCAACGATTCCGGACTTTCCGGCATGTTCGACCGCGAACTCACTCTCGAATCCGGTCGCATCGCCTCCGAGCGCGTCAGCATCCCGTGAGCGACTTCATCCCTCCCGCCATCGAGCCCGGACTCGACGAAGGTCGGAAAAGTTCGACGCTCGCCTTCGCGCTCTTCTGCCTGCCGCGCGATCGCCGCGCCGACATGCGCGATTACTACCGCTTCTGCCGAATCCTCGACGACATCGCCGATTCCCCGACCGTCCCCCGCGCGGAAAAACGCTCGGCGCTGGATGCATGGCGCTCCGCCCTCGATGGCGACCGGCCGCTGCCCGGTTTCCTTTCCCGTCTGAACGACCGTTATGCGCTCGACCTTCCCGTGCTCCGGGAAATCGTCGCCGGAATGGAAATGGACATCGAGGGCTTCGACTGCGAAACGTTCGACGACCTTCGAACGTATTGCTGGCGCGTCGCGAGCGCGGTCGGCATCGGCTGTCTCCCAATTCTTGGCGCGGATCGCGACCGTTCCCGCGACTTCGCCGAGAATCTCGGCATCGCGTTGCAACTCGTCAACATCCTCCGCGACGTCGGCGAAGACCTGCAAAATGGCCGCGTCTATCTGCCGGCGGAGGACATCAAGCGTTTCGGACTCAGCCGGGAAACGCTTGTGAAGGCGGAGGCGACTCCCGCGTTCCGTTCCCTTCTCCAGACCCAGGCGGACCGCGCACGGCGATTCTTTGCCCACGCCGAAGCAAATCTACCCTCCCCCGACCGGCGTGCGCTTCTGGCGCCCCGCATCATGATGACTCTCTACAGAACGCTGCTCGACCGGATGGAGCGTGACGGTTTCCGGACAATCTCGCACCGATACCGCCTGCCACGACCGGCGAAGCTTCTGCTGGCCGCGCGCACGATGGTCTCCTGAGACGATCAAAGCCCCTGCGCCAGTCGCCGGATCGCCCGCTCGAGCACCGGAAAATCCAGCGGCTTCACGAGATGCTCGCTGAATCCCGCTTCGAAGCTGCGCCGGATGTCCTCCTCCATTCCGTAACCGCTCATGGCGATGCCCTTGATCTTTCCACGGTCCTTGAGTTGCCGCATCAGTTCGTATCCGGGCAGATCCGGCAGTCCGATGTCGCTGACAAGCAGGTCGAACGTCTGCCGTTTGGCGATTTCCAGTGCGTCAGTCGCGGAGGTCGCGACGGTCACGCGATGTCCCGCCGCATCGAGCAGCTTTCGCAGCATGTAGGCGGTGTCGGCATGATCTTCCACAACAAGGATGCGAAGCGCCCCTCCGTGACGGCCTCCATCGTCCTGCGCATCCGGCGCTTCATCTTCCATAACGGCAACGGGCAGCTCGACAAAGAATGCACTTCCGGATCTCGGGCCGTCGCTTTCCGCCCGGATGGAGCCCGAGTGAAGTTCGACGAGCGCTTTCGTGATGGCGAGACCGAGGCCCAATCCTCCGAACTCCCGCGTCACCCGCGCATTTCCCTGCTCGAACGCATCGAAGATCCGTGGAAGCACTTCGCGATCGATGCCCACCCCGGTGTCGCGCACCATCACCTCGAACCGATCGGGCCCCTTTCGATTCGTCACGACGTCGATTCGGCCTCCCGCCGGCGTGAATTTCGCGGCATTTTTGAGGATGTTCCACAGGATTTGCTGAAGTCGCGCAGGGTCTGCGCGGACGCATCCCTCCTCCTTCGCAAGATCGATCCGAAGATCCACACCCTTCTGCTGGATTTGCTGGCGGCAGGTGTCCACGACATGCCGCACCGCTTCGTTCAAATGGATCGCCTGCAGTCGCAACGAAAGCTTTCCGGCCGTGATCCGGCTTAGATCCAGCAAATCATCAATCAGCTTCGTTTCGAGCTCCACGTTGCGCCGGATCATCGCCATGTCCGCCCGCAGATCCGGTGGAAGTTTCGGGTCCATTTCCAGGACGCTCGCCGTCATCAGCACGGGCGTCAGTGGCGTGCGCAGCTCGTGGCTGAGCACCGCAAGAAAATGGTCCTTCGACCGGTTTGCCGCCTCCGCGGCATCCTTCGCCTCCTGCATCGCGGTCTCCACGCGCTTGCGTTCGGTGACGATGCGGGTCGTGCCCGCCACCGCGACGACGCGTCCCGCCGGATCGAACACCGGATTGTAGATGTATTCGTGATGATCCGTGATGCCCGTGGCGCTGGTGAATTCCACGTCGCCCATCACGGCCTTGCCCGTTTCGACCACTTGAAGCAGCTCGTCGGTGAGACGCCTGGCCAGCGCTTCCGGATAATCCAGCTCGAAAAGATTCTTCCCCTTCACCTCCTCGAGCGAGCGGCCCCAGATCTCGAGCAGCGGCTTGTTTGCATAGATCACCCGGCCACTCGTATCGAACGTGTAGGCGAGGTCGGCGATGCTGGAGAGCGTCGCGTCGAACAGTCGCGCCTGGGCCTCGATGTCCGCCGCCAGTTTGGCAAGCTGTGCCTCCTGCTTCTTTCGTTCCGTGATCGATCGGGTGGATCCGGCAACAATGGAGACACTCCCGTCCGCTTCGATCACCGGACTGAGGATGTATTCATAGTATCCGGTCACGCCGGACGGGCTCGTGTAAGGCGTCTCGTCGACCAGCGTTTTCCGGGTTTCGAACACCTCGGCAATCTGGCGTTGAAGGCGCGCCGCAAGTTCCGGCTCGTAGCCGAGGTCAAAGAAGTTCTTCCCCACAGCCTCCTCGAGCGAAAGCCCCCACAGGTCGAGGAGCGGCTTGTTTACGTAAATGAACCGTCCGTCCCGATCGAAGGTGTAGGCAAAATCGCTGATGTTCGAGAGCGTCGTATCGAATACCCGGGCCTGTTCCTGCAGCTGCGCATGCAGCTCAGCCACCTCGGATTCGTGAGCCTTCCGCAGGGAAATGTCCCGCACATAGAGCGAGAGTCCGCGAGCCGAAGGAAACGCCCGAATGTCGAACCACGCGTGCAGTGGTGCATAGAAAACCTCGAAGCTTCCCGCCTCCTGCTCCTCCATCGCGCGTTTGTAAAAACGGCCCACCTCGGTATCCACGATATCGGGGAACTTGTCCCAGAGCACCGCCCCCAGCAGATCGTCCGCCGATCCATACAACGGCGCCACCAGCTGCAAATACGCGGGATTCACGTAGGTGATCCTCCAGTCGCGATCGAACGAGATGAACGCGTCGCTGATGCTTTCAAGGATCCCCCGGAGTCGTTCCTCGCCAGCCTCCAGTTTGCGCAGGAGATTCCGGGTCTCATACTGGCGGCGCCTTGCGCGGAGGGCGACCTCCACGGCACTGACCAGCGTTTCCGGACGGAAAGGACGCTCAAGCAGCCCGACATTTCCTCCCGGGCCGAAGACCTCGAGCCGTCGCAAGCGGGTCTGGTTGGCCTCTCCACCGGAGGTGATGATCGTAATCGGAACGTCCGACCACGCGGGTTGCTCCCCAAGTGCGTCGACAAGGTTCAGCACCTCGCGGCTCGCGAGCACCTCCTCGGCGATGAGGATCGACCCGCACCCCTGGCGCAGAGCCTCCACCAGCGCCGCGACGTCCGTGCAGTTTCTGCACTCCATCCCTGCATCAGCGAGAAACCGGCACGTCAGCGGCGCGTCGTTGGCGCTGGGAGCCAGCACGAGCACGCGCAGCTCCACCGTGGGGTCCGCAGGATTGTCCGTCCCGGTGATCACGGCTGAATCGCTCATGCGTCACCCCACCGGCGGCCGGGATCCGCTGTCATCAGTGGAAGCCATCGGGATTCCGGACAGGATGCCCCGCATCCCACGCAGGGGATCGCCGACGTGAATCCCATCGCGTTCGATGGAGAGGTCCCGGATCGTTCGCTCGTGACTGCCGCTGCGCTTCTTGATCACAGAAACCGCCTGCCGGATCTCCCCCTGCGACTCGTAATAACGCAGCGTCAACACGGTGTCCGCGAGATACGTCAGATCCACGGACGACTCCACCGATCCCACCAGGCCCTGCTGTGCCAGCACCATGATCGTAATGACACCCTGCTGGCTCAGATACGCAAGCAGTTCATGCAACTGAAGATTCAGAAACCGCTCCTCGGGAGTCGCGTTGAGGTAGCCGTTGATGCTGTCGATGACGACCATCTGAACGCCATCCTCGACCCTCTTGCGGATGCGATAGCTGAGTTCTCCGGGCGAAATTTCGGCCGGGTCGACCTGGTCAACCTGCACGAGCCCACTCTCGATGTGAGGGGCAATCTCCAGATCGAGCTGGGCCGCGCGATGCACCAGCGTTCCCACCGTTTCGTCGAACAGGAGGAAATACGCCTTCTTTCCGGTTCCCGCGAGCGCGTGGGCGAACTGCAACGCGAGGGTGGACTTTCCCGTTCCCGGCGGACCGATGAACATGTTGCTCGTGCCCCAATCCAGACCGCCACCCAGCTGGGTATCGAGCGCGGCGATGCCGCTTGGAAAGGATTCCCGCGCAAACGGAACATGATGCTCGGCTGCCACGAGTCGGGGAAAGATCACCATCCCCCCCGTGTTCAGGATGAGGTCGTGATTGCCTTCCCGGAATTTTACGCCGCGCACCTTGCGCACGTTCAACTGCCGCCGCGACATGCCGTATGCGGGCGAAAGGCGCTGAAGATCGAGCACCCCGTGCGCGATGCTTTCGATCTGCAGATCCCCTGCTCCGGCCGTGCGATCATCGAGCAACAGGACGGTGCACTTGCGGCCGGCGAAGGCCTGTTTCAGGCGCAGGATCTGCCGCCGAAAACGCAGCGGCGTCTCCGCAAGCATGCGCAACTCGGACAGGGAATCGAAGACAAGTCGTTTCGGGTTCACCCGCTCGACCTCGTTGAGCAACGCCTGGGTCGTGCGATCGAGTTCCACATCCGACGGGTGAAAAAAGGTGTTCTCCGTGCCACCCCCGAGCGCGGCCTGCATGGAGGAGAGCTCGAAGAGATCGATTCCCTCCAGATCCCATTCATGGGAGCGGGCAATGGATTCGAGTTCATCCCTCGTTTCCGAAAGCGTGATGTAGAGCACGCGCTCGGCTCGACGAACCCCCTCCAGCAGGAACTGCATGGCCAGCGTCGTTTTTCCCACGCCAGGATCGCCCTGCACGACGTAGAGGCGATTCGGAGGAAACCCGCCCGCGAGCACATCGTCCAATCCTTCCACGCCCGTCTCGCAGCGAGCATCCTTACCAGCCTGTTTCACCATAGATCGCCCAAGGATCGAACGTCGCAGCCTCCGAGCGCGTGCGAATTTTCTTCCGGCTAAATGCTCATCGGAGAAACTTCCGCACCCGTTCCTTCACGGAATCGTCCATCCGGATGATCGGTGGCCAGTCCCGATCGAATCCCTCTCCCGGCAGCTTCCGGGTGGCATCGATCCCAAGCTTCGAGCCGACCGCGATCCGGCTCGTCGCATGGTCGAGCACGTCGGCCGGGCCTCGGGTCATCACGCTATCGCGCTGCGGATCGGTATTCGCGCAAAGCCGGAAAAGCACCTCGCTCGTGTCGTGGACGTTCACGTCCTCGTCCACCACGACGAGATATTTCGTGAACATCATCTGTCCCATGCCCCAAAGGCCGTGCATCACCTTGTAGGCCTGCATCGGATACGTCTTGCGAATGCTGACGAACACGGCGTTGTGAAAAACGCCCTCCGCCGGCAGCGCGATGTCGACGATCTCCGGGAAGTTCATCTGGAAAATCGGCAGGAACAGCTTCACCGACGCGCCGCCCATGTAGAAATCCTCCATCGGCGGAATGCCGACGATGGTCGCGGGATACACGGCATCCTTGCGGTGCGTGATCGCGGTGATGTGAAACGCGGGATACGGCTCCGGCAGTGTGTAGTAGCCGGTGTGATCGCCGAATGGCCCCTCCATCCGCAGCGGCTCCGTGGGGTCGATGTATCCCTCGATCACGAAATCCGCGTTTGCCGGCACCTCGAGATCACACGTCTCGCACTTCACGAGTTCGATCGACTTCCGTCGCAGGTAACCCGCGAGCAGAAACTCATCGAGTCCGTCCGGGAGCGGCGCCGTCGCGGCGAAGGGAAATGCCGGGTCCCCGCCTAGGAAGATCACCACCGGCATCCGCTCCCCCGTTTCGTAATAGCGGCGGCCATGGCGGGCCGCGACCTTCTGCAGCTGCCAGTGCATCCCGGTCGTGCGCTCGTCGTAGATCTGGATGCGATACATCCCGAGATTCCGCTCGCCGGTGTCGGGGTCCTTCGTGACCACGCACGGCAGTGTGACGAACCTCCCTCCATCCAGCGGCCAGCATCTTAGAATCGGCAGGTTCAACAGCGTGGGCGGCTGCGCATCGAACGTCGAAGGGTCCTTGACGTCCGGAGCGGCCGGCCAGCCCGTGGCACTCGCAGCCGGACTCTCGATGCGATGAATGACCTCCTTGCACGGACCGGTGCGGACCGTCTTCGGCCGCGCGTGTCGGAGTTCGATCGCCGTGCCGAGCAGCTTCATTGCGTCCCGCAATCCGGTCGGGGGCTTTGCCTTCATCAGCGTTGCCAGATCCGCCGCGACCGCATCGACGGATTCGGCATTCATCGCCATGGCCATCCGTTTCCACGAGCCCATCGTGTTGATCGCGACGGGAAACGGCGACACCACACCATTGACGGTCGGCTTCTCGAACAGCAGCGCCTTCCCTCCGCCGGGCGATTTCATCTCCGCATCGGCGATCGCGGTGATTTCCAGCTCCGTCGCGACCGGCTCGGAGATCCGCCGCAACTCTCCGGCGCGATCAAGCGCCTCCACAAACTCACGATACGAGGAATACGCCACGTCAGGAAACGGTCGCGGGTTGCATCTTGGTTGGGCTCCGCTCACCGGCGGGCTTCAGCGTCAGCGCGTGAATCTCCGCGCCAATCCAGCGGCGGAATCCACGCCAGAAGGACCGCGCCACACGCAGATCGGGCACAAAACCGTCGCCGAGTTCGCGCCAGCCCGTGTTGTGCCGGCCGTA
Organism: uncultured Spartobacteria bacterium; assembly: GCA_937901895.1. Lineage (GTDB taxonomy): Bacteria > Verrucomicrobiota > Verrucomicrobiia > Chthoniobacterales > JAATET01 > JAATET01. The sequence goes on along the minus strand of CALGTD010000004.1, from coordinate 63,918 downwards.
GCAGCCCGCCTCGCGGCGCTTCCGCGCAATCACGGCAAGCCGGCGGTTGTAGAACTTCATGAATCGTCCGGCCTTCGTGTCCACGGGACCGTTGAACGGCAGGCAATCCGAGTCCTGCTCACGGGCCACGGTGATTTCCCGGATCGGCCCGAGATAAAAGAGCGAGATGTCCATCCAATACGCCGCGGACATCAGCTCCGCATCGCCGAGGTAGTAATACTTGTCCTTGTAGAGCGCGCGAAACCACGTGTCGTAGCTCTGCCGGAAGCGGCGGTTGATTTCCTCGAGATCCACGGCGGTTCCCGCCATCTCGGCCTTGATCCGTGCCAGCGCGAGCCGCACCGTCCACGAGCAGTAGTCCAGCCCCGGGCTGTAGAGCGGGTCCATGAATCCCGCGGCGTCGCCGACGAGTTGCCAGCCCGGTCCCGCGATCTTCTCGCTGTAATACGGGAGATTCGAATACGCGCGCACGTCGTTCTCGATCGGCTCGGCATTCGCGAAAATCTCCCGCCCGACGGGGTGCGTCATCAGGTGCGCCTTCAACCGCTCCCCGAGTCTCGCTCCCGCAGGCGGCGTGAAAAGCCGCGAGTCGTAAACGAGTCCCGCGCTGAAGTCCCCGCCCTTCAGCGGAATGATCCAGCACCACCACCCGTAGCCTGTCAGGTGATTCGTCGCCGCGCCGCGGCCCGCGATGCAGGAGGTCCCGTAGCGCGGAAACTCCGTCCGGATTTCATGGCCATCCCAATCCCGCACGTTGCGAAATCGCGCCCAGATCGCATTCGTGGGGTGCTCGTCGAGCTGACGGAAAAAGCCATTCCGGCGGGCCAGCACCGCCGCGCGCCCCGAGGCATCAATGACCCACCGCGCACGCACTTCGACCCGGTCCGGTCCCCGCTGGACGGATACCGAGGTTCCGTTCACTTCTTCGACCTTCGCCGGCCGCCAGACCTCGCATCCCTCCGCCTCCGCGCATTGCAGGATGTGTTCATCCAGTTTTTCCCGGTCGATCTGAAACGCCGGAACCCGCACCTGGTAGTTGGTGCCGATCTCCGCGCAGTCCTCGAACGGCGTGTCCGCATCGTGCGTGAACCACATCCGCAACCCCTGCTTCGAAATGTGGTGGTGCGCGAGATAGCTCGTGAGCGCCAGCCGCTTGTTCAGAAACTCGCCGCTGATCTCCGTCGTCGCCTCGCCAACCTTGCGGTCAAACTGCTCACTCCGCTCGACGATCAGCACGGTGAGATCCGGGGCCTCCCGCCGCAACAACAGCCCCAGCGAGGCGCCCGACAGCGCGCCTCCAAGAATCACGACATCCCGCTCCATTTGCCCCTAGATAGCGGACGGAGCATCCCGAGGCAAATTTCGCGTTTCAATTTTCCTCGGAAAAAAGATTGCACCCCACCCTTCGCCCCTGCATATTTCGCGCTCCCTTGGAGCCGTAGCTCAATCGGTTAGAGCGCTGCCCTGTCACGGCAGAGGTTGCGGGTTCGAGCCCCGTCGGCTCCGTTTTTTGTTGCCCTGATATCTCAGGAACTTCCACGAGAAGCGGAGCTTTTCATGACGGAATCGCGACAAGGTGATCGATTGTAATGGCTCTGGCGCCTGCGAGCGCTTGCGTGAACTCGGTGGTATAATCCGATGGAAGGCCTGGAAGATCCGATCGTTTAAACCTCGTTGAGAACCGCTTCCACGTTTCCTTCTATCCCCGCAAGGAGGTCTTTCGCTCGACTGCCGACGGACACTCCGCCGGCTCCTCCCGAGTGTTCACCGAAATAGGAACGGTTCATCAGGGACGCCCCATCTTCCGAACACGCCTATGACCTGACCCGATGTTCAAACCCACCAAGCATACAACAAGCCCTTCGCGTCCCCGTCGCTCATGACGAACGACCGGAAAAGATATGGGCCGCCGCAACGAATGCTGCGACGGCCCACTGTTCCCCCCAGAACGCCGACAGGTTCGCATACTGTCGGAATCGTGCAACAGAAATTTTTTTGCAGGTGTTCATGCCTTCAGTCACGACCGGCACCTTCTGTCGCACGTGGGGGCGACCGCCTAAAAAATCACCGTCTGAGCCGCGCGCGGAGGTATTCCTCGACGTCCTGAACCGAGATGCCCTTCTCCGCGTTGAAGGTGCCGGCCTTGTCCCACCACATGCCGTCGCCGCGGGCGAATGCCGCACGATACCGGGTCATCACGTCGTCCGGTGCCGCGGCGAGGTCGGCGAGTAGTTTGTCCATGGTCCATTCCTCCTTCTCGAACGTCCGGCCGGTGACGCGTTCGACCACTTCCGCCAGCTTGCCGTAGGAGATCGTATCGCCTGCCACGTAGACGATCTCGTTGGCGATCCGCGGCTCAGTCAGCAGGATCTCGGTCGTCAGTTTTCCGATATCCTCCGGTGTTGTCACCGTGACTCGTGTATCCCAGCTGCCGAGTCCATGAATGGTCCGGCGGTCGAGATCGACCACGTCGAAGGAGGGCTCGAACAGGAAACTCGTGAACATGCCGGTCGAGACGATCACCCACTCGGTGCTCTGCTGGGCACGAAGCAGCTGACGGACTTCGTATTGCTCGTCGAATACCGGCTGTCCGCTCCCCCGGCCCACGATGTCGTAGTCGACGCCGAACTGCCACGGGAAGTATCGCTTCACGCCTGCGCTCAACACCGCGCGGGTGATCTTCAACTGCGTCCCAGGACCGGCAACGAACCCGCTGCAATTCACCACCGTCCGGTATGGCTTGAACAGCCCGGTCAGCGCACCTTCGTCGGCGCTCAGGTCGAATCCGACAACCTCCACACCCAGCTCGCGCAATTTTTCCAGGGTCGACGCGTTTCGCCCGGTCGGATTGGTCGCCGTCCGGTGTGACACCACCACCGTGAGCCGCTGGCCGGCCGCTCGAATCCTCGGCGCGAGCGCGCTTAGGACAGCCATCCCAAGCTCGCCGGCGCCAATCACAAGGATGTCTTTCAAATCCACTTTCGCAGTTTCCATTGCTTCCATCTTTCGTTCTGATTTCGCCGACGGGGCTCCCGCGGCATCGTGCGTTCGAGCGAGTCTTAGAAGCCCTCCAGCGTCACTTTCCCACGCGCTTTGCCGGACTCGATGAGGGCGTGCGCGCGCTTGAGGTTCTCCGCACGGATCGGCCCGTAATTCTCGGCAAGCGTCGTGCGGATCGTGCCGTCGTCCACGAGGCGGGAAACCTCCCCGAGCAGCCGTCCCTGCTCGGCGATATCCGGCGTCCCGAACAGCGGACGCGTGAACATCAACTCCCAGTGAGTCGACACGCTCTTGCGCTTGAAGGGATTGATGTCCAGTGACGGCGGATCATCGATGAGCGCAAAACGCCCCTGCGGCGCAATCAGCTCGACGACCTGGGAGAGATGCTGGTCGGTGTTGGTGGTCGAGAACACGAACGCCGGCGCTCCAATGCCAAGAGCGGCGACCTGTTCGGCGAGCGGTTTGGAATGATCCACGACATGATGCGCGCCGAGTTCGCGCACCCAGGATTGCGTTTCCGGTCGTGATGCCGTGGCGATGACGGTCAACTCCGTCAGCTTTCGCGCAAGCTGGATGGTGATGGAGCCGACACCACCCGCACCACCGATGACGAGGATCGCCGGAGGCGCGCCGGGCACGGCACGTCCTTTGACATCGAGCCGGTCGAACAACGTCTCCCACGCCGTGATCGCGGTCAGCGGCAACGCCGCCGCTTCCGGCCAGCTGAGCGACCTGGGTTTCGGGCCGACGATGCGCTCGTCGACCAGGTGGAATTCCGAGTTGCTCCCCGGTCGCGTGAGCGCACCGGCGTAGAACACCTCGTCGCCGGGTTTGAACAAGGTCACATCCGAACCGGTTTCGAGGACGATTCCGGCGGCATCCCAGCCCAGCACTTTCCATTCATTGCCCTCCGGACGGACGCTTCGGCGGACCTTGGTGTCCACGGGGTTGACGGAAACAGCCTTGATCTCGACCAGCAGGTCACGGGGACCGGGCGAAGGTCGCGGCAGATCGATATCGATCAGCGAATCGGGATCGGTGATGGGCAACGGTGTTTTGTATCCAATGGCACGCATGGTGATTGAGATGTGTTTGTTCGCAACAAATGGTGCCTTGACGCGATTTTCGCAAGAATGCACATAAACTGCACATAGTGTCGAAAAGGATACCGTTGCATGCCTCGCATCCGTCATAAGCGCTTCGATTGCAGTCCCGGCTGTCCCGTGGAGGCGGCCCTCACCCTGATCAGCGGAAAATGGAAGGCCGTCGTGCTCTGGCACCTGCTCCAGGGCACACTGCGCTTCAACGAAATCCGCCGTCGCCTGCCGGATGTCACGCAGCGGATGCTCACCAACCAGCTCCGCGAGTTGGAGGCGGATGGTTTCATCACTCGCACCGTCTACCCGCAGGTGCCGCCGAAGGTGGAATACAGCCTGTCGGAACGCGGCCGCAGCCTCGAGCCGGTGCTTGTCGCGCTCAAGACGTGGGGCGAGACGCACGTGCTTGCCAAACGCAAGTAGCGTCTCATCGGCGGATGTCACGAAGCGCCGAAAATCAGCGCCCTCGAATCCTGCCATCCGCTTCTTCGACCGGTTGCTGAAAAAAATATGGGCCGCCGCGACGAATGCCACGACGGCCCACTGTTCCCCCCAGAACGCCGGAACACTCGCACGCTTTCGAAACCGCGCAACGGAAATTTTTTTGATGTCCGCTGCCTGAGGACCGGGTTCCTCGACGCCTCCCGGATGAGGTTATCATCGCGTCGCGGACGGGTCCGGGCGCTGACGATCTCGATCAACGCATCGTGAAACGGTGCAGTGGTGCATTGGGCGTTGATCTCCCTCCCGGATTGCGTATCGCTTCCGCATGCAACTTCCCAAGCCGACCGACACGCTGGCCGATTGCGTGTGGCTGCCCCGGATTTTGAAAAAGGCCCGGCTGCTCACCGCGGGCGCGTTGCCCGCCGAATTCGCTGAGCGTTTTTGTCATCCGTCGGGCGTGGATGGAGAATTTCTGCGATTCTTCGATTTGACGAAAGAAGACATCCTTCGTCTGAGCGCCCTGACGGATCCCGAGGTCGTCGAGTGGTTTCATGCGGACCCTTCCCGAAACGCGAAGATCCCGGAATGGAATCGAGTCGCGCAAAACCTCGGCCGCCCCGGCTTCCCGATGGCCGACCGGTTGCCGGTTGCCCTGTCCAGGACCTACCGGCACGTGGCGCACCTGAACCCTCAAACGGTCTTCGAGGTTCTCGAGGCCGACGATGCCAGCTGATCCTGCCTGCGGCGCCGGTCAAGGCTGCGCCGCGGTGTCCTGCTTCCACGGAATCGTGCCATTTTCCATGGCCACGCTCAGGTTGTGCAACCAGATCGGCCAGACCCAGTCCGTGAAACGCTCCTGCGGCAGGTAGTCGGAATGGATTCTCAAGGGAAACGTGACGGTATCCGGATCAAAGAACCGCTCGATTTCCTTCAGCGGCACCCAGGCGTAGGGACCGCGCTCGAAATACACGCGGTCCGTGGAAGGCGGCTGCGATTTCAGAATCTCTGAAACGGGCACCCGGTCGATCTTCACGAAATAAAACGCGAACGGGCCGTCCAATGTCGGAGTCTGGCCTTCGATCCGACGCAGGAGTTCGCTCCGCCGGAAATAGCCCCGCGTTTCCTCCTCGGTCTCGCGTGCCGCCGTCTCCGCATACGACTCGCCCGCCTCGGCGTTCCCGCCAAAGGCAGCCCAGCCGCGATCCACGGGCTTCACGTGATCCGCAAGCAGCAGTTCAATCCCCTTATCGGTCTCGGTGTAGAGGATGATTCCCGCCGGCCCCTGGGCGATCGCCTGCAACCCGGCGAAAACCCAGCACGTGATCAGAACGAAAACCCGAACACTCATTGCGCGCGGCAGAGTCCGGAATTCCTGCCAAGGAGGCAAGCGTCATCCCGGGCGACCAAACCATTGCCGCGTCCATGGAATCCCGAAGGCCCCGGGACCGGAGATCAGCCGGGCCCACGTCCGGAAAATCGGCGGCTCGTGGAAGGTCGGGGCGGGATTTTCTTTGCCATGCCTCCTTCGCCGCGATAGCGGGTTCCCAGTCCCGCCTCGTGCGGTCCACCGTTCGACGATTCACCCATGACCACCTTTTCCCAACTTGGCGTTTCCGGAGAATTCCTCCGTGGTCTGGAGGAACTCGGCATCACCTCTCCCACGGCGATTCAACAATCGGCGATCCCGTTCCTTCTTGAGAACGGTGGCGATCTCGTGGCGCAGGCGCAGACTGGCACCGGCAAGACGGTCGCCTTCGGCGTGCCGCTGCTCATGCGCGTCGATCCCGACCAGCCTGTCATTCAGGGGCTCGTGCTCGCCCCCACCCGCGACCTTGCCAAGCAGATCGGCAAGCACCTCTTTCGCTACACGAAACACTGCACGCGCCGCATCTTCGTGGAGGTGGCCGCGGGAGGCGACAAGATCGACCTCCAGATCGCACGGCTGCGACGCCCCACCCACATCGTCGTCGCCACTCCGGGACGTCTGAACGATCTGCTCGAGGCCCGCGCCCTCTCGCTTGACGCGGTGAAACATCTCGTGCTCGACGAGGCCGACGAGATGCTCACGATGGGCTTTCGCGAGGACATCCTCCGCTTTTCGAAACTCACGGAAAACCGCACGAGCACGTGGCTGTTTTCCGCAACGTTCCAGACGGGCATCCGCCGGCTGATTGCCGACCTCATGGCGCCCGATCCGAAGATGCTCACCGTCGCGAAGAAGGACGTCGTCAATCGCAACATCCAGCACCGCTACGTGGTCTGCCCGCGCCATGCGAAGGACGAGTTCATCGCCCGGTTTCTCGACGACCACCCCGACGATCGCGGCATGATCTTCTGCCGCACCCGGGCCGGCGCCATCCGCCTCGGCAGCGAGTTGAAGAAGCAGGGCATCGCCGTGGATGTCCTGCAGGGCGATCTCAGCCAGAAGGATCGCGACAAGGTCATGCGCGCCTTCCGCAAGGAGCGCAGCCGCATCCTCATCTCCACCGATGTCGCCGCGCGCGGCATCGACATCGACGGCCTGGCCTTCGTCATCCACCGCCAGCTTCCCGAGCAGACGCAGTATTACACACACCGCTCCGGACGCACCGCCCGCGCCGGCCGCAAGGGCCTCTCTCTCTGCCTGATCGAACCCGACGAACGCGAGCGCATCACCGAACTCGAGCAGGAACTGGGCATCCACTTTCAGGCCCTGCGCTGAGGCTCGCTGCGGGTCGTTCCGCTGTCGCGGGGTTTCTCCGCATCCCCCCTGCAAGTGCATCAACGCCCGCAGCCGGATCGTCGTTTCCATCCGATCGATCCCGCCGCCGCCCCATCCATGGTGAAGCCTCCCCGCGCATCCGCGTCGAGCTTCCCGACCGGCAGCACGAGGCGCCGTTTTCCGCAGCCAGCTCCGACCGCCCTACCGCGCAGCCAGCCTCACCCGCGTCAGGGCCTGCACAGCGAATCTCCGCTGTCGGTCCGTCGTTTCCATTGCCGCAGGATGCCGAAACCTCCGGCGGCGAGGAGAAGAAGAATGACCGCAGGCTCCGGGATCACGCTCATGATCTGGTCATTCGCGGCGTCCGCCCCCAGCGCATAGAGCGCGGCCACCTCGGCATCGGTCAAGGCTCCCGCATACAATCGGAAATCTTCGGTGCTTCCGCCCAGAGACGGATCGCCCCACGGACTTTGCCCGCCCACCCCGGCCTTGAAATTCGGATTCAACGACAACGCCGGCAGGTCGAAGTCGGTGGAATTCACGAGCACCTGCCTGGAGACAAGTTCTCCATCAATGAACAGCGAGACCGTGCGGGTGGGCGCGTCATACGTGGCGAGAAACTGCGTTTGCTCGTCCAGCACCGTTTGGCGTCCCGGCAAAAGGGTCTGGTGAGTGATGGAGCTTGTCCCGGCGGTCACCGACAGGGAGGAGAGGCCCTGGTAATTTGGAAGGGCAGTCGGAAACGGTCCTCGATCACGCACCGCCGTGATAGCCTGATTGGGCTCGGTCCCGAAACCGAAGATCGTGAAGTAATACTCCTCTCCTGGATGCGTAGGCGTATACCAACTCTCGATCGAAAAACTGGTGCCGAGGGCTGGAAAGACGCCGGCCGGAATCAACATCGCGGGACGCTGGCTTGGACCGGCTTCGGTATACAGGGCTCCCTGGAAAATCGTCGCCCCCTCCGAGAGAATTCCGGTGGCACCCCCGATCGAATCCGTCGTGTCGCCGTCGAACGAATAGCGGTGCGCGAGCGATGCCGCGGAGAGATTTCCAACCATCCAAAGAGCCGCAACCATCCGCAGGCACGGCAGAACGCGTGACATCGAGAACCTTCCCACCACGGTCAGCCCGATGAGCAGCAGGATGAAAAGCACCGATTCCAGCATGGCGTCGAATTACGAGTTCCGACTGGAATAAAGATTCCAGCCATCCAGTCCCGGATCTTATCACGAGTTGCGAGACACGCAATCCCTGATCCCGTAAGGCTTCGATCGTCACCCATTTTCCAGGATGACTACCACGTTTTGAGATCTTCACCGCCACGGATCGCTGGAAGCGAACTGTGCACGCGCCGACGATTCCCGAATCGCGCCTAATCCGTCACCCGCGCGGCGTGAATCTTCACGTGGAGATGGATGTGATCGTTGACGAGATGCGGGCCGAGAAATCGGAAGAGCTTGCCGGAACCGTATTGGCTGCCGAATTCCGTGCGATCGAGTTCCAATTGTCCCTGCCCGGTGAGATGACCGTCGTCTTTCGCAGCAACGACGATGGGGAATTCCAACTGCCGGCTGATGCCGCGCAGCGTGAACGTGCCGTGCAGCATGTAGTTCGGCGTGCCCTCGGTCGCGGATTCGATCTTTTCCGCGGAGGTGGCGATGAATTCCGCGGTCGGATGGCGCGCGACGTCGAAGAAGTCCGCGGTGTGGAGGTGTGCGAGGAGCATTGCCCTCATTCCAGCGTCCGCGATGTCTTCGTTCGCGATGCTGGCCATGTCGATCGTGAAGCGGGCGGACTCGAGCACGCCGGAATGCACGCGAATCTCGCCGTCCGCGAGCCGCACGGTGCCATGGTGATGATTGAAGAGATTCCGTCCCGTCCAGCGGATCACACTCTCCGCGGGATCCACGCGAAAGACCCCATCGGGAACCGGAGATCGCGGAAATTCCCCCGTGCCTTCGAGCGAAAATCCGGCCGCCTTCCATGCTGCAAGTCCACCTTCGAAAATCCCGACCTCCCCGAATCCGGCGCTACGCAGCTTTTCCGCAGCGGCCGCGGCGTCGAGCGCCCCCTCGCCCGCCCCGTAAACGACGATTCGCGTCGTCGGATCGAACCCGAATGCGCGGACCTGATCCAGAAATGCGATCTCATACACACAGGCATTCCGCGAACCCGGAATGCGGGCCGCGGCGAACACCTCCGGCGGCAGCACATGGAGAAGTTTCGGCGGCTGGCCGGACTCGAGCTGCCGGGCGAGATCGTGGGCGTTCATGAGGGCGATTGTGGTGGAGAACCCGATCGACGGACAGCCGGATTGGTGGCAGCCGCGTCCGCAGCGAGGTCCCCGCCGCCTCTCAGAACTTCTGCACTTCGTCGGGGCCGGGCGTGCCGTAGGCGGGATCGAGCGCGCGAATGGAAACGTCGCCGTCGTCGAGGATCTTCACCTCGAGAGGGACGATCGTCGTGCCGCGCTGGTTGATCGTCTGGGCGTTGTCGCTCAGGTCGCGTTGCTCGATGCCTTCGCGCGGCAGCGGCGGGACGTTGGCATTGAAGAAGGCCGTGCACCACCACTGCCCGTCGCGCGTTTGAAAGGGCGTCCCATGCCCGAGGAAACGCCCGACGAACCGGCGCGGGCCGTAGGGACCGGTGATGTGGTCGGAGGTGCAGTAATACAAATTATACGAGCCGCGTCGGCCGCGATCCGTGGACCAAGCCGTGCCGAAGTGAACGTATTTATTCCCGACCTTGATCATCGTGGCGCCTTCGTGACCGATGCGCGTGATGGTTTTTCCGGGATCGTCCGGATCAGGACGCGAGCCGGCCGGATCAATCCGCGTCTCCGGTCCGGTGAACTTCGATAAATCCGGCGCGAGCGGCTTGACCACCGTGTTTTCCGAGAGGACCCACCAGCCGTCCTCCGCGCGGAACAGCGACGGATCATGCTGTCCCTTGAAATCGCGGCCCATCGGATACGTCCACGGGCCCTTGAGTTCCGGACCGGCGGACAGGGCGAGGTTCGATTTGGCCTTTGGACAATGCACCAGCGCCCAGCGCTTCAGCTCCGGAATCCAATGCACTTCCGGCGCCCAGACGAATTCACCGGGCTCCTCGTGCGCGCCGTCCTTTTCGAGATCGAAGATCACGCCGAGATATTCCCAGTCGATCAGGTCCCTGCTCCTCCAGGCCCTCACCGTATTGCCGACGGCGGATTCCGGGCCGAGACCGACGTTGTATGGATCGGTCTGCTCGCGCGGGTCGTCCTCGTTGATCGTCGTGCCGGTCAGATAATAAAAATCATCCGGCCCGAGCGTGATGTAGGGATCGCGGATCCAGCCCTCCTTGATGTAAAGCGCGCGATCCCGCGAACGCAGTCCGGATTCAATCTCCGCGCGCGACATCGCGGGTTGAACCGGCGCGGCAGGGACGCGCGGAATCCGGCTGAATCCGACGTCGGCATTTTGTCTGGGCTGTCCGCACAGCGATGCCGGTTGAACGGCAAGCGCGAAACCAAAGAGCAGGGAAACACAGGGGGAAAGATTCATGGACGCGGACTGTCTAAGCGAAATCTCCGCGACGAGCGATCACGTTCCTCCCGCCGAGCGTGTGCCGGAATGACTATCCGTCGAAGATCACCGGCAGGCGCGTCTGCAGCGAGGTCCACGCCGCGGCGTAGAGGAAGGCGATCCCATATTTGACCTGCGAGCGGCCCGGGTGCGGATCGTCGATCCGCTCGCCGGACTTCAATCCCGCCCAGTCCGGAAACTCCCCCAGCCGCTCGCGCAGCGCCGCGAGTTCGAAGAGCAGCTTCGTTGTCGATCCCACTCGGAGTTCATTGCCTGGCAGCCGCAGCGGCCGCTTGAAATCAATCGGCGCATACAGCCCCGAGTTGTCGTCGTGCTCGAGGAGATGCGCGAACTGGACCGTGCCCACGCTCAGCGCCCGTCGGAGGAGCGGCGACCCGCCAAAGCCCTCCGCCATCTCAAATTCCCCGCTCCCAAACTCGCAATGCGCCGCGAACTCCCGCACCGCATGCCACGCCTCGAACGTGAACTGCTCCGAAAACGCGATCTCCCCCTCGTCCGCCCACGCCTCGACATTCAGCGTTCGCTGCTCAAGCCAGCGCCGCACGTTGCCCGCCACCTGCCGCGCCTCCTGCGGCGGAAACTGCGCCTTCGGATTGCCGGTCCGCGTCAGCGGGACTCCGAGCTGAGCCGCCAGCCGCTCCGCCGCCGTCGTGTATTCCCCCGCGAGAAACGCGCTGAATGGCATCACGTGAATGTCGAGACTCATCGCCCCTCCAGCTCTGAAAATTCCGGCGCATCCGGCAATCCGAAAATTCGGTTGCACGCAATTTTTGCCGCACTCACTCGTCCACGCATCGACGCGCCGGCAGAAATTTCACCAATGACCGCAAATCATGCCGATCAACAGGTAACAGCCTGTGACGCGGCGTTTTCTACGGCCCACAACTTCAAGATGCCTTCAAAACAATCCGCGCCTGCACACCGCGGCACTCATGTTGGATGGAGATGGCAATTGCCTCCGCCGGTCGTCTTCTTGGGAAACCTCAACCCCGTCAACACGCCTCCGAGGTCCGTGAACCCACCTCCGAGGCGGGTTCACCCGTCTTCGAGGCGCACCAAGGCACCTCCGAGATCCCCTCACCCGCCTCCAAGACCCGTCAACGCACTTCAAAGGTGCGTCATCCCGTGTTTGAGGGTCCCTGGCTGTCTTCCGAAGCTCGTCTACCTGACGAAAGGCTTCACTGTTCCGGGGTGGAGGCAAACGCCATTCTCACTCCAGCGTCCCAAACCACTCGCGATCGATGGTGATCTCCTCGACTACTTTTGGAGTGACGCGGATGCCGAGCCGAAGCTCTTTGAGTTTCTCAACCAACTCGTCCCCATCAATTAGGTCAAGTGGCGGCGCTCCATCGCGCTGAGCTTCCGCGCGAGCGTCTCGGGTGAACGTCCCCGTGGTGATCACAAGTCCCTTGTCAGCCCGACCAACCATTGCTCCTCGAAAATCACGAATCACTGACGCAGAAACCGTGTCCTTGTAACGCTTGCATTGAAAGTGGACGTGGAACGAGAGGAGCCCTCCAATTTTCACCACTCCCCGGCCGTCTATCCCGCCGTCTCCACTTCGTCCGGTAACCTCGACCTGAATGAATCCGGACTCTCTCAGCAAACGCTGGCAAAGGTTCTCGAATGCCTTCGGTGAAATGGTCTTCAGTAGCTCAAGCGTCTCATCCTCCCAAGTGAGTTCTTTTGGGAGCTCCGGCGCGTCAATTTCGGAAATATCCGGTTCAGCATCGTCTCGCTGGCGGTCATTTTGAATTTTGACGAACCGATTGACCTCGGCGGGATCAACTTCCGTGATTGTGGTGGCGGCCGGCGTCAGTGCCCATACCCCTCGCGATGAGTTTTCCAAAAGGCCGAACCGTTTGAGGTAGTTCCGAGCCCAAGCCAGTCGATAGCTGAGCTTTGTCCGATTTCCCCGATGGATCTCGTTCATCTCGTCTTCCGACAGCCCCAAAATATCCGCGACTTTGTCCTCCTGTTCAGAAATCGAGGCGGAACCTCCAAGTTCGCGGAGGGCCTTGAGAAGCGGATTAAACAGTCCGTCGTAGGTGGGAATCGGCATGGCTTGCGCTGATAATTAGACCGCTGAACGCGAACAGCGCCAGATTCAAACAATCCGCATGTCCGTCGAAAGCGACGCAATTAACGGAGCTTCGATCTTGCTGCAAGGTAGCCTGCGGACCTCCGGGCCGCAGGGTGTTCAACGATGTCGCGGCCCGGAGGTCCGCGACCTACCTCTCGGCTGCGGTCCCCGATTGCAGCGTTCATCAGCTTCGCTACACTGCCGGGCCATGATGTTCTGGAATTCCGCCGTCGCTGAAGAGGTGCCTGCCGCAAAGAAGACTCCGCTGCGCTCGGAGGTGGCTGTCGAGGATACGTGGGACCTGACTCCGCTCTTCGCCGACGATGCGGCGTGGGAAGCGGATTTCACGGCGCTGGGATCGGACTACAAGAAGATCGCGGAATATCGCGGGCGGATCGCCGAGGGCGCGGCCGTGCTGGCCGAGGCGCTTGAATTCGAGAAGTCGATCGACATGCGCGTCGAGGCGCTGAATCAATTTGTCGCGCTGCGGACGACCGAGGACAGTTCGAACTCCGAGGCGCTGGCGCGCGAGGCGCGGTTCCAGGCGCTGTGCGTGCACATCGGCGAGGCGTTTTCGTTTCTCGGGCCGGAAATCCAGGCGCTCGACGATGCGACGTTCGACGCGTATCTCGCCGATCCCGCGCTGGCGGAGTGGACGATCCCGTTGAAGAAACTGCGCCGGCTCAAGCCGCACACGCTTTCGGCGGCGGAGGAGCGGCTGCTGGCGCTCGGCTCGACGGCGATGGCCGGGCACAGCGAGACGTTTTCGCAGCTCACGAACGTGGACATGAAGTTCGGCACCGTGCGCGACGACAAGGGGCGCGAGGTGGAGCTCACGCAGAGCTCGTTCTCGTCGCTGCTCGTGCAGCGGAATCCGGCGGTGCGGCGCGAGGCGTTCGAGAAATTCTACGCGGAGTTCGACGACCACAAGTTCACCCTCGCCTCGACGCTGGCGAGCTCGGTGCGGGCGGATGTGTTCAATGCGCGGGCGCGGAATTATCCCTCGGCGCGCGAGGCGGCGCTCTTCCGCGACGACGTGCCGGTTTCCGTTTACGACTCGCTCATTGCCTCGGTGCGTAGGAACCTGCCGGCCCTGCATCGTTACTACGAGCTGCGCAAGCGCCTGCTCGGGCTGGATGAGATTCACCACTACGACACGTATGTGCCGATCGTGGACGGCGTGGAGACGCATTACACGTGGGACCAGGCGGTGGACATGGTGATCGAGGCGCTCGCGCCGCTCGGCACCGAATACACGACGACGCTCGAGCACGGATTGCGCGAGGGCCGCTGGTGCGACCGCTACGAGAACAAGGGCAAGCGCTCGGGGGCGTTCAGCTACGGCACCTACACGAGCCCGCCCTACATCATGATGAACTACAAGGAGGACGTGTTCTCCGATGTGTTCACGCTCGCACACGAGGCCGGGCACTCGATGCACACGTGGCACTCGACCCGCGCGCAGAGCTACCAGAACTACCACTACCCGATCTTCCTCGCGGAGGTGGCGTCGACGTTCAACGAGGAGCTGCTGCTGCACCACCTGCTGGGCAAGACGGACGACCCCAAGATGCGCGCGTATTTGATCAGCCGTCAGATCGACGACTTTCGCGGCACGCTCTTCCGGCAGACGATGTTTGCGGAGTTCGAGAAACTCACGCACGAGGCCGAGGAGGCCGGCGAGGCGCTCACGCTCGACACGATGCGCTCGATCTACCGCGGATTGCTCGACGCGTATTTCGGCCCCGACTTCGCGATCGACGACTGTCTCTCGCTCGAGTGCCTGCGCATCCCGCATTTCTACAGCGCCTTCTACGTTTACAAATACGCGACCGGCCTCAGCGCCGCCGTCGCGCTCAGCGACCAGGTGCTCAAGACCGGCGACGCAACGCGCTACATCGGCTTCCTGAAATCCGGCGGCTCGAAGTTCCCGATCGACACGCTCGTCGATGCCGGAGTGGACATGCGCAAGCCCGACGCGGTCGACGCCGCGCTGGCGATCTTCGCGAAACGCGTGGACGAGCTCGACGAGCTGATGAAGTGATTCGCCGGAAAGGACGGAATTGGAGGCTCCGGTAACGCCGATTTCAATTCCTGAAATGCGGCGGATTCCGCCTCGTCAGTAAACGATCAGCTGCACATCCCGCGGATGCCCCCGGGGGTGCAAAGATCCGGTTCTTTCGGCGCGCTGGGTCATCCGAATCGCCCTGCCGGCGCCATTTCCGCTGCGCCATTTGCAAAAACCTGTCGAGCCAATGTCGCGTTTTTTTCGGACGGGAGGATCGGAAATTGCCCCAATAGCTTTGGATGCCGCCATCCGACGACTTCGGCGAAGAAAACCGTTTGCAAGGCTGACCGTGCGCCCATGGACGGATTTCCAATGCCGGGGAGGGATTGGGTCCATTGGGTCAAAGCGGTGGAAATCTTTCCGTTTTGCGCACCCACGCATCCCACTACGATGCCGCGATGCGTCGTCACTCTTTTCGCCACTCCCTGTTTGCCGTCCTGCTGTCGGTCGCCTTTGCCGGCGGTCTGGTTCATGCCGATGTCCGGGTCCCGTCCGCCGATTTCAGCAAGATCATTCCCGCTCCTCCGGCGGATGATTCCCCGGCCGGGATGGCGGATCTGGAAACGGTGCTGAACGTCCAGAAGTCGCGCACCGAGGAGCAGATCAAGGAGGCCAAGCGCGTCGACAGCCAGTCGGCCTTCGGATTTGCACGGCCCGTGCTTGGCGAATGGTATCGCTCGGAGGATTTCCCGGAGGTGAAGGAAATGATCCACGAGCTCGCACACGCTGCAAATGAGGTATGCGAAGCCGCGAAGAAGCACTGGAACCGCCCCCGCCCGTATCAGCGCGATCCCCGCGTGGAACCGGTGACCGGCAGGCCGGGCAACGCCTCGTATCCGAGCGGCCACAGCTTTGGCGCGACCTTCTGGTCGATCATCTACGCCGAGGCGTTTCCGGAATACGCGAAGGAATTCGACGAACAGGCGCAACGGGCGATGTGGGGCCGCGTGATCGCGGGCGTCCATTACCCGACCGACACGACCGCCGGCTACATCCTCGCGCACGCGGTGGGTGAAAAGATGCTCCAGGATCCGGAAGTGAAGAAGAAGATCCGCAAGATCCGGGAGGAGATCGAGCGCAAGCGCCCCAAGGCGGAATGATAGCCGCGCCGCCATTCTGTCGATCGCTCCAATCCGCCGCCGGCAGGATTCCGGCGCCCCTCTCCTCCATTTGCTGATGTCCCTCGGTCACCCGTTCCATTTTCTCGCCTGCTTCGGCGTTGCCGCCGCGCTTTTCGCGCAATCCGAACCGTCAACGGACCTCGTGGATTTCGTCGACCCGATGGTCGGCGCGATCGGGCCGGGTTCGTGTCCGATCGGCCCGTGCCTGCCGAATGCCTCGATCTTTCCCAGCCCGAACACGCTCGAACCTGCGGCCGGCGGCTATCGCCACGGGAGCCCGATCATCGGCTTCGCGCAGCTTCACGGCCAGGGCGTGGGCAGCAGCACGATGTCCTATGGGAACTTTCTGATCTCGCCGCAGATCGGGCCGGGTTTTCGCGAGGCCGACCATGCGTCGGAGATGTCGGAGATGAACCCGCGGCCGTATGCCTTTCGCGGCCGGCTCGACAAATGGGGCATCGATTGCACCGCCGTCGCCGCGGCGCGCAGCGCGATCTACCAGTTCGACTTCCCGGCGTCGGACGACGCGCGCATATACTTCGACGTCGCGCGCAAGCTGAAGAAGACCGACGGCATGAAGAACGGGTCCGTCAAGATCGACCTCGCAACGGGCACGATCAGCGGCGGCGGCGAGTTCGATGGAAACTGGAATCCGGCACCCTACCGCGTCTTTTTCTACGCGCAGGTCAGCCCGAAGCCCGTGGCCGGCGGCACCTGGCAGGGGGACGACGCCGTGGATGGCCGCCTCGCCGCAACGAATCGCGACCGCGACGAACTCGGCGGCTGGCTGCAATTCAACACGACATCCGAGCGCACGGTGTTCGTGAAGGTCGCCGTGTCGTTCCATTCGGTGGAAAAGGCGCGTGAGGCGCTGGAGAAGGAAATCCCCGGCTGGGACATCGCCGCGCTCGAGCAGCAGGCGAAGAAGGCATGGAACACGGCACTCGGAAAGGTCCGCGCACCGGGCATCTCCGACGACGAGGCCCGCAGGCTCTACACGGCGCTCTATCGCACGCGAATCATGCCGCGCGACCGTAGCGGCGACGTGGAAGGCTGGGCACCCAACGAGCCATTCTGGGATGACCAATACACACTCTGGGACACCTGGCAGTCGCTGTTTCCCCTGCTCGCGCTGACCGCGCCCGACGTGCTGGCGGCGAACGTGAATTCCTTTGCCGCGCGATTCAAACACAACGGCCGCGCCGAGACGGCGTTCATCCAGGGGAAGGACTATCAGGTCGGCCAGGGCGGCGACGAAGTCGATCTCGTGATCGGTGACGCGTTCGTGAAGAAGGTCCCCGGGATCGACTGGCAGCAGGTCTGGCCGCTGCTCGAATTCAACGCCAGGCGTCGCACCGACAGCTACCGCCGCCTCAACTACCACGCCACGGATGCCAAGGCGGATGGCTACGACTGGCGCACCCGCTCGGGCACGACGACAATCGCCTTCGCCTACGAGGACTGGGTGACCTCCCGCGTCGCCGCCGCCCTTGGCAAGACCGCCCTCGCCCGCGAGTTGCAGGAGCGCTCGGGAGCCTGGAAGAACCTTTGGGACGACTCCGCCGAGGACGCGGGATTCACCGGATTCATCCGCGGCAAGTCCTCCAGCGGACAATTCACGGACCATCCACCGACCTCCGGCGACGATTTCTACCAGGGCTCGGGCTGGATCTATTCGTTCAACATTCCGCACGACCGCGCCGAAATGATCCGCAGGATGGGCGGCCCCCGGCGCTTCGTGCAACGGCTCGAATACGCGCTCAGCCAGCGCAACAACGCCTATATCGATTTCACGAACGAGCCGAGTTTTCAGACGATCTGGCTCTTCAGCCATGTGGGTCGTCCCTATCTCGCCTCCCAATGGTGCAACGAACTCCGGGGCAAGTTCACCGACAAGGGCTATCCCGGCGACGAGGATTCCGGTGCAATGTCGTCGTTGCACTTTTTCCTCACGGCGGGCTTCTTCCCCAGCGCCGGCCAGACGCATTACTACCTCCACGGCCCGAGGGTCCCCGAACTGCAGTTCGATCTTTCCAACGGAAAAACGTTCACCGTCATTGGCCGGAACGCCGGCGGTGAGAACATCTTCGTCCAGTCCGCAAAGATCGACGGCCGGCCGCTGGACCGCCCGGTGATCGATCACAGCCAGATCATGGCCGGCGGCACCCTGGAATTCGAGATGGGCCCCCATCCCACCACATGGGGCACCAACGGCGATTTCGCTCCCCCCGCGAAACGACAGGCGGTCGCGAAGCTCAGCGGCCCGTGGACGGCCATGCAGGGCGATCCGGGGATCGAGGGCGCAGATACGGATTCGCCGGTCTGGAACCGCGCGGCGGGAACCGCCATCCAGTCTCCGTTTCCGAACATCACACTGAGCCGTCCGGGCGACTCGCTGACGCTGACGGCGGCATTGCAAGTGGAAGGCTCCGCATCCGTCCCGACCGACGGACTCTCATGGGGGCTTTTCCACGCGAAGTCTCCGACCACCGACGCCGGCTGGCCGGGGTATCTCGCGACGAGCAGCCGGGACGCCACCAATGCCGCCTCCTTCCAGCGAAAGGCCTCCGGCGAATCCGAGGCCTTCCACAGCCCCGGAGATCCGATCGCAACCTGCACGACGCCCGCCCCTCCGCTCACCGAGGGGGCGTATCGACTCATTCTCACCGTGAGTCGCGGCGAAACCGACACCCTCGATTATGTCGCCGCGCTGGTCCGCACGTCCGACGAGGTCATGCTCGCGTCGTTCACCGGATCCGACACCGATCCCGCGACCTTCACCTTCAACCGCGTGGGATTGCGCGCCGGATCCGGCATCAAATCCATCCGCCTTTCCAACGCCGAGCTCGTGGCCAATCGCGACGTCCCGGCACCAAAGCAGGCGCCGGCCCGGGCGGCGGGAACCCCTCCGACTTCGGGCCTTTGAAAGTTTTGTTCGAAACTTTTTAATAAAATCGGGTCTGCTGCGTTGACCCCGCAGACCCATGTCTCCCGAAGCCTTCCTCACCCGCGCGCTGGAGCGTTACGAGCGACCGCTCGTCAGCTACGCGAAAGCGATCACCGGCGATCTGGAATCCGCACGCGACGCGGTGCAGGAGACGTTCCTGCGTCTCTCCCGGCAGGATCTCGACGCCATCGAGCCGCGGCTTGCGCCGTGGCTCTTTTTCGTCTGCCGGAACTGCGCACTCGATCACCGACGAAAAGTCGTTCGATTGACCCACGCCGTGGACGATGCCGTTCCCGATCCCGGCCCAATCCCGAGCGATGAAGCCGGCGCCTCCGAGGATGCCGAGCAACTCCGCTCGCTCGTCGCCCGTCTCCCCGAGAAGCAACGCGAGATCGTCCGGCTCAAATACGACACCGGACTCTCCTACCGCGAGATCGCCGAGGTCATGAAAACGACCGTCAACCACGTCGGCGTCCAGCTTCACAATGCCATTGTCACCCTGCGCGCCCAGTGGCAGCGCGCGAACACGGAAATCCTGCCATGAACGATCCCCGCATCACCGCCTACGCCGTGGGTGAACTCGATCCCGCCGAACGCGAAGCCTTCGAGCGTGAGCTCGCCACCTCGACGGAACTCCAGCGCGAACTCGCGGAAACCGTCGCGCTTTCCGAGGCCCTGTCCCGGTCCCTCGCCGATCCCTCCGCAACGCTCGACGACGACGCCCGGCGCAAGCTCGTCGAAACATTCGCGAATCGCGAGGCTCTGCGCACGCGCAAGCCGTTGCTTCAGCGAGCCTGGATTCCCGCACTTGCCGCCGGCATCGTCGCAGTGCTGACGCTCGTCACGCTGCAAACCGGACGGGAGCATTCTCCAGCGCTACTGGCACAGGCACCGATGCCTCAGGAGATGGCCCCATCGCCCACCACCCGGAAATCCTCAGCCAGTCAGGTGACCACGGAGGACTCAACGCCCGACGTCGGCAGCGGGGTCGGCCTCGCGATGGGCGCGAACACCCGGAGGAGCGAGCCCGCCCTGGTAGAATCTGCTGCCGAACCCGCGCTGGCGCACGCCCAGCTGGAGGCAGCTAGTCCGATGGAAGGAGGCGATGCCGCGTTCGGCTTCGGATCAGCCGAAGTCGCGAAAGCCATTCCAGCGACAGCTCCGGAGCCCCGACAAACGGTCGCGATGAACGAAACCAGGGCCAGGATGCTTCCCGTCGACAGTCCCGTCGGCGGGATGAGGGCTGCGCTGGACGGTATCGAAGTTCTTCGTCGGCAGCCCTTGGATGGGTTTCACACCGAGGCCTACGATTCCGTTGCTGGAAATACGTTTCTCGATGTCGAAGGCAATCCGCTCTCGACGTTCTCGATCGACGTCGACACGGCCAGCTACGCGAATGTGCGCCGGTTCCTGAACGAAGGCCGGCGCCCCCCCGCCGGCGCAGTGCGCATCGAGGAACTGATCAATTACTTCCCCTACTCGCTTCCGCAGCCGGAGGGCGACGCGCCGTTCTCGATCACCACGGACGCCTCCCGCGCTCCGTGGAATCCCGGGCGCCTCCTCGCCCGCATCGCCCTCAAGGGGCGCGATCTCGACAAGGAGAACCTCCCGCCGTCGAACCTCGTGTTTCTCGTCGACGTCTCCGGATCGATGCAGCCGGCAAACAAGCTGCCGCTGTTGAAGCGTGCCCTGCGCGGCCTCGTCGACCAGCTCACGCCTCGCGACACCGTCTCGATCGTCACCTACGCAGGGTCGTCCGGACTCGTCCTGTCTCCCACCGATGGCAACGACAAGGCTGCGATCCTCGCCGCGCTGGACCGGCTGGAGTCCGGCGGTTCGACAAACGGCGCGGGCGGCATCCAGCTCGCCTACGAGACGGCGCGCAAACATTTCCTCAAGGAAGGCAACAACCGGGTGATACTTTGCACGGACGGCGACTTCAACGTCGGCGTCACCAGCCAGAGCGAGCTCGTCGACCTCATCGAGCGCGAGCGGAAGTCCGGGGTGTTCCTGTCCGTCCTCGGCTTCGGCACGGGCAATGTGAAGGACTCGACGATGGAGAAGCTCGCCGACAAGGGGAACGGCAACTACGCCTACATCGACTCGCCGTCGGAGGCGCGCAAGGTGCTCGTCGAGCAGATGGGCGGCACGCTCTTCACGATCGCGAAAGACGTGAAGATCCAGGTCGAGTTCAATCCCGCGACCGTCGCCGGCTACCGCCTGATCGGCTACGAGAACCGCCTGCTCGCAAAGGAGGATTTCAACGACGACACGAAGGACGCGGGGGAAATCGGCGCGGGCCATACGGTGACGGCACTCTACGAGATCATCCCCGCGGGTCAGAAACTGCCCACCAACCGCAGCGTGGATCCGCTGAAATACCAGGCTCCGGCCCCCGACCCCGTCAGCAGCAGGCACCCTGCGTCGAACGACCTGTTCACCGTCAAGCTGCGCTACAAGGCGCCGGATGGGGACACCAGCAAGCTCCTGGAGCGTGTGGTCGGAAACGAGGTCACGGACTTCGAGCAGGCGTCGGCCGATCTCCGCTTCGCAGCCGCGGTCGCCGCCTACGGCATGAATCTCCGCGGCGATGAGAACGACTCGAAGATGGATTGGGCGGAGATTCAGCGGATCGCCCGCGGCAGCCTCGGCGACGACCCCGGCAGCTACCGCGCGGAATTCCTCACTCTCGTCGAAAAGGCAAAGGCAATCGCGAACGAACGGTAGCCACGGGATCTTCCCGTGGCAGGGCGTGGCTCCCGGCGACCGGGGCCGCGCCCTGCGTCAGCGGATCTTTTTGTATCTCTTCTCGAGCTTCTTGAACTTCTTCCGCCGCTTCTCGGCGTTCTTGATCTTCGTCGCCTTCATCGACTGGTTCAGGAGCTTCACCATCGCGTTGTTTGCCGGATCTGCGATTACAGCGCGCGCGACCTTCTCGCAGAATTTCAGCTGCTGGATCGTCTCCCTGCGCTCCTGTCCGGTCCCGGTGCGCTTCGTCTTCTTGATGTCCTTGCGGAGCTTCCTGAGATCGTGTTGCGCCTTGTTGATCGTGGGTTGGTAATTTGGCGTCGGCGCGGGAGTCGCAGTGGGTTGCGGCGTCGGAGTGGGCGTTGGCCCGGGGGTCGGTGTTGGCTCCGGAGTCGGAGTTGGTGTCGGAGCGGCCCCCCAGGCGCCGAGGGTGATCTGCACGGTTGATCCTGGAGTGACGGTGCTGTCGAACTTCGAAGGCACCTCCGGTTGATCCGCCGGAGCCGGCGGAACCGGACCCGCATTCTCGTCGTAGGCGAACCCATAGGCCGCGCTCATGATCCCACCGCGCGCGTTTGCAACGGGGCTGGCAGGCTGCAGGAAGACCGGCGTGCCATTCACCGTGCCGGCATGCATGAAAAGCGAGAAGAGATTCTGCACCTGGTTCGCCGGATACCAGTTTGTCTGGGTGCCCCAATACTCGGAGGCGTTGGGCCCGATGCCGGGAGTCGCGACTCCGCGATTCAGCGCGGCGACCAGAAAATTCTCCAGGCTGGCGAGCACGGACTGGGGAGGTGTGTTGACCTGGAGCTGGATCGCGCTGTCACCAAAGAAGCCGCTGTTCCCGAAAACCATCTGGCCGGAGGAAAGAAAGTTCGCGATATACGGTTGTTTCGAGAAGAGATACTGGGAGTTGGGCGCGGGATTTCCTCCGGCAAGCGGCGGAGCGAGCGTGAGCACGTTCCCGTTGATCGCGGAAATCGTGGTGACGGACATGCCGTTGACCGGGGTCAGTCCGGCTCCGGAAACAAACATCCCCACCTGCAGGCCGGGAACCTCGGACGCCAGCGTCAGCGTGGTCGTGCCGTTGGCGTTCTCGATGCTGCCCTGAATCCGATTGCCCTGACCGTCGGCAATGATCGAGGTCCCCACTGGATTGAAGATGATGAACTCGGTGCCGTCCGTCTGGCCCGTGAACCTGAGGCCCGGCAGCATCACGCTGGTTCCCGGATAGGTCTCTGTGACCGGTTCGGCCTTGTAGGCCTGCCCCGGGATGCCGGCAGGATTCGAAGGAACGCCCTGGACCTCCAGGTTGGTGGCCGAAAAAAGAGTGTTCAGCGCGTCGTCGAAGACCGTGTGAAGCGGACTGCCGGGATTCAGGAGATTTCCATCAGAATCCTCCGCCGTGAGATACGCGCCGGGATTCAGGATCCCCAACGGCTGACCCGCAAAGCTGGCGGAGTCGAAAACCAGGTCGAGATAGGGCTCACCATCGGCGCCGAGAGCTTGCATGAAATCCGTATACGCGTCGAAGATCGCCGCACGCGTTACGTCCGGTGCGTTGAGCGGCTGCCCGTAGATGTTTCCGGGCGTTGACAGGCTGTTCAGCCCGACGGTGATCGGAAAAACAAATCCATCCACCGTCTGCACATCGAGGGTCGCATTCTGTGCAACGCCTCCCGCAGGCGGAGGAATGGTGATCTCAACAATCGAATACGGTGGGTAGGTCGGATCGCCCCCGGGATTGGGCGGCTGCTGTCCGTAGAGAACCGAAGGCGCGGGGTCGCCCGCCTTGACGACGAAGAAATAAAACCTGCCCCCGTCGAACTCCGTGAGCGAGTCCAGTCTGATGGTGCTGATTTGCCCGCTCCCGGATCCGACGGGATAGCTGTTTACCGTCGATCCTGCATTCTCAAGCGTCCCGTCGGGACCAAGCACCAACGAGCTGCCAATGCTGAATCCCATCACATAGATCGAATACTGACCGGAATCGAGGCCCGTGCTGTTGGTGATCGTAATCGTGTAGTCCTCGGCGAAGGCCCGAGCGGAACCGAATGCCAAAATCCCGAGCGCAGCGACGGCCGCTGCCAGAGGTCGAAGGTGCATGCCCTTCGGCGTATCTTCATCCGTCGTTTCCTGACGAGAAAATTATCCGTTCACAAACGATTGCCCGCTCCCCTTTTCCTGCGAAAGCGCGCATGCTGCGTGCGTGAAGACTTGGCGGAATCCCAGCCCCGGTGACCTCGACGATACCTTGCCGGAAGTTTTCGAATCCGACGTCGAGGCCGCGGTTTCCAGCGCCTCCCGCGCCGCAATGGAATGGTCGCGCACTCCTCTCGACGTCCGCATCGCGGCGCTTCGCGAATGCCAGACGGCGATTCGCGCGGAATCCGAAAATCTCGCCCTGCTGATCGCCCGGGAAACGGGAAAGCCGCTCACCGAGGCACGGGGCGAACTCGGCGCCGTCGTTGCGAAATTCGATCTCACGATCGCCGACGCGAAGGCCTTCATCGCGGACCACCCGGTGACGGACGGCCCGCATCCCGCGCTCGTTCGTCACAAACCGCGCGGCCCCGCCGCCGTCATCGCGCCATTCAACTTCCCCATTCACCTCGGTCACGGCGCGACCGTCGCCTATCTGCTTGCGGGCAACCCGGTGCTTTACAAGCCCTCGCCGCTCGCCGCAGTCACGGGAGCGGCCTACGGGGAACTCATGGCGGCGTATCTGCCTCCCGGAGTCTTTCAAATCGTGCAGGGATTCGGGGAAACCGGTCGCGCGCTCTGCGTGCATCCCGCGGTGCGCAACGTTTGCTTCACCGGGTCCATTCCGGTCGGCACCGCCCTCGCAAAGGAACTTGCCGCCGACTACTCGAAATCGCTCGCTCTCGAACTCGGCGGCAAATGCGCGGGCATCGTGTGCGACGACGCGAATGTCGGATCCGCCGCGCGCGACATCGCACAGGCTGCATTCCTGACCGCCGGCCAGCGCTGCAATGCGACCAGCCTTTGCTACGTTCACGAGTCCCGGCTCGACGAGCTCGCGGCACTTTTGAAAGCCGAGACGGCGGCATTCGCGCCCGGCAATCCACTCGACGAGGCAACGAAGATGGGGCCCGTGATCAGCGCCGCCGCCGTCGATCGCTACCGTGCGCTTTCCGCGCTGAACCTCGGTGAATTTCTCACACCGTCGGAAACGCCCGGGACCGTGCACGGCAGACGCGGCCATTGGGCCGCTCCCGCGATTCTGATTTGCCGGGACTTCGAGCGATTGACGGAATCCCCCCTCTTCCGCGAGGAGAGTTTCTGCCCGCTGCTGACCGTCGTTCCGTTCCGCGACGATGCCGGAGCCATCGCGATGCACAACGCCTCACCATTCGGACTCACGGCTTCGATCTTCACGGCCGATCGCGCGCGCTTCGACCGGATCGGAGACACGCTGAGGGTCGGGAACCTCTACTGGAATCTCCCCACGACCTTCTCGCCATCGACGCTTCCCTTCGGCGGACTCGGCATCTCCGGCAACGGAAAACCGGGTGCGCGCGGCTTCATTCGATTTGCGGCCGACGAGCAGGCCGTGCAGTGGCGGAGCACTGATCAGTGACAAGCGGCGGACGATGGGCTTTCATCTGACCATCCCCCACCGGACACCCGCCACTGCCTCATGAAACGCGGCTTTCTCGACAAACTCATCAACCGTGTCGGCGTCGTGCAGCCCGCCGACGTGCAGGGTTACCTCGTCGAACTCGCCCGCGAGAAGGGATTCCTCGAGACGATCTTCAACGCGATCCTCGAGGGCGTCATCGTCACCGATCCGAAAGGGCGTGTAATCTGGATGAACAAGGCGGCGTGCGGATTCTTCGGCATCCAGGCCGACACAAGCATGGGCCGCCCGCTCAAGGAGGTCGTGCGTGGACTCGACATCGAGAGCCTCGCCGATGCCACGCAGACGGTGAATCGCGACCTCGAGGTGTTTTATCCCGAGAACCGCATCCTGAATTTCTACGTCGTCCCCATCCTCAGCGACGACGGAGAGGAAACCGAGGGACACGCGGTCATTCTTCGTGATGCCACGGAGCTTCGACGCTCCACCGAGGAAACGATCGAGAGCGAGCGTTTCTCGGCACTCACGCTGCTCGCTGCCGGCGTCGCGCACGAGATCGGCAACCCGCTCAACTCGCTGAACATTCATCTCCAGCTCATGGAACGGCGGGCCCGCAAGCTGCCGGTGAAGTCGCGGCGGGAATTCGAGGAAAGCCTCGCGATCGCCCGTGGCGAGGTCGCGCGCCTCGACCACATCATCACGCAGTTTCTCCGTGCGATCCGGCCGCAGCCGCTCGAGACACGACTCGACAACGTCAACGCCGTCGTCCTCGAATCGCTCGCGTTTCTCGAGCCGGAGTTGAAGGACCGCGACATCCTCGTGGACACGCATCTCGACGAGCGACTGCCCGCCGTGCCAATCGATCGCGACCAGCTCAAGCAGGCGTTCTACAACGTGATCCGCAATGCGCTCCAGGCGATGAAGACGGGCGGCATCCTGCGCGTCGTGACCGCGGCGGACGAAACGTCGATCTTCGTCACCTTCACCGACACCGGCGGTGGCATTTCCGCGGAGAACATGGGCCGCATCTTCCAGCCGTATTTCTCGACGAAATCCGGCGGCAGCGGCCTCGGCCTGCTCATCGTGCGGCGCATCGTGCGCGCGCACGGCGGAGAGGTCGCGATCGAAAGCACCGAAGGCAAGGGAATCACCCTCACGATTCGACTGCCGCGCATCGATCAACGCGTGCGTCTGCTCGAGGCCGGCGGCAATGCGTGACAAGAGGTGACCCCCGCACGTTTTTGAGCGTCGTCAAAGTTTTGTGCGAATAAAGGGTTTGGTCTTTTTCGCGCGCATCTGCTATCTACCCTGCACAGTGAACGCAGCGGCTGCGCCGACCCATGACAGTGTAGTAAAGAGGGCAGGAGCTGCCGGCGGATGGAAATTCGCGGCCCGCATCATCGTGGCCATTTCTCTTCTGGCATCGGGCGCATTCGCGCAGACGACGATTCCCGAAACCGATCCTCCGCTCCGGCCGATCCAGAACATGTTCGAGCCGCTGTCGACGCCGGCGCTCAAGATTCACGAGACATCGATCCCGGTGCTTCTCATCTGCGCGGCGATCTTCTGCGTTGTAACCACACTCCTCGTCTTCATCGTCTGGAAATTCCGTCAGCGCAACGAGGAGGACCGCCACGTTGAACCGCCGCAGGTCTACGGCAGCAGCCACATCGAGCTGGCGTGGACGGTCATCCCGATCATCATCACCGTCGTCCTCATCCTCATCACCGCACGGACGATCGGCGAGATTCAGAACGCGAAGATTCCCGACGACGCACTGCGCATTCGCGTGATCGGCCACCAGTGGTGGTGGGAGGTCCACTATCTGAAGCAGAACGAAAACGGCGAGTGGGTCACCGACTTCATCGCGGCGAACGAAATCCACGTCCCCGTCGGCACCAGGGAGGAGCCGAAGATGACGCACATGATTCTCGAGTCCTCCGACGTCATCCACAGTTTCTGGGTTCCCCAGCTCGCCGGAAAGACGGACCTCGTGCCGAACCGCAAGAATGAACTCTGGATCGAGCCGTGGGCGACCGGCACCTATCTCGGCAACTGCGCGGAATACTGCGGAACGCAGCACGCGAAGATGAAGATCCGCGTCATCGTCGAGGAACAGGACGTCTATGAGGCTTGGGCGCAGAACCAGCGGACCCCTCCTCCGCCTCCGCCGGCGAACGTCGCCCTCGGACACAAACTCTTCATGGATTACGCGTGCGCGAACTGCCACACGGTGGATGGCACGATCGCCGACGGCGTGTTTGGCCCGGATCTCACGAAGCTCATGACCCGCCGCACGCTGGGATCCGGCGCGGTGGACAACACCCCGGAAAATCTCTTCAAGTGGGTCCGTGACCCGCAGGCAGCCGACATGAAGCCCGGCTGTCTGATGCCCGACATGAAAATGCTCGACTCCGAAGTGCGCGAGATCGTGGCCTATCTGGAGACGTTGAAATGAATCCTCACGCTCCCGGCGCGAATCCCGCCGCAGACATTGACCTCCAGCCCGTAGCGCCAGGTTCCGAGCGCGGCTCGCTTGTCG
This sequence comes from uncultured Spartobacteria bacterium, assembly GCA_937901895.1. Lineage (GTDB taxonomy): Bacteria > Verrucomicrobiota > Verrucomicrobiia > Chthoniobacterales > JAATET01 > JAATET01. Next base: position 35,979 of record CALGTD010000004.1, on the reverse strand, counting down.
CGCTCATTCAGGACCTCGTCTTCACGGTCGATCACAAGAAACTCGGGTTGATGTATTTCGGCTCGGGCCTGCTCTTCTTCGTTGTCGCGGGAATCATGGCGGCGCTGATGCGTTATCAGCTCGCGATTCCAAATCATGGCTTTCTGGAGCCCGACGTCTTCAACCGGCTCTTCACGATGCATGGCACGGCGATGGTGTTCCTCGTCGGCATGCCGATGATCTTCGCCTTCGCAAACTATCTGATCCCGCTGATGATCGGCGCGCGTGACATGGCGTTCCCGCGCTTGAATGCCTTTGGATTCTGGATCTTCCTGTTCAGCGGAATCCTGCTCTTCTTCAGCTACATCGCCGGTCCCGGTCTCTACGACGCAGGCTCCGCACCGGATGTGGGATGGTTCGCCTATTCGCCGCTCACGGCCCGCGCGTTTTCCCGCGGTCACAGCACGGATTACTGGACGATCTCGATCCTTCTTGGCGGCATTGGCAGCATCGCCACGTCGATCAACATCCTTGTCACCATCTTCTGCTACCGGTGCAAGGGCATGACCCTCGGACGCATGCCGCTGCTCGTCTGGCTCTACATCGTTGTCGCGTTTCTCGTGGTGATCGCGCTGCCCCCGCTCAGCGCCTGCCAGATCATGCTGCTGCTCGACCGGTTCCTGGACGCGAAATTCTTCGACACGCAGGCCGGCGGCGACGCGGTGCTGTGGCAGCACTTCTTCTGGATCTTCGGCCACCCGGAGGTATACATCCTCATTCTGCCGGGCTTCGCCATCGCCTCCGAAGTCATTCCCGTTTTCTCGCGCAAACCAATCTTCGGATATCCGGTGATGGTCGCCGCCTCGGTGATGATCGCCTTCATCAGCCTCGGGGTGTGGGCGCACCACATGTTCGCCGTCGGCATGACGTCGTTCGGAAACACCTTCTTCGCGATCTCGACCTTCCTTGTCGCGATCCCGACCGGCATCAAGATCTTCAACTGGCTCGGCACGATGTATGGCGGCAAGATCCGGCTGCGGCCGCCAATGCTTTTCTGCATCGCGTTCCTCTTCCAGTTCCTCATCGCCGGCCTCACGGGCGTGATGCTCGCCGTCGCGCCGTTCAACTGGCAGCTCACCGACTCCTATTTCGTCGTCGCGCACTTCCACTACGTGCTCATCGGCGGCCTGCTCTTCACGATTTTCGCGGGCGTCTACTACTGGTATCCGAAATGCACCGGCCGGATGCTCGATGAGAAACTCGGACTCTGGCACTTCTGGCTTTTCACGATCGGCTTCCACCTCACCTTTTTTCCGCAGCACATCGCAGGCTTCCTCGGCATGCCCCGCCGATACTACACCTACGACGCCGGCCGTGGCTGGGATGAGTGGAACCTGATTTCGTCCATTGGTGTTGTGATCCAGGCGGCGGGCATCCTTTTCTTCGTCTACAACCTCCTGCACTCCTACTTCAAAGGTGCAAAGGCGGGCGACGATCCGTGGGATGCATGGACGCTCGAATGGGCAACCACCTCCCCGCCTGCTGAATACAACTTCGAGAAGCCGCAGGTCGTGCGCAGCCGCAGACCGCTCTGGGACCTCAAGCATCCGGACGATCCGGACTGGAAATACGAATGAGCGCGGAAAACGTCAACGCGGGCCAGCCGCAGCATTTCATCAACGACCCGGCCGACGAGTCGACGCCATGGGTTCTGCCTTCGCCGCGTCGCGTCGGCATCATCTGCCTGATCCTCACGGAGACGGCGCTGTTCTCGATCTTCGTCGTCGCGTATCTCTTCTACATCGGTCGCAGCCTGAACGGGCCCTTCCCCGCAGATGTTCTGCATCTACCGGTTTTCGCCAGCGTGTGCCTCATTGGAAGCAGCTTCACGATCATGGCGGCGGAGTTTGCGCTGAAGAAGGCCAACCACGCCCTCTTCAACCTCTGGTGGGGCATCACGATGCTCCTCGGCATCATCTTCATCGTTTACACCGGCCTCGAATGGCACGAGCTGATCTACGAGAAGAACCTTACGATCCGGACGAACGTCTTCGGCTCGACCTTCTATTCGTTGGTCGGCCTTCACGCGAGCCACGTCATCGTCGGTCTCTTCCTGCTCGGGTCGGTGCTTGTTTCCAGCTTCCGCGGAAAGCTCCACCATGACCACCACGAGCACGTCGAAGTCATCTCGTGGTATTGGCACTTCGTCGACGCCGTGTGGATCGTCGTCCTTGGCGTTGTCTACATCCTGAGCGTTCACATGGACGCTCCCCTCATGCCATGAGCGACGATCCCCGCAAACACGATCCCGACTACGTCGAGCTGCCGACGCCCACCGCGTGGCCCATCGTCACGGCGTTCGGCCTCACGCTGCTCTTCGCCGGTCTGGTCACCGCGCTCGCCGTAAGCGTCGTCGGTCTCATCTGCGCGATCATCGGTGGCATCGGCTGGTTCACCGATGTCTTTCCACATCCGAAGCACGAGTATGTGAAGGTCCGGCCCATCGACCAGCAGCCGGATCCTTACAAGACTTCGCGCCGCAGCGTTTCGCATCTCAAGGTGGGCTCGAGTCATCATCGCGCGCGCTATCCCGAGGCCATTCACCCGTATTCCGCGGGCCTGCTTGGCGGACTTGCCGGCGGCGCGGTCATGGCGGTGCTTGCCGTGGCCTACGGTCTCATCGCAAAAGGCAGCATCTGGTGGCCGGTCAATCTTCTCGCCGCCGCCGCGGTCCCTTCCCTTGCGGAGGCGACTCCCGAGGCGATCGCGGCCTTCAGCCTCGCGGGCTTCATTGTTGCGATCATCGTCCACCTCGCCCTCTCCGTCCTCATCGGTCTGCTTTACACCGTCCTTCTGCCCATGCTCCCGGCGAAACACGAATGGTTCTGGGGCGGCATCGTGCCTCCGCTCATCTGGACGGCACTCATCAGCGCATCGATGCCGATGATCAACCCCGCCCTCGCGAAGTATGTCGACTGGCCCTGGTTCATTCTCTGCCAGGTCGCCTTCGGAGCGGTCTGCGGATTTGTGGTGTTCAAGACGGCACGGGTCGAGACGATGCAATCATGGTCATTCGCCGAGAAAATGGGCATTGAAGCGCAGGAGAAGGAAAAATGAGCTTCCGCCATCTCCTCGCCGCCACCGCCGCGATCAGCGGAGCATTCGCGCTCTCTTCCTGCGACGATGCCCCCGGTCGCCCGAAGCCCGAAAACCGCTGGACCCCGCCATCGAGCGTCACCGATTTTGCGACGCTCTATCGCGAAAACTGTCTCGCCTGCCACAGCGACGGAACGACGACCTCCGCATCGATTCCGATGTCGAATCCCTTCCTGCTGGCAATGCTGCCGGAGGAGCGCCTCCGTGACGTGATTGCAAACGGCATTCCCGGCACCGCCATGCCGTCGCTCTCCATCGCGAAAAGCGGCGTTCTTACCGAGGAGCAGATCGATTCGCTCGTGAAGGGCATCCTCGCCTGGAAGGAGGCCCATCCCGTCGAGGGCCCGCTGCCGGCATACTCCGCGCCGTTGGGCGATGTGGTGGCCGGCGGACAGGCGTTCGGCATGTATTGCGCGAGCTGTCACGGCGCCGATGGCACCGGGGCGACCGCCGGCTCCGTCGTCGCTCCGGCCTATCTCGCCCTCGTCTCCGACCAGTATCTCCGCACGGTCACGATTGCCGGTCGTCCCGACCTCGGCTGTCCGGATTACCGCTCCAGGGTTCCAAATCAACCGATGAGCGACGACGACATCGCCAACGTGGTCGCGTGGCTCGCCTCTCAACGCAAACCCGGCCCCGCCGAGCCGCCCGAACCCGGGGAAAGCAACTGATCCATGGATCCGGAAACTCCATCCACTCCACCGCAGACGCCGCCCGCTCCCTGCGAGGGCTGCAAGGGCACGCGTCGTGATTTCCTGCTCAAGCTCGGCGTCGGCCTGAATGTCGCCGCCGGTGCCATGATCGGCATTCCAATTGCCGGCTACGTCGCATCCATCCTCGTCGAGAAGTATCCGCTCGAGTGGATCAATCTCGGCCCTCTCTCGAAGTTTGCCGAGGGCACAACCACTCTCGCGAGCTACCTGAACCCCTATCGTCGCACGTGGGACGGAGAGACGGATCTCATTCCCTGCTGGGTGCGCCGTCTGCCGGATGATCCCAAGGAGGGCGTCAAGTTCCAGGTCTTCGCCATCAACTGCACGCACCTCGGGTGCCCTGTCCGTTGGTTCGAGGAATCGCAACTCTTCCTCTGCCCGTGCCATGGCGGCGCATATTACGCCGACGGCAGCCACGCGTCCGGCCCGCCGCCGCGCGGACTTTTCGAATACGAATACAAGATCGAGAACGACTCCCTCTTTGTGAAGGGCGGCCTCCTCCCCACGCTCGCGCACACCACCCCGTAGTCCGATGGAAAAACTGCGCCAACTCTTCTTCTGGGTCGACGACCGCCTGCACGTCTCGAAACTCTTCGAGTCCACGGCGGGCCATCACGTCCCGAAGAGCTCCGGCAGCTGGTTCTACGTCTTTGGCAGCGCGACCCTGCTCTGCTTCATGATCCAGGTGGCCACCGGGATCTGCCTGGCTCTCATTTACCAGCCCTCCGCCTCCGAGGCCTACGCCTCACTGGAATACCTCAGCTACGAGGTCCCGCTCGGCTGGTATCTGCGCGCCGTCCACAACTGGGGATCGAACTTCATGGTGGGCATCATGCTCATTCACATGACGCAGGTGTTCCTCTTCGGCGCCTACAAATACCCCCGCGAGATCACCTGGCTCTCCGGCTGCGTTCTTCTCTTCCTCACGCTGGGCATGGCCTTCACCGGCCAGGTGCTCCGCTTCGACGAGGATGCCTACTGGGGCCTCGGCATCGGCGCCTCGATCATGGGCCGTTTCCCGTTCTTCGGGCAGGAAATGGTCAACATGATGCTCGGCGGGCCCATCATCGCAGGCCAGACGCTCTCGCGCTTCTTTACGCTCCACGTCTTCGTCCTCCCCGGCGCGATCATTGCCCTCGTCAGCCTGCACCTCCGCATGGTTCTCACGAAGGGCATCAACGAGTATCCGAAGCCCGGCATCCTCGTCGACCGCAAGACCTACGACGCACATTATCAGACGATCCTTCGCAAGGAGGGCGTGCCGTTTGTTCCCCACGCGATCGACAAGGACTTGATGGCCGCGGGCTTCGTCATCCTCGCCATCTTCTTTCTCGCCGCCTTCGACGGTCCCAAGATGCCGAACGGCCCCGCCGATCCCACGCAGATCGATACCGTTCCGCGTCCGGACTTCTTCTTCCTCTGGATCTTTGCGCTCGCCGCACTGCTGCCACCCTACATGGAGACGTTCGTTCTCCTCGTCGGTCCGGTCGTTGCGTCGATCATCCTCTTCACCCTTCCGTTCTTCAACAACACCGGAGAAAAGAGCTGGCGCCGCCGGCCGATCGCGGTGATCACCGTCATCCTACTCTGGGTCGGCTTCTCAGTTCTGACCTACCTCGGAAAAACCTCGCCGTGGTCGCCCGAGATGAAGGCGTGGACCGCCGATCCGACGCCGGCGGAATTCATCAAGGGACGCACCCCGCTGGAACTCCAGGGCGCCCTCGTTCTCCAATACAAGCAGTGCCGCGCCTGCCACGCGATCGACGGCATCGGCGGCCATCGCGGACCCGACCTCGCCGACGTGGGCATGCGTCTCACCGAGCCGCAACTCGTCCGGCAGGTCATCCAGGGCGGAGGCAACATGCCCGCCTACGGAAAGAACCTCACCCGGGAGGAAACGACCGCTCTCACCGCCTATCTGGTTTCGCTTCGTCCTCCCGGCATTCCGCCCGCCCGCGACTCGACGCTTCCCGCGAAACCGGCGGTGGAACAGCCGCTCGCCAACGCGCAGTAGCCGCCGAACCAGTCGTCACGCTTCGACCCGGCGCTGGAGGAGCGGCACGGTGAAAATAGCGGCGAAGGAAGGCGCGGCCGGCACTACGAAAAGTTGCAGACGGCAGCCCCAGAGTTCGACGCAGCGGCGAGCGTGAGCCGGCTTCTCCGCACCAAAACATGCCCCCCAGGAACGAGCGACCATGAAAACGGTCGAACATGTTCACGGGGGAAAATGCCGGATCTCAGGAGCGCCGCTCGAAAACGCGCACGTAATCCACCCGCATCTCCGCCGGGAGCGCCCGATCATCCACTTCAAATCCCGGCCATTCTCCTCCGATCGCAAAGTTCAGCAGGAGGAAAAACGGGGCGTGAAACGACGACGTGCCGTTCACGCCGTCCTTGATGCTCATTTCGTGATATTTCCGGCCATCGACGAACCACCGGATCGCCTCCGCGTCCCACTCGACCGCATAGACGTGAAACCGCGTGACCGGAACCTGTGTCTCGCCGCCATACATCGCGCGCTTTCCGTCGGGCCCCTCCCAATGCGCCGTGCCATGAATCCGTGGTTCGGCGTTGATGTGTTCCATGATGTCGATCTCGCCGCACTTCGGCCAGCCGACCTCCCCGATGTTGTCGCCAAGCATCCAGAATGCAGGCCACGACCCCTTGAACGATGGCAGTTGAATTCGTGCCTCGATGCGGCCGTATTGCCACGACCTCCGGCCCTGCGTCTTCATCCTCGCTGACGTGTATTTGAATCCGTCGCGCTCCTCTTTCTTTGCGGTGATGACGAGGTGCCCGTTCTCGATACGCGCGTTCTCCGGGAGATAATACTCCAGCTCCCGGTTGCCCCAGCCGTTCGAGCCGTTGCCGGTTTCAAACACCCAGTCGCCGCTGATCTCCGGGCCGTCGAACTCGTCCGCCCAGACCAGTTTCCATTTCGCGTTGTCCGCCGCAAACGCAGATCCCGCGACAACCGCTGCGAGAAGGATTCGCTTCCACATGGCGGCAGTCTGCCGACTCCCATGGAATCCCGCGAATCCAAACTCGCCTCGTATTTAACGCAAGGACGTCACTGAAGCCGCAGCGTCACGATCTCGAATGGCTGGAACTCAAGACGCAGCTTTCCGTCGCGGAGCGGGAGGGTGGTCTCATTCTCCTCGAGCAGATTCGTCGCCCACGCCTTTTTCACCGGCAGGGTCGTGGTGAGCGTCGCGGAGCCGCGCCCGCCCTCGGTTTCGTAGAGTCGCACGATGAGTCCCTTTCCATCCTCCGCGCGCTTGACCACCTCGATCACCACGCCGGGCCGGTCGACGGTAAACAACGATTGCGCAGACGGAAGGTTCCCCTTCGCGGGCCGGGTCGTTCGCACGATCAACGGAGTGTTCAGCGCGGCGGCCTGGCGGCGAACCTCGACGAGGTCCCCGCCGGCGTGCGGAAGGATTGCATAGGTAAACTCGTGACTGCCGCGGTCCGCCACGGGATCCGGCGAAATCGGCGCACGCAGCAGACTCAGCCGCATGGTGCTTCCCTGGATGTCATGGCCGTATTTGCAGTCGTTGAGAATCGCGACGCCGAATCCGGGTTCCGAAAGGTCCGCCCAGCGTTGCGCGCAAACCTCGAAGCGCGCCAGGTCCCAGCTCGTATTCGCATGCGTCGGCCGCTCGACCTGGCCGTATTGGATTTCGTAGGTCGCGTTCATCGCGCGCACGTTGACCGGAAACGCGACCTTCAAGAGCTTGCGGCATTCGTGCCAGTCGACCTTCGTCTCGAAATTCACGCGCGCGGAATCGGCATTCACCACGATCCGCTGGTCGATTCGGGAATTCCCAAAGGCCCGCACAATCCGGACGACCGCGCGCACTCCACCATTCTCGACGACCTCGATCTTTTCGAGACCGTCGATCGTGACCGACGTTTCCTTGTAGAACACATCGACGTCCCACGCGTCCCAGGCATTCGGAATGTCGGTGTGGAGCTGGAAGACATTGCCGGCACCGGCCAGCGCCTCGCGCTGTGCGCGGAGATCGAACAAAGAGGACACGTTGCCCTTCGCATCGATCGTTAGGCGAACGAGGCCGTTGTCGATTACGAGCGACTTCCCCTTCGTCCGCACCGAAACCGCATTTCCGGGCGCGATGTCTCCGGTTTGCTGAACCTGATATCCGCACGCCGGCGCCTCGACCAACTGCGGAGTGCCGTCGATCTCGACGACTTCGCGCCGCGCAAACCCGAGCGTGTTCGCGACAAGGACCGGATCCGAAAACGCCGAAGTGTCGATTACCGCCGCCAGCGAACCCAGCGCCGAGTCGCGGACGGATTCGCCGAGCTGACGGATCGTTTCGTAGTCGCGCGCGGCATCGAGATACACCCAATGGATCGAGCTGCCCGGAACGATGTCGTGAAACTGGTTCAGCAGCACGAGCCGCCATGCGCGAAGGAGCGCGGCACGGTGGGAGTTCGGATCCCCGCCAATGCCCGTAACATCGTAAACGGCACGCTCAGGATCGACGACGACCTCCTTGCGATCCGGCACGAGAAGCGCGCCGACAGCGTCGAAGAATTCCGCATCGCGCAGGAGCAGTTCCGACTTCCGGTTTCCACGCTTCGTCTTTGCCTGCGTCGTGTAGGTGCCGCGATGGAACTCCAGATACAACTCGCCCACCCACAGCGGCAGATCCTTCGCGTCAGCGGCGGCCTTTTCGAAGAACGTGAGCGCCTTTTCCTGCTCCAGCTTTGGCAATCCGTCGAAGTCCCGCAGACGCCGCGCCTTCTCGAGATGCTCGATGTCGGGGCCGCCTCCGCCGTCGCCCCAGCCGTAGACGAGGAGCGAACGCGTCGCGCGATCGTGCTCGCGGAAATTGTTCACGTTCTTCGCAAGTTCCTTCGGCCCCGTCTGCGCGTTGTAGGTATCGGCCGGCGGGAAGTGCGTGAAGATGCGGGTGCCGTCGATTCCCTCCCATTCGAACGTGTGGTGCGGGAACTTGTTGAACTGGCTCCACGAGATCTTCTGCGTGAGAAAATAGTCGATGCCCGACTTCTTCATGATCTGCGGCATCGACGCCGCGTAGCCGAACACGTCCGGCAGCCAGACGTCCTTCGTCTCGTATCCGAATTCCTCACGGAAGAAGCGCTTGCCGTGAAGGATCTGGCGGACAAGGGACTCACCGGATGCGAGGTTGCAGTCGGGTTCGATCCACATCGAGCCGACCGGCTCCCACTGCCCGCGTTTCACGGCCTTTTTGATGCGCGCAAAAATCTCCGGATAATAGACCTTCATCCACTCGTAGTGGACCGCCTGCGAGCACACGAAGACGTATTCCGGATACTTCTCCATGTAATCGAGCGCGGTGGAGAAGGTCCTCGCGCATTTGCGGATGGTCTCCCGCAGCGGCCAGAGCCATGCGGTGTCGAGATGCGCATGACCGACCGCCGAGATCGTGTGAACCAGTCCGCCGTTCCTGCGCGCCAGCACGGGTTTGAGGATGGCCGCCGCAGCGCGGAGATTTCCCCCATCCGGCGCCTCGAAGGCATTGAGCGCGGCATTGAGCGCGTAAACCAGTTCCCCGCGACGGGGCGAATTTTCCGGCAGCACTTCGACTGCTTCCACGCCGACCTTGAAGTCGTAGTAGAAATCGAAAACCGCCCGGTCGAAGATCGCGAGTTCCGCCCGCTCGAGCTGGTATTCAGGCTCGCCGTCGTATCGCGGCAGATTCAGGTCCGACTCGAGCTTGCGCGGAATGAGCGATCGATTCGCCGCCGCCTCCAGAAGAAACTCGAACTTCTCGCCGCCCTTCGCCCGCCGCGCAATTTCGACCTCGTCGCGCTTGAGATTGATCGCGCGGTCAATCCTGCCCTCCCGATACACAAGTCCCTCCGCCGTGAACCCCTCGTGCCCCGTGCTCGACAGGCGCACGCGCGCGACAACCTCCCGCCCCTTCCACGCCTTCGGCACCGTGCCGCGGAACCGGAACCACGCCGTATCCCATCTTCCACCCCAGCGGCAGCCGACCGTGCAGGGGGAAAACTTTGCGCGCCTGGCCTTTTCAAACGGCACCGGCTCTCCGTGCACCTCCCACAACGCGGCATCGATCGGTGCGGATTCCGGGTAGATCAGGGCCTCGATCCGGGGCAGGGCCAGGCGGAGGCGGTTCTCGGTAAGTGCAGGGTGCTTGAGCATGGTCGAAACAGCGCCTATAGCGCCAGCCCGGCAAATTGAGAATGCCGATTTGCGATATGACCCGAATCCGGACAAGGGTTTGAAGAAACAAGGACTTCCGCCACCAGTCGCACCGCGCTACACAGAACGGCGATGACAGACAGTGTTCGCGTGCGGATTCCCGCCTCTTCCGCCAATCTCGGCCCCGGCTTCGATGCACTCGGAGTCGCCCTCCGGCTCGCAAACACCGTCACGGTCAGCCGCTCCCCGGAAACCTGCCCCGCCGATGAAATGGCCGTAGAGGCCGCGGAAGCCTTTTTCGCCACCTCAGGCGTCGCGCCATTTCCATTTTCCTGGAAAATCCGGGGTTCCGTCCCGCGGTCCCGGGGCCTCGGCAGCAGTGTCACCGTTCGACTCGGCCTCCTTCACGGTCTCAACCGTCTCGCAGCATCCCCTCTCGATGCTGAAGCGGTCTATCGACTCTGCGCAAAGCTCGAAGGGCATCCTGACAACGCCGCCCCCGCCGCATTCGGCGGATTCACCGTCGCCCGGCCCGACGGCTCGTATCAGCGGTTCCGGGTGAGTCCAAAGGTTCGATTCATCCTGCTGGTCCCGGATTTCGAAGTCCGGACGGCGGATGCCCGCAATGTCCTTCCTTCGGAAATCCCCTTCAAGGATGCGGTTCGCAGTTCCGCAAACGCGGCAGCCATTTCCGCGGCCTTCGCCAGCGCAAACTACGAGGCTCTGCGCGGCTGCTTCGAGGATCATCTCCACGAGCCCTATCGTGCACGGCTGGTGCCCGGCCTCCGCGACATCGTAGCCGCCGGCGTCCGCGCGGGTGCCATTGGCGGATGGCTCAGCGGCTCCGGATCCACCATTGCCTGCATGGCAATCGATAATCCCGAAGCCGTGGCCGAGGCCATGAAATCCGCAGCCTCTTCGAATGCGACCGTTCATCTCACCACCGCGGACAACCGCGGGGTGACCATCACCTGATGCGTCGCTGGCTCGAAGGCATTGAAACCTTCGCAATCGACGTCATTCTCGAACGTCGATACGGCCGCCGCGCCGACATTCTGCGCTGGATCCTGGCCGGTCTTTCCCGGATCTATACGCTCGTCGTCCAAGCGCGCCTCGCATTGTATCGGAACCGTTTTCTTCGGGAACACAACCTCGGCTGCACCGTGGTCAGCGTGGGCAATATCACCGTCGGCGGCACCGGAAAAACTCCGGTGGTGGAATTGCTGGCCCGCGAACTGACCGCTGGCGGGAGGAAGGTTGCGATCCTTTCACGCGGATACAAAAGCGTTCCAAAACCGTTTATTTCAAGGGTCTTTGAAAAGATATTACGTAAAAAAGCGATTTTTATTCCGCGCATTGTTTCAGACGGTCAATCCCTCCTTCTGGACTCCCGCACCGCCGGAGACGAACCGTTCATGCTCGCGAACAACCTGCGTGGGGTGGTCGTGCTGGTGGACCGCGACCGCGTGAAGAGCGGCCTCTATGCAATGAAGAATTTCGGGACGGACATTCTCTTGCTTGACGATGGATTCCAGTATGTTCGGCTCGACCATCGAATTGAAATTGCGCTGGTGGACAGTCAGGCGCCATTCGGAAATGAGTTTCTCCTCCCCCGCGGCACGCTCCGCGAACCTCCGGACAATCTCGCCCGCGCTACACATATCCTCCTCACCAAATGTTCGCAGGCGGAAAATCCGGATCTGATTTCGCGAATCCGCCGCTATAATCGAACCGCCGAGATTATTACCACAACTCACCATGCGCGGCATGTGCGGAACCTTTTGACCGGCGAAGTAAAGCCTCTGGATTTTCTCAAAGGCCTGAGGGTCGGATCCCTCTGCGGCATCGCCGCCCCCGAAAGCTTCGAAGGGGCGCTTCGGAAACTGGGCGCTCACATCGAGCTGTCGAAAATTTACACCGACCATCACCGCTACACGGAGAAGGAGATCGAAAACTTCATCAACCGCTGCTCGCGACGCAATCTGGACGCCATTCTGACGACGGAAAAGGACGCTGTCCGAATCCCCCGCATTCTGGACGCCGCTGTGCCTCTTTACTACCTGCGGGTGGAAATCGACATCCTCGCAGGTCATGACAGCTGGCAGCGTCTGATAAAGCGGCTCACATTCCCGCAACCCGCGCCGACCCCTCCGCCGGTCTTCGCCGGGTAGTTCCTCCGGCCCGCGCGGACTCTGAGAACCCGCCGATCTCTCCCGACGGACCAGCCAAGGGGACAGACCCGCAGATTTCCGCGGATCCGCCCCCCCCGAGGGCTTCTAGTCCCGATCCTTCTGCTTCGTCTCCTTGATGGTGCCGTCCGGACTCACGTAGGCAACGTGCGTTTCGCCGTCCTTCGTGACCTTCACTTTGTACCACACCTCATCCTCCTTCATGGTGCGATGGGCGGAGGAGATCTGCGCATCGGACCACTTCTCGTTCACCGATTGAGTGACCGCGGGAGGAAGTTCCGTTACGGAAATCTCCTCGCCCTTTCTGTCATCCGCATAGGCAACCATCGCCCCGAGAGCGACGGCGCAGGCCGTAAGTTTGATCAGCTTTTTCATAACGAGAAGGTTACGTCACGACTGCCAGGCGTGAGGGTCAGGAAAGTCCCTGCGGAGCTGGTCGGTTGATTCCACCAGGACAATCACCGGCTCCGCGAAGAAAATACAACGGATCCTCCCGGATGGACGCCAATGGCACGTGGTCTGCTGATGTGAGTATTACGAAAACCCAACATCGTAATACCAAACCCACTCGCATCCCATGAAACTGACCCGCGCCTGGAAATTCTTCGCCGCCCCGCTGGCGGCCATCTCGACGCTTACCGGCACCGCAGCGGCCGCCCCGTTGAAAATCGGCTACAGCGACTGGCCGGGCTGGGTCGCCTGGCAGATCGGCATCGACAAGGGTTGGTTCAAGGAAGCCGGCGTGGATGTCGAGTTTCTCTGGTATGACTACGTGGAGTCGATGGACGCCTATGCCGCCGGGAATCTCGACGGTGTCGGCATGACGAACGGCGACGCGCTTGTGACCGGCGCGACCGGCAAGCCATCCGTCTGCATCCTCGTCAACGACTACTCGAACGGCAATGACATGGTAATCGCCAAGCCGGGCATCACCTCCCTCGAGGAGTTGAAGGGCAAGAAAGTCGGTCTCGAGGAAGGCTTCGTGACGCATCTCCTGCTCCTCAACGCGCTCGAAAAGGCGGGCATCCCGGAGACGGAGGTCACGACGGTTAACACGCCGACAAACGAAACGCCGCAGGTGCTCGCGGCCGGCGCAGTCGACGCGATCGCCGCCTGGCAACCCAGCTCCGGCATTGCGCTCAAGACCGTCGCCGGGTCGACGCCGATTTACACCTCCGCCAGCGCACCCGGCCTCATTTACGACTGCCTCTACGTCAGCCCTGAGAGCCTCGAGGCCCGCAAGGACGACTGGCAGAAGGTCGTCGCCGTCTGGTATCGGATCGTCGATTTCCTGAAGGACGAGGAGAATCTCGACGAAGCCATGAAGATCCTCGCCGCACGCGTGAACGTGAGCCCGCAGGAATACGAATCGTTTTACAAGGGCACGCACATCCTCACGCTCGAGGAAGCATTGAAGGTCTGGGAAAAAGGTCCCGGCCTCGACTCGATCTACGGTTCCACCGATTACGTGAACGCCTTCAACCTCAAGTTCAAGGTCTACGAGGATTCGCAGGATACCGCGAAATACCTCGATCCGAGCTTCACGAAGGAATTCGCCGATTCGAAGGATTGACCGGAGCCGCCAGCCCCGGTTCCGGCCGGGGCTGGCTCTCCCAAAGCCAACCGTCACATGGCCCACCGCCTGCTCCCATTCTCGGATGCCCGCGGATAAGCAGCACTGGTTCCGCATTCGGGAGGAACTCCCGCCGAGACGCGCCGCCCTGCTCACGGCTGCGTCATTCCTCCTGCCCATCGCCATCTGGTGCATCGTGAGCTACACGCCATTCATCTGGCACCCGGACGTGAAGCTCCAGCTCAGCGCAATGCGCGAGGGCGTCAGCACCACCTACACCGCCGGCGATCACGTCAGCCGCGACTTCTTCCCGACCTTCGTCGAGGGCGTCCGGTCCGACAATGCCGCGATTCGCGGATCCCTCGCCGATCCGGAATTCAAGGGCAACCCCGCGATGCGCCGCGAAAACCAGCGCCGCCTTCGCCAGCTCGCGCCGGTCGCCATTTCCAACGGCTGGCTCTCCGCCGGCGACGCGGAAAACGACGCTGCGATCTACGAAATCTGGAAGGGGATCGCCACGGGCGTTCTCGTGTCGACCCGACCCGCGCTCACGGATGAAAACCTCGCGATCGTCCGCGAAAACTGGACCGCTCTCGCGGCGGGTTCGGAAACCTTCGACTTCAAGGCGCTTCCCGACAAACCGCTCCTCAAGCTCGTTCCCCAAGGGCGCCTCGCAAATCCCAATTACCTCCCCGCCCCGCACGAGGTCGTCATCAAGGGCTGGACGCTCTTCACTCAGCCGCTTTCCAGCGGCCAGTGGCTCTACCAGCGGTTGATGCACTCGATCACGATCGTGTTCTCGGGATTTCTCCTCGCCGCCGCGATCGGAGTTCCGCTCGGCGTGCTCTGCGGCACCTACGACGCGTTCTCGAAGCTCTTCGAGCCGTTCATCGACTTCTTCCGCTACATGCCGGCGCCGACGTTCAGCATGCTGCTCGTCGCCGTCTTCCTTGCCCACGACGCGCCGAAGATCGCGCTCGTCTTCATTGGCACCTTCTTCCAGCTCGTGCTGGTCGTCGCGAAGACCACGCGCCAGCTCGACCGCTCGCTCCTGGAGGCGGCGCAGACCCTGGGCGCAAAGCCGCCGCAGCTCCTCGGCAAGGTCGTCGTTCCCGGCATCCTGCCCGACCTCTACAACGACCTCCGGATCCTCCTCGGCTGGGCCTGGACGTGGCTCGTCATCGCCGAGCTCATCGGCGTGAAGTCCGGCCTCACCGAGTTCATCGAAACCCAGGGCCGCTACCGGAACTTCGACGCCGTGTTCCCGGTCATCATCCTCATCGGCGTGATCGGCTTCTGCACCGACCAGTTCCTCGCGTGGTTCCGCGGCATTCTCTTCCCCTACACCGCCCGCAACCGCCGCCCGCTCGGCCTCGGCCTGCCATTCAAAGGACTCTTTCAACGCAGTCCGGTCATTCCCGCAGCCACTCCGGAATCCAGCCGCTGATGCAACTCGAACTTCCCGACTACCGCGAGCAATCCCCAGAAGTCCGAGCCCGTTTCGCCAAAATCGCGCAACGCCCCGTCGTCCTCGGCGTGGAAGGTCTCACCAAGCGCTTCCAGACTCCCCGCGGCGAGGTCACCGCCCTTGAAGACGTAACGTTCAACGTCCACCGTCGCGAGTTTCTCACGGTGATCGGCCAGTCTGGTTGCGGCAAATCCACGCTCATCCGCATCCTTGCCGGACTCGAAACACTCACCGAAGGCAGCGTGCTCGTGGACGGCAAACCCGTCACCGGGCCCGGACCCGAGCGCGGTATGGTCTTCCAGGGCTACACGCTTTTTCCATGGCTCACGGTGAAGAAGAACGTGATGTTCGGCCTGCGCGTGCGCGGCACCGATACCGTGACCGCCGAGAGCGAAGCCCGCCAGTGGATCGAGATGGTCGGCCTCTCGAAGTTCGAGAACAGCTACCCTCACGAACTCTCCGGCGGCATGAAGCAGCGCGTCGCCATCGCCCGCGCTCTCGCCAACCAGCCGCGCGTCCTCCTCATGGACGAACCCTTCGGTGCTCTCGATGCCCAAACCCGCTGCCAGATGCAGACCTACCTTCTGCAGATCTGGCGCAATGTCGACATCACCATCGTTTTCATCACCCATGACCTCGACGAAGCCATCCTTCTCGCCGATCGCATTCTCGTTCTGAAGCCCCACCCCGGCCGCGTCGAGGAACTCATCGAGGTCCCGGTTCCACGTCCCCGCGATCCCGGCCAGCTCCTCACGCCGGAATTCCTCGCCACCCGCAAACGGCTCGAGGAACTCATCCACCCTCCAAGCTCCGCCACCACGGACAAACTCCCGAACCTCCGCCTCACGGTAGTGGGGGACGAGGTGGAATAGCGTCGTGTTTCGCGGAAGGTCGATCCAACCGCGAAATTGCTCGCGTTCGGGCGGCCAGAATCCGTTGGCGAATGCATAGCAATTGCACAGAGCAATCACCTGGGTGGCTCCGAAATCCATCTTGCGAGGACATCGAATCCCTTAGACCGCCTTGCCAGGAGATCAATCTCCCATGCACGGAAGTGAGCCACTCCTGGAAGGGTGGACGGTCCGCCACCCGTGCACGCGTTGAATGGCTAAAGGCTCACGGGAAATTCACAGAGACTTCATTTGTCCGTCGAATTTCTTCATGCACAATGTCTCCATGCTTCGCCGTGTTGCCGGTTCCGCCCTTCCATGCTGCGCGATCATCGCAGTCCTCATCGCTCTTCTCCCGATCTCCAATCGAATGACCCGCATCATCGGGATTGGCGCGCTTGCCTTGACTTTTCTAAGTCTCCTCATTCTCACATGGCCCAAAGGAAAGCTGCGAATTTGCATCCTAATACCGCTCCTTGCCGGATTTCTTTTCATTCTTCTTCCGACAAGAAAGTCTTTACCTGTTACAGAACTGAAACATTCATATCTTTCTCATCTCAAAAGATATGAATCGGTTAATTACGTTTTTGGAGGAGAAAATTTTTTAGGGATGGATTGCTCCGGGTTGGTGCGGCGCGCGATGGTCGATGCCTTGTTGGATACCGGTTTTCGCGCTTTCAATCCCCGCCTCGTTCGGGACGGAATCCGCCTATGGTGGACGGATGCGACCGCTCAGGGATTAGGCGATGGAACAGATACGGAACCGATCCAAACCACTCCAGCGCCTCTACCCACCCTGACCCATCTCCAGCCCGGAGACCTGATCGTCAGCGCGGACGGCATCCATGTCCTCGCCTATCTGGGGGACGACAAATGGATCGACGCGGACCCGTCCGCCGGGAAAGTTCGCATCCTTCCCACCAGCGAAAACCCGTGGCTCGTCGAGCCCGTCCGAATCGTGCGTTGGAAATGGCTCGCCGAGCCGACCGAGTGACAGCCCTTACTCCTGCCCCATCGCGGCGGCGATTTGGTCGTAAAGCCACACTTTGGCGTGGGACCAGTAACGTTCGACCGTTCGCTCCCCAATTCCCATTTCCTCGGCAATTTCGCGAATCGATAGTCCGCCATAAAATCGCAGGAGAACCACCCGGGCTCGAACAGGATCCTCCCTCTCGAGCCGGCAGAGCGATTCGTGAACGAGCAGCAGCTTGTCATCGTCGCTGACGGGGACTTCCTCCGCGGCGTCGAGGGACACCCGCTGAAAATCGCCTCCCCGCTTCGCCCGCGACCGCTGTCGCGCCCGGTCGACAAGGATGTTTCGCATCGTTCTCGATGCCGCGGCAAACAGATGTTCCACGTTGCCAAACTGTTTCCCGGCATCCGTGCCGGTAAGACGGATCCAGGCTTCGTGCACGAGGGCCGTTGGCTGGAGGGTATGACCTGGGGCCTGCAAGGCCATGCGGGAGGCTGCGATCCGGCGCAGTTGCGGATACAACTCGGAAAAGAGCTGGCTGGCCGGTTGGGCCGGAGTTTCTGGGGGCATGGGCTTGATGAAACTATTTGAGGACATTCGGAAGCCGTCAAGCGGGTCCATCTACCGACGATGGCGCTTCACCGGTGATTTCCTGATCGGCTTCCTCGAGCAGCAGACGCCCCACCAGCCAAGAAAACCAGAAGCCGCCCTCCGTCGGACTGCCTAGAGCCTCGCCCGATTCCGGCGCGCGCTCGATCATCCGGCGGGCAGCCGCCAGATCGCGAGCCGCCCCGGCCCGATCCCCAAGACGGGACCTTGCCATCGCCGTCAGGCAAAGCGTCGCTGAGACGCGCGTGCCGGTGGCATCCGGATACGTCAGGGAACGGCCCGCCCACTCCAGCACCCGCTCCGGGTCGTTGAGCCGATGATGGTAGAGCGTGAGTGAAAAGGCATTCCACTCCGGATAGGTCGTGCTTCCGGATTCGACCGGAACATCCTGCGCACACGTCAGAGCCGTCTCCCGCAGCTTTGCGAGGAAGTCCTTGTCCGCCGGCGCGAGAAGGGCGGCCTTCAACAGGTGCTCGGCCTGCAGGGCATTGGCGGCGGGGAGATGCCGTTCGAGCGTTTCCCGGCGGAATTTCTCGTAGGCGCCGGGGGGCCCATAGGCACGAAGGACGGGGGCAATGGCCAGCACGTCGGTGCTTTCGATCGTATGAACCGGATCGTCGAGACGGTTTGCCTGGTCGAGCAGCGTGTAACACTGCACCGCCTGTTCCCACCGGCCGTAAATGGCGTTCCAGTGGCCCAGCGTGCGAAACACGCCCGCCGCCTCGCGGGACGGTTCGATCGACGCCAGCGGGTGTTTGCGCAACAAGGCATCCGCCTCCTCAACCCGCTGCTCGCTCAGCAACGCGGCGGCCTGCGACACGTTGGCCCGCGCTTGGGCCTGCTCGCGCAGATGGGCCTCCCGGGCACGGGCGATCTCCGCCTCCCGACCCAGCCGCTCCTGCTCCAGAAGCGCCCGCCGTTCGTTGAGGAACAGCCACATCGATGTGCCAAATCCCCCCGCCAGCGAGACGACAATCGCCGCGCCAAGGGCGCAGGCGAGCCGGTTTCGTCGAACAAATTTTCCCACGAGATAGAGCCGTCCCGGCGGTCGGGCTTTCACCGGCTCGCAGGCAAGGTAGCGCTGAAGATCCGCCGCCAGGCCGTGAACCGTCTGGTAGCGCCGCTCCGGTTCCTTCGCCATCGCCATGGATACGATTCCCTCCAGATCTCCGCGCAGTTTCGCGATGAGACGGGCCGGCTCCTCCTGACGGGCCGCGGCGATTTCGGCAAGCTCCCCGGGCGGCAGCGAGGCAAGCATGCGGGAGAGGCGTGGCGGTTCCTCCTCGAGCAGGATGCGGCGCATCTCGGAAACCCCCACCCCGGCCAGCGCCTTTCCGTCGAACGGCGGACGACCTCCCAGCAGTTCATAGAGCAGCGCACCGAGGCTGTAGACGTCGCTGCGCGTATCGACCTTCAATCCGCTGAAATCGACCTGTTCCGGGCTCATGTAAGGCGGCGTGCCGATGAGTTGATCCCGGGATGTCCAGATCGTTTCGGAAGCCTCGCGCATCGGAGCGGCCGCCTTTGCGATGCCGAAGTCGATCACCTTGGGAACGGGCTCGCCGTCCTGCAAGGTAACGAGGATGTTCGATGGCTTGATGTCCCGGTGAATCACGCCCTTTTGATGCGCGTGCTGGATGCCCTGGCACACCCGCACGAAAAGATCGATGCGGCGTCTCAGATCCAGCCGTTCCCGGTCGCACCATGTGGTGATCCGCTCGCCCGTAACGCGCTCCATCACGAAATACGGCCGGCCCGTGGGCGTGGAACCAGCGTCGAACACCCGCGCGATGTTCGGATGATCCATGAGCGCAAGCGCCTGCCGCTCCGCCTCGAACCGGGCGATCACGTTCTCGGTATCCATCCCGAGGCGGATGATCTTGAGCGCCACACGACGGTGGAAGGGCTCCTCCTGCTCCGCCTCGTAAACCACCCCGTATCCGCCCTCGCCGATCCGCTCGATCAACCGGTAGGACCCGATGCGAACGCCCGGTTCCTCCTCCGCCCCTCCCGGCTTCGCAGGCCCGGCCGGTTCCGGAAGATCCTCAAGAATCTCCTCCGCGAGCCGGCCCTGATGCTCGTGGGCTTCGAGGAAAAACGCGGTGGATTTTCCGGTTCGCCGCAGCAGACGCCGCATTCTCTCCAGCCCACCTTCGTTCCCGCGGTAAAACTGCTTGAGGAATTCCTCCCGCGCCTCGCCGTCGAGCGAGAGCGCCGCTTCATAGACCGCGCTCTCGATATCCAGCGACGTGGACGAATGAATCGGGGTGTCCATGGGAATGCGTCGCCGTCATGCGGACGGCCTGAATTCTATATCTCCGTTCGGCCCCGCCTGCAAAACGGGATTCTGTCAGGCGCCTTCGGGACGGACTGGGCGGGTTCCCGGTCGCTGCGGGAAAAGTGAAAAAATTTCGTCACCGCTGGCAGGTTTCGCGCGGAAACGGCGTAACCCGTGTTGGCAACCCGTTTCCTGAACGGAAAAGCCACCCAAAACCAATCCTCTCATGAAATACCCCAAAAGCATTCTTCTGGCAGTCCTGGGCTGCAGCCTCCCCGCGTCGGCGGTTTTCGCAGCCGACATTTACCAATCCGGCTCCATTCCCGCCGGAAACACCTGGAACAACTCGACCTTCTGGGGCGGGAATGAGGTCGTTCCCGAAAACAACTACATCACCGCTCCGTTCGGGACCCCCGAGGTGGCTTTTGCCGTTGGCGGCGTCACGTGGCAGACGGCCGGCAACATGCGCGACTCCGAGGGTTCAAGCACCTTCAACGGCGGCGCGCTGGTCCTCAGCTCCGGCACGCGTCTCCTCAGCAAGGCGCTCGGTGGCGCAACCAGCACGGCAAACATCGTTCTGAATGGTGGCTTCATCCACTCCGCGGCCAACGCGAGCGGCAGCGCCACGCTGGCCGGCACAATTTCCTTCGGCGATGGCGTCGACCTCGGCGCGATCGGCCTGATCGCCAACACGAACTTCACGTTCAACATCGCCTCCACCATCGTGGGAGGACCGGACGTCACGTTGCAACTGGCGATGAATGGCTCCGACCGCATGAACTTCCTGAACATCACCGGTGACATCAGCGGATTTGCGGGAACGTTCTTTGTCTCGACCGCGGATGGGGGCGTCGCCCTCGGCAGCGCGTTCAGCATCACCAGCTCCGCACCTCTCGCCACACTGGAACTGGCGGTGGATTCGCCGAACTTCATGTTCGACCTCTCCAGCGACATCACCTTCGGCTCGGTGATCGTGGGCAGCACGATCCTCGATGCGGGCACCTATTCCGTGGAGGATCTCGATCTGCTGGCTCCCGGCCGCTTTTTCGGTGAGGGCTCGATCACCGTGGTTCCGGAGCCGTCCAGCTTCGCGCTGCTCGGAGTCGCGCTCGCAGCCGGCATCGCCGTGTCGCGCAAACGTCGCTCGTAACTTTTTGTTTGGGGTTGTCCCGACGGGATCGATGCGGACCGTCGGGACATTTCCCCCAATGGCTGGCCCCACCCCTCGGATGCCCGCTAAAACAGCGAAGTCCGGTTCCGGACCGCTTCATCCAATGCCCCGCCTTCTCCTCCCGATTGCCGTCGCGTGCTCTTTGCTCCTGATTCCGGGAGCCGGCTCACAATCCCTTCCCAACGACACCCCCGACCTCGGTCCGCTGGACCTGCGCTTTCACCGGCAAGCCGTCCGGCGGTTCATCTTTGATCAGGAGATTCCCCTCGGCGGACTCCTCCCCGGCCAGATTTTCGGTTTCGACAAGGTCCACCCTGTTTTCGACACGCCCGGGAAACCCCGCGCACGGTTCGTCGAGCACGACGGTGTGCTTGAGATTCTGCCTGCCGACGGCGGACCGGGCGACGCGTCGATCTGGGTGAGCGGCATCAATCCCTACGCCACCTACATCGCCGATGTCCGCTCGCTGCCGGCGGGCGCCCAACTCCGCATGGAGTTTGGCACGCTCCCGCAACCCGCCGCCAATGACGAGGCCACGGCCCCCGACAAGGTCGAGGTCGTGCTCGACCCGGCGGCGCCCATTTCCCTTTCGGTGCGCGTCGTGCGGGCCGGCAATGTCGTCCGCGCGCACGACTTCCCCGAGGCCCCGCGGCTCGAGGCGCCCTTCGAGCTCTTCGTGCAGCTCTACGGCGAGAGCCTCGGCGTCTTCGCCCGAAAGGATTCCAACGTCCTCTACCTCGGCTCGCTCGAGCCCGACCAGCCGTTCTCCGATGTTCTCGACTTCCGCGTGCGCGACGTCCTCGCCCGCGCGGCCTTCACCCTCGGTGCCACCGTCCCGCCCGGCGACCCCGTCGTCCTCGGCGGCGTGCGCTCCGTGCTCTCCTCCGGCATCGGGCAGGCCGACATCCGCGCCATCTCCTATGAGGACGGCACGCCGATCATCGAGGACAACCGCCTGTGGTTCACCTTCAGCTGCCGCGGCATCGGCACCGCCACCGCCAGCCAGGGCGTGATGAGCATCGACCCCTCCGTGTTCGACCCGCGATTCGAGGGCGTCATCGTCTTTGACCGCGGCGACGGCCTCCTGCGCAACGACTACGCCTCGCACCTCCTCTACGACCGCACCGCGAAGGAATGGCGCGCCGTCTCCGCCTGCTTCTCCGGCGGCGGCCGCGGCCCCACCGGCATCGCCATTTCCCGCTCCCAGCGCGACCCGCGCCGCGGCTTCTTCGTGATGCCCTCCATGCGGATGCCCCAGGAAAACCTCCCCGTCCAGTGCGAGGACCCCTCGCTGCTCTGGGACGAAAAGGAACGCAAATGGCGCCTCCTCGTCTCCGCCTTCACCGACGCCGGCTTCCGCACCGTCCTCTTCGAATCGCCCAACTGGAGCGGCCCCTTCAAGGAGATCGCCCGCAACCCCGACCTCAACTCCACCGGCACCCAGATCGTGCAGATCGGCTCGAAACGCTACGTCTTCTCCGGCTGCGACCGCATCCCCGGCCGCGACACCGGCGGCGTCATCGCCCTCAGCTACCCCGACCTCAAATACCTCGGCCCCATGCACTACGACCTCGGCCCCGAAGCATTCGGCGGCCGCGTCTGGCCAAACATCCTGCGCCTGCCCGCCGGTTACCCCACGCGCTACATGTCCATCCCCATGGACCGCATGAACATGCCCGACATCCGCACGCAAAACTGGAGCTACGGCGCCCTCTACCTCTTCCAGGCGGATTCCTGAGCTGCCGGGAGCCACACCCTAAACGCAGAGGATTTTCCGGACCCCCGTGTCCCCCAGCCTGCGTCGCGCGTTTTTCGCCTCGACCGGCGGGAATCCCTTCCTACGTTGGAAGGCTTGCTGACGATCCGAAAACTCAAGAAGACCCTGGGCGGCCGCACCCTCCTCGAGGACGCCGCCATGCAGATCAATTACGGCGAGCGCGTGGCTCTCGTCGGCCCGAACGGCGCGGGAAAATCCACGTTGTTCTCGATGATCCTCAAACGTGAGGAACCCGACTCCGGGGTCATTGAGCGCGACGAATGGACGATGATCGGATACCTCCCTCAGGAGGCCGAGGCCGTCGGCGAGGAAACCGTGCTTGAAATTGCAACCGGCCGCGCGGGCGAGCTGGCGGCACTCGAGGAAACGCTGCGCACACTCGAGGCCGCGGGGGATGTCTCCAGCGCCGAGTATCAGGAGGCGACCAACAAACATACCGCACTCAGCGATCCCAAGGTCGAGGCCCGTGCGAAGCGGATACTGGCCGGGCTCGGTTACAAGGAATCGGAATTCGATCGCAAGGCGAAGGAACTCAGCGGCGGCTGGGTGATGCGCGCCCATCTCGCGCGGTTGCTCGTGATGGAGCCAGACCTTCTCCTCCTCGACGAGCCGACGAACCACCTCGACCTCCTTTCCCTCCTCTGGCTCCAGAACTATCTGAAGACCTACTCCGGCGCGCTCCTCCTCATCTCGCACGACCGGCAGTTTATGGATGAACTCGTCGAGACGGTTTACGAGATCGCCGATCAGAAGCTCATTTCCTACACCGGCAACTACGCCGCCTACCTCGGGCAACGCGAGGCCCGCTACGAGCAGCAGCTTGCCGCCTGGAAGAACCAGCAGAAGGAAATCGCCGCATTGCAGGAGTTCGCGGATCGATTCCGCCAGGTGGCATCGAAGGCCGCGCAGGCTCAGAGCAAGCTCAAGCAGATCGAGCGGATGGAACTCATCGAAAAGCCGACGCCGCCGAAGAAGCCGTTCCGCTTCCAGATCCCGCAGCCGCCTCGCAGCGGACAGCGCGTCATCTCGCTCGAAGGCATTCACATGGCCTACGGCGAGAAGAAGGTCTACGAGGGCCTCGATCTCACCATCGAGCGCGGCGAACGCACCGTCCTCGTCGGACCGAACGGCGCGGGCAAGTCCACGCTGCTCAAGATCCTCGCCGGCGTCGTGGAATTTCAAAAAGGCACCCGCAACGAAGGCCACAACGCGAAGATCGGTTACTTCAGCCAGCACCGCGCGGCGACGCTCGATCCTTCAAAGACGATTCTCGAGGAGGTCCTCGCCAGCAACGGCGAACTCCGGGAGAACGAAGCCCGCGGCATCCTCGGTTCGTTTCTCTTCCGCAAGGACGACATCTACAAGAAAACCGGCGTGCTCAGCGGCGGGGAAAAAACCCGTCTGAATCTCATCAAATTTCTCGTCGATCCGCCCAACCTCCTCCTGATGGACGAGCCGACGACCCACCTCGACATTCACACCGTCGAGTCACTCATCCTTGCGCTCGAGGCCTACGAGGGCACGCTGGTCTTCATCAGCCACGACGTGCATTTCATCCGCAAGCTCGCGACCAAGGTGCTTCACGTGAACGCCGGAAAAGTCACGCCCTACCCGGGCGGCTACGATTACTTCCTTGAGAAGACCGACGCGCTCAACGATGCCCGCGCCGCTGTCACGGCCGGTTAAACTGCCCCGGCACACCATGCCATCCGAGACCAAGCAGCGCATCGTCGCCCTGATTCTCGAAAAGCTCCGCGAGGAATTCGACGCCCGGCTTGCCGCCTCACGGCAGACACGCGCGGAGGGGAACGACGAGGAAAGCAAGGCGGAGGGGAAATACGACACCCGCTCCATTGAGGAAAACTACCTCGCCGACGGGCTGGCACAGCAGGCGCAGGCCGCCGCACTGGCCGCCGCGGAATTCGAGAAGGTCCCCCTCGAGGATCTTCCTCCCGGGTCCCCCGCCGATGTCGGCGCACTGGTCGAGATCGAGTTTCCAGACGGCGTGGAGTGGTTCTTCATCGGTCCGGCGGGAGGCGGAACGGAAATCACGCTCGACGGCCGGACGATCACCGTGGTCACGCCGGAGTCCCCGCTCGGCGCAAAGATTCTCGACCGTCGCGCCGGCGCCGACATTCCCGGATTGAAACTTCGGAGCGTGACCTGATGGCTCCGCATCGTTCTTCCGCCTTCGCGGATTTCCCGCTTCAATCATCCCCGGCCCGCACATGAAGACGATCATTTCCCAAATCCTCTCATCGGTGGATAAATCTGCGGGCCATCGGAATGTCCTTCTACTCGGCCGTTTCCTCGCGCTGCTCTGCGTGATGATCGCCGTCTACACGGCGCTGTTTCACATCATCATGCTCCACGAGAACCAGCGGCACTCGTGGCTCACGGGCCTCTACTGGACGCTCACCGTGATGAGCACGCTCGGTTTCGGTGACATCACGTTCACGACCGACATGGGGCGGTTCTTCTCCATCATCGTGATGGTGTCGGGAATGATCTTCCTGCTCGTGCTTCTCCCGTTCACGTTCATCCAGTTCTTCTACGCGCCATGGATGGAGGCGCAGAACGAAGCACGCGCGCCGCGCAAACTCCCCGAGTCGATGTCGGGTCATGTGTTGCTGACCAATGACGATCCCGTCTCCGGCTCGCTCATCCGCAAACTCGACAGCTACCGCATTCCCTACGCGATGATCGTCAACGACCTCCCCGAGGCTCTGCGACTCCACGATCTCGGGATCAACGTCATGCTGGGCGAACTCGACCGTCCCGAGACCTACCATCTTGCCCGGGTCGAACAGGCCGCCCTCGTTGCCTGCACGGGCAACGATTTCGCGAATACGAACATCGCATTCACCGTTCGCGAACTCGCAAAGAACGTCCCCATCATCGCCACCGCCAACTCCGAGGAGTCCGTCGAAATCCTCCAGTTTGCCGGCAGCACGAGCGTGCTGCGCCTCCCCGAAATGATGGGACAGGCTCTCGCGCGCCGCATCATCGGCGTCGACGCAACGGCGCACGTCATCGGCAGTTTCAAGGACGTCGAGATCGCCGAGGCCACCGCTGCAGGCACCCCTCTCGTGGGCCGGACTCTTGCCCAGTCGAAACTGCGGGAGACGATCGGCGTCAACGTGCTCGGTCTCTGGAAACGCGGCCGCATCGAAATCGCGACCGCCCAGACGAAGATCGACGATCATTCGATTCTCCTCCTCGCGGGAACATGCGAGCAGTTCGCGAGATACAACGAGCTTTTCTGCATCTACCACGTCAGCGGCGCGCCGGTTATCATCGTCGGCGGAGGCCGCGTCGGCCGCGAAACCGCTCGAGCCCTCGGAGAACGCGGCATTGATTATCGAATCATCGAAAACCAACCCGGACGCATCCGCGATCCCAAGACCTACATCCTCGGCAGCGCAGCCGATATCGTCACCCTCGAGCGGGCGGGAATTCGCGAGACTCCGGCCGTCGTTATCACGGCGCACGACGACGACCTGAACACCTACCTCACGATCTACATCCGCCGTCTGCGCCCGGATGTGCAGATCATCAGTCGCGCCGTTCACGAGCGCAACGTCGCCACACTGCACCGTGCGGGCGCCGATTTCGTGCTGTCCTACGCGTGGATGGGCGCCAACTCGATGTTCAACTTCCTCCAGCGCGCCGACATTCTCATGCTCGCCGAGGGACTGCATGTCACCGAGACGCGTGTCCCTGCGGCGCTTTCCGGCCGCACGCTCGCGGAGGCCGCGATTCCGCAGGAAACCGGCTGCGGCGTGGTGGCGATCGGCTCCGCCGATGGTCTGCAGATCAATCCGCCCGCGGACAAGCCGCTGCACGCGGGACACCCGCTCATCCTCATCTGCACCCCCGAGGCGGAGCAGAAGTTCATGGCGCGATATCGCGACCATTGATTCCCGGTCGGAACCGGCGCGTTATCTCCAGAGCGCCGCGATCGCAAACCACCCGATCATCACCAGCGCGATCGCAACTTTTCCGACCATTCCGGCGGCGGTCCCCAGAAACGTGCCCACCGAGGATTTGCCGGCGGGAAGGATTCCCCGTCCCCCCAGCAACTCACCAATGAGCGCGCCGACAAGCGGTCCGACGAAGATCCCGACAATCCCGAAAAACAGCCCCGCGACCGCGCCCAGAATTCCGCCTATCGCGCCCCAGCGCGTTGCGCCAAACCATTTTGCGCCCGCGGCGCCGCTCACCAGGTCGAGCACCTGTGCGAGCACAACGAGCCCCAGCAACACGGCCAGCGTGGGCCAGCCGACGGCGCCGACGGTGAAGTGATTCAGCACCGCTCCTCCGAGGATCAGAATCGTTCCCGGAATCAACGGCACGACGGTTCCGAGAAGGCCTGCCAGCATCAAAAGCACGGTCAATCCCCACCACAGCACGTCCATGACGCCACCCTGCCGCAACGCCGACTCCGGGTCGAGCGCGACAATCCCGGTTGACAAATCCCCCGCAAAAGCGAAATAAAACCACCCCTCCGGGCCGTGCTCCACGGCACGAAGAATGGTGGCCGTAGCTCAATGGTAGAGCTCCAGATTGTGGTTCTGGCTGTTGCGGGTTCGAGTCCCGTCGGTCACCCCACCTTCCGTCCGCAACGGAAGGAATTCACGACGGCAATCAGGCCGTTTTGCCACGCAACCGTAAATCGCCCGGAAGCACGGCAGGTCTTTTCTTTCCCGCAAAAGCCATTCACGCTCGTCCCATGCCCGCCGCCAGGAAATCCCAGGCAAATGCCTCCATTCATTTCGTCACCGGCTCCGACGAAGCCGCGGTGAAAAAGGCTGCCGCCGGGCTTGCCGCGGAACTGGCGCCCTCGGACGACCCGTTCGCAATCGAGACGATCGACGGCGCAGTGGCGACCGTGGATGAGGCCGCAGCACGGGTAAAGGCCACGATCGAGGCGTTGCTCACGGTGCCGTTCTTCGGCGGAGGCAAGCTCGTCTGGCTGAAGAGCGCGACCTTTCTTGCCGACTCCGTTACGGGCCGTTCCGAAACGGTGCAGAATGCCGTCGAGGAACTGCTTGCCCTTTTGTCGAAGGGCCTCCCGGATGGAATCGTCTTCCTCCTCAGCGCCATCGAGCCCGACAAACGCCGCTCCGCCTACAAGACGCTCGGCAAGATCGCGACCGTTCATCTGCATGACAAACCGGACTTCGGCTGGAATGCGACCGAAGCCGATATTGTCGACTGGGTCGCCGAACGCGCCGCGGCCGCCGGTCTCTCGCTCACCGAGGAAGCCGCCGCTGTTCTCGCGGCACGGGTTGGCGCGGAAACCCGCCAGCTCGACAGCGAAATCCAGAAACTCCAGCTCGCAGCCGACGATGGCGCAACCGTCGAAGTCGACACCGTCCGCGAACTCGTTCCATCGACGCGGGCGGGCGGCATTTTTGACCTCGGCAACGCCCTCGCGAAGCGGGACCTCCCGCTTTGCCTGCGCACGCTGGACCAGCTGTTCCGCCAGGGGGAACGCGGAGTCGGCATTCTCCTGGCGGCCATTGTGCCGACCGTCCGGAATCTGCTCGTCGTGAAGGACCTGATGGTGACGCACAAGATTTCGCCGCCGACGAAGCCGCAGTTTTTCTCGGCGGCTTTGAATCGTCTCCCCGAGTCTGCAATCGCACATCTTCCCCGCAAGAAGGACGGCTCCCTGAACACCTACCCGCTGGGAATCGCGGCGACGAACAGCGCGCGATACGCCCTTCCGGAACTCCAGGAAGGTTTTGCCGCGTGCGCCCGCGCCAACCGGGATCTCGTCACCACGCAGCTTGCAGAGGACATCGTCCTCTCCCGGCTGCTCGTCCAGATCGCCGGACGTCGCAGCTGAACGTTGCTCCTCCCTCGAACGCAAAAAAGCCCGCCCCGTTTCCAGGGCGGGCTCTCGCGCAAAAACCGGAGGAATCAATCGTCCGCCTTCTCGGCGGCACGCGCTGCCTCGGCCGCAGCTTCGGCCTGACGACGTTCCGCTTCGGCACGTCGCGCCTTCATTTCCGCCTCCGCACGGCTCTCCTCGCTGGTCGACGCCGCCTTGGTCGCCGTGGTGACGGAGGTGTCGGGAAGTTTCGCCTTGGAAACGTTCGGATTGCCATCGGCGTCCGCGCCCGTCCCCGCCCCGGTATTCGACGCCGATCCGCGGCCGGTTCCGACTCCCACATTGGGATGCACCTTCGCATCGTCGGTTTGCACGTCCGGTGTCGTGACCCGATGAGTCTCCACCGCCGTTCCCGAGCCTGTGTTCGACGCCTTGCCATGTCCGGTGCCAACTCCGACATTGGGATGCGGAACCGGTTCATCGTCCGCATGCGCGGTCACGGCAAACATTCCGAGAGCAAGCGCTGCGGCGATCTTTGGAAGAAGAGTAGTCTTTTTCATAGCGGGAGAAGATCGGATGCCACTCCCGCCTCGGCGTCGGAGGACGCACCCGCCGGCCTGTCGGTGTTTTCCCCCAGTTGAAAATCCAGAGGGCATCAACCTGCGCGGCGGTCGCGCTGCCGCTATTCCGCCACGCGCCGATAGGGCCACTGTTGTTCAGTGTCGGCTGGAAACCGGATCGCGTCTGCGAGCATGCGCCGCAAGGAGCTGCGGAGTTCGCTTTTCTTTTTGCGCTTTGCAAAACCGAGGGCACGGAGAGCCTCCGACTGACGGGGGAGTTTGCTGAAGTTCATGGAGTGACTGATTCGGAGAAAATTTCCTTACGTGCAGATTGCCACTCTGCAAATCGGGAGGCGCCATGAGCTGCCCGTCGGGTGATTTCCTGAGTCTCGCGGCTGTTCTCCGTCCGTTCCTGACGTCGCATCCCGGCGTTTTCCTGAAGGCACTTTCATCCACCTTCCCCGAAACCTCTGCATGCTGCTCCGATCTGTTTTCGTCGTCGTCGCCGCCGGCTTGCTAATCAGCCCGATTTCCCTCGCCCTCGACCTGTCGAACGCGCTTCCCGCATCACTGCTCACAGAGCGTCCGTCGCATACCGACTCATCCTCCGGAGCGACGGAATTCGATCATGTGGCCCTCGAGTATGCCTCTCGGATCGAGCAGTCGGACAACGGGACCGTCGCAACATTTGACACTCTGCTCGGCATCATTGCGTTCAACTCCGACGAAGTCACGGTGCAGTGGGTGCAGGCTCCCGATCCCGTTCCGGCGTTCGTTCGCATCGGGCGGCAGCACTCGTCGGAAAGTCCGGAGTTGATTCTCGCGTGGTTGACGGAGTCCACCGCCATGAAGCTCGAGCAGGGTTACGAGGAAGTGGCGCGCGAGGAATTCCAGACGGCCTACGGACGGGCGAGTTTCGCGCTGTTGCGCAAGGGCGATCAGTATTTCTCCACCTACGTTCAATCCGAGCGCACGCAAAATGGAAGCGACGCGGTGTATCTCGCCCATTCCTATCACATCGAGTTTGGAATCTGGTCCCGCGCGGGCGCATTCCGCAGGCAGCAGGCGTTGCTGAAACTTGGAGACTAAGCCTCATCCACCCGGTGAAACCGGACGCGCGACGCGGGTGATGTGTCCACGCCGAGAGTATTGGCCAGGTGCGAGAGGGCGAACCGCTTGCGGGACGGCGTCTCGGATGCCACGCAGTCGCGCGGAACGACGATCTGGTAATCCCGCATGTGCGCGTCATTCGCCGTGTAGAGCACACACATGTCCGCCGCGAATCCCGTGATCACCACGCGCCGGACTCCGAGCCGATCTAGAAGAACCTCCAGAGTGGTCGAGTAAAATCCCGAATGCATCGGCTTCAGCACGAAATAATCCTTCTCGTCAGGCCTGAGCAGTTCGACGAGCGGACGCCCGGCGCAATCGTCCTCGAGACAGTGCGCGACCTGCTGGCGAAAATCGGAACGCCACCGGCCGAAGTTGTCGTTCACGTAGATCACCGGCACCGACGCGGCCCGGGCCCGCTTGGCGAGAGCGGCAATGCGACGGGCCGCCGGCAGTGCGGCGCGCAGCAAGGCCCGTCCTCCGGAAAAATCCAGATCGTTGATGGCGTCGATCACGAGCACCGCGTCATGCGAACGTGGAACGTCGGGATCGACCCAATGCACACGACGTTTGCGCGGCGATGCAGATTTCATGAACCGCGCCTCAGGAAGCCGGTTCCATCCGCGTCTTGAACCGGAGGAGATCTTCCTCGAGTTGCTGTTCCGGTGATGCGCCGAGGAGGCCCGAAATCCACGCCCCTGCGCGCCCGGCCGGCGGCAGGTATTCGAGGGCGACCTTCACCCGTGTCGCACCTTCATCCGCGGGTTCAAACCACACCGAGCCTGCGTTGCGAACATCGGCTCCCGGCAGCGACTGCCACGCGATGAGCTCGTCCGGATGATCGTTGATAATCTCGGCCTCCCAGCTCACCTCGCGCCCGTGCGGACCGGTAACCGACCAGTGCGAGCGGTCTCCCTGCACGACCACGGACTTTACGTGCGGCATAACCTGCGGGAGGTTCGTGAGATCCCGCCAGAAGGCGTAGAGATCCGTCGGCGAGCGGCGAATCTCCACGGATCGCTCGATGCGGATTCCGGCGCTTCCTGGCACCCCTCTGCCATCGTCGCATGCCGTATCGACGCCGAGCGCCCGATATGCGCCGCAGCGTCCCGTCGCCCCGCGGAGCAGTAGCATTCCTCCCGCCAACGCGAGCAAAGCCCCGCCGAGATCACGCCGCGCCACGCCCGCGCTGACAAGTGCCGATCCAGCCGCGGCGGAAACAATCCGCTCAACGCGGCCGACATTGATGGGATTGTCCGTGGAGAGCGAGAACTCGCGAAAAAAGGGAGCGACAGAATCGAGCATGGCTGAAAATGGTTTCAATCCCATCGCACGCATCGACTCCTGTGGATGCCCCGGGGCATCCGATCGCTCTCCCCCGCGCGAACTTCCTCGCACGTTTGATCGCTATGAGCAGGGCAATCTGGAAAGGCGCCATCACCTTCGGCCTCGTCAACATCCCGGTCGGTCTCTATCCGGCCATCCGCCGCGAAGAGTTGAAATTCCGGCTCCTGCGCGGCTCGGATCTCAGTCCGGTGAACTACAAGCGCGTCGCCGAAGCCGATGGAAAGGAGGTTCCGTGGGATCAGATCGTGAAGGGCTACGAATACGAGAAGGGGAAATTCGTGGTGCTGAAGGATGAGGACTTCGCCCGCGTGGACATCGAAGCGACGCAGACGGTGGACATTCTCAACTTCGTGAAGATCGACGAAGTGAACCCGGTTCTTTTCTACAAGCCCTACTACATGGAAGCGGCCAAAGGCGGCGACCGCGCCTACGTTCTGCTTCGCGAAGCACTCGAGACGAGTGGAAAGATCGCCATCGCGAAGGTCGTCATCCGCACCCGACAGCATCTTGCCGCCGTGAAGCCGCAAAAGGACGGGCTCATGCTCGAACTGATGCACTTTCCCGACGAGATCCTCGACGTGTCGGAATTCAAAACTCCCAACGTGAAAGGTCCCGGGAAACCCGAGCTGAAAATGGCTCTCCAACTCATCGAGAGCATGACGGAGCCCTGGAAGCCCGAGCAATACACCGACGAATACCGCGATGCGCTGGCGAAGGTCATCGAAGCGAAGATCGAAAAGGGCGGCGCCCCGGCACCCAGGACCGCGAAACACCGCGCGCCGGCGAACGTCATCGACCTCGTTTCCGTGCTGCAAAAGAGCATTGCCGAGACCTCCGGATCATCGGGCTCGAAGAAATCCGCTCGTCGCAAGCCGGCTGCGAAACGCGCTGCGGCCAAGAAAAAGACGACACGCAGGAAGGCTGCGTAGCAGGCCATGTCGCTGCGCGAATACAAGCGAAAGCGCGACTTCACGAAGACCGCGGAACCGCCTCCCAGGCGGGCGAAATCAAGCGGGCGACGCTTCGTGATTCAGAAACACGCGGCGAGCCGGCTGCATTACGATTTTCGACTGGAACTCGGAGGCACCCTGAAATCATGGGCGGTTCCGAAAGGCGTCCCCTGCTCCCACGGCGAGCGACGACTCGCCGTGCAGGTGGAGGATCATCCGGTGTCCTACATCGATTTTGAAGGCTCGATTCCTGCGGGCGAATATGGCGGCGGCACGGTGATGGTGTGGGACGCCGGAACGTGGGAACCTTCAACCCGAGCGCCCGCAAAAGACCTCGCCGCGGGCAAACTTCACTTCTCGCTGCACGGCAAAAAACTCGATGGCGCATGGCATCTCGTCCGGCTGCGTGACAGCGAAGAGTGGCTGCTGATCCGCAGCGGCGAGGATATGAAGCCCGTCTCGAAGAAGGCGGACGACACTTCCGTTCTATCCGGAAAGTCGATGAAACAGCTTGCGAGCGGCGAACGGGTCTGGAGTTCGCGGCAAAGCGCGAGGCGAAAAAAAAGCACCGCGCCGCTTCCTGCTTTTCAGGAACCGATGAAAGCGAAACTCGCAGCCCGCCCTCCAAGCGGAGAGTGGCTCTACGAGATCAAGTTCGATGGATTCCGCGCACTCGCGTTGATCGGCGGCGGAGAGGCGATGTTGATGTCACGAAACGAGAAACCGCTTGGCGCAAAGTTTCCCGAGGTGCTCGACGCTGTGACGAAGCTCGGACTCGAAGATTCCATTCTCGACGGCGAGATTGTCGCGCTTGATCCGGATGGCCGCTCGTCGTTTCAGCTTCTGCAGGCCTACGACATCGGCGAAGAAAAACCTCCGATCTGCTTTTACGTCTTCGACGCGCCCCGGCTCGCGGGAAAGGACCTTCGTGACCTCCCGCTCCTCGAACGAAAGGCACATCTCGAGCGGGCGCTGAAATCCGCGCGGGATCCGGTTCGCTTCTCGGGAGCGCTCGGCAGCAATGCCACGGTGCTGCTTGAACGCGTGAAGAAGCTTGGTCTGGAGGGCGTGATCGGCAAGCGCGCCGATTCCACCTACGAATCCGGCCGTCGAAGCGGCGCCTGGATCAAACTCAAACTCGTGCAGGAGCAGGAATTCGTGATCGGCGGCTTCACCAATCCGGATGGCACGCGCAAGCACTTCGGCGCGCTCATCGTCGGCGTCTATCGGGAGGGCGATCTCGAGTTCGTGGGAAAGGTCGGATCGGGCTTCAACCACGCGATGCTTCGCAATCTGCACGGGAAAATGCAGAAGCTCGCGCAGCCGGAATGTCCCTTCACCAATCTCCCCCAACCCCGCTCCTCCCGCTATGGACAGGCAATCACGAAATCCGAAATGCGCCGCTGTCACTGGATCGCACCAGATCTCGTGTGCCAGGTGAAATTCTCGGAGTGGACCCGTGACAATCACCTCCGCCAGCCGGTGTTTCTCGGCCTGCGAGAGGACAAGGACGCCCGCGAAGTCATTCGCGAAATTGCCGCACGCTGATGCCGAAGTCCGCCACACTCGATGTCGCAGGCCGCAAGGTGCCCGTTTCCAACCTCGACAAGGTTTTGTATCCCAAGGCGGGATTCACGAAGGGGCAGGTCATCGACTACTACATCCGCATCTCCCCCTGGCTTCTCCCTCATCTTGCCGCGCGGCCGATCACGTTGAAGCGGTATCCCGACGGCGTGGAGGGCTTTTTCTTCTACGAAAAAAAATGCCCGTCCCATCGTCCGGAGTGGGTCGAGACAACCGCTGTTCCGAAGAAGAACGGCGACGAGATTCAATACTGCGTGGTGGGCGATCTTCCCGCACTGGTGTGGGCGGCGAACCTCGCCGATCTCGAGCTTCACACGTTTCTGCACAAGGCTCCACGGATCGAACGTCCGACCTCCATCGCATTCGATCTCGATCCCGGTCCGCCCGCGGACATTCTGCATTGCTGCAAGGTCGGCCTGTTGTTGCGCGACCTCTTCTCAGCACTCGGACTCGAAAGCTTCGCGAAAACCTCCGGATCGAAGGGCCTTCAGGTTTATGTTCCGCTGAACACACCGGTCACCTACGAGAAGACGAAACCCTTCGCTCACGCCGTGGCCGAGCTGCTGGAGCGTCAGGCTCCCAAGATGGTCGTCTCGCGAATGCAGAAGGCACTGCGCAAGGGACGCGTGCTCGTGGACTGGAGCCAGAACGACGACAAGAAGACAACCGTGAACGTCTATTCGCTTCGCGCGAAGGAGCAGCCGACGGTTTCGACCCCTGTGATGTGGGAGGAAGTTGAGGAGGCCGTCAAACGACGAAAGCGCCTGTCGTTCGTTGCGGATGATGTTCTGCAGCGCACGGAGAAGCTTGGAGACCTCTTCACTCCAGTGCTCGAACGAAAGCAGAAGCTGCCCCCAATCTCCGCGCTGCCGTAGGGTCGCATGGGCGGCCGGCGGGCGAACGGCTTGCGATCCTCAACGCAGAACCATGAGCCCCACGAAGAGCCACCGGCTGGAAGTCGGCGAGGACCCCGTGTTTCAGGAGTTTTCCTGGAAGGCGCAGCGGATCGGTTTCATGGTGATGCTCCTCTTCGTCGCTGCGGCCGTGCTGGGGCTGTTCGGAGCCGGTGGTCCGCTGGCGGAGAGCGTGGTGCGCGCCAACGGACTCGAAGTAAACTACGAGCGGTTCGTGCGATTCGACACCGGCACGACCATCGAAATTTCCCTCCCGACGAAAGCCGGCGACTCCATCTCCGTCGAGATTGGCCGAAGCTTCGCAGATGCCGTGCGGATCGATCGGATCGTTCCTCCGCCTCACTCCATCTCCGCGAACCCGAAGTCGCATGTGTATGCATTCGCTCCGGCGTCCGACTCCCCGTCCATCGTGACCATCGCATATGCGCCCTCCCGCGTTGGCCAGCTCGATGGCGCGATCCGCGTGAACGGTCACACGGTTTCATTTCGCCAATTCGCCTATCCGTGACCTATGGAATCCGTCCTCCGCGGCCTTGCTGTTTACGCGTTTTTGATGCTCGTATTTCGCATCAGCGGCAAACGCTCGTTGGGCGAGATCACCACGTTCGATTTCGTCGTCCTGCTCATTGTCGCGGAGACCACCCAGCAGGCTCTGCTGGGCGAGGACTAGAAGCTATCTCAAAATATAGCTGAGTGGAAATGGCATGCTAGGTGCTGCATG
>CALGTD010000003.1 GCA_937901895.1 uncultured Spartobacteria bacterium | reverse complement strand
CACCCTTCTCAAGAGTTCGGACGCCTGATCGGGGCGGCTGAGCTTGGCGTTCGGCCATAATTTATGAAAGCAATCGAAATCCACATTGAAGAAATCGTCTGCGATGATGCAGGGATACAAGAACACGGACATTCTCTGATTCCCACAGATTGTCTTCCTTCAAAAGGCGACATTCTTTGGCTCGAAGGCGTCAAGTTTCATTGCACGCACAAAGAAATTAGATTGGATCACGGAAGCGCCTACATCACATTGCATTTGAAATCAGAGGTCACAAAATAATATGATTAATACTGGAATATGTCCTAAGTGCGAGACTACTGTTCGCAACGTTGTGATTGAAGACGTCGATGTTCATGTCGGTTTTACGCCGTCATGGAAAGGCATCTCTTATCTTTGTCCCTCTTGTAGAGCGGTTCTCAGCGTTGCCATCGATCCTGTTGCGCTAAAGAGTGACATCATTAATGGGGTAGTTAACAGATTGAAGAGTTGATCGGTCGCATTGGCCGAACAAGGCGCTGCAGCTAACCCCTAGTAGCGATCTGCCGGTTTCCTACGACCGTTCGGACTCCATCACACACCACTTCCAGAGCTTGTGCGCCCGTTCGGGGTAGCTGAGCTTGGCGTTCGCCTTATGAAAACTGTAGCTATCGCGCTTTCCCTGCTTTTCGGCCTTTCGGCTTTTGCTGCACCGCCTTCTCTTATAGTCCATCTGCTCGATGTCACAGATAAAGAGCAAACAGACCAGCGCTTTTGGATTGACTGGAGCGATAAATGGAGGGGAATCATCGAAACCAAGAACGCCTCGCCACAAGAAGCTGAGAAAGTCATCCAGATTCTAAAGACATCATTACTCACTACTCCTGCCACTCACTTTTGTGGACATGATCCCATTTACGGTATCGAGGCCACCGATTCCGATGGGAAAAAGCTGAAGACCAGTCTTTGCTTCAAGTGTCTTACATGGGTAAAGCCCAAAAAACGTTTAGACATCGCGGGAAAGCCAGGACCTGACAATGAACTCTGCATGGCTCTTAGATCCATTATCGAACTTCCACAAGAGGTGCTTGATGCCCAGTCTCCATAAAGAAGGCGAACAAGGCGCTGCAGCCAACCCCTAGCAGCCGCACGGCGGTTTTGTTCTGACTTCCGACCTGCATAGAAAACCACCTTTCTCAAGAGCTCGGTCACCTGATCGGGGCGGCTGAGCTTGACGTTAGGCCATTAAAATTTGAATTCACTCGACCAACATAATTCGGGCGCCGATAGAGCATTTCTCTGGATTGCGATTATTTCAGCGGTATCTACAGCATTTTGCGCAGGAAACTACACAAGTCTTTCATGTGTTTCAGATGTCATTCCTCTCTCCGATTTCGAAGGCGGAAAAGCATTCGCGATCAATTTTGGATTATTTCTATCAGTTATTGCCACACTCGGATCAGGCCTCATTGCAACGATCTATCTCATCGTTCTATTTTTAGCTAAAAAAGGATCAGCCACTTCGTTTTGTAGGATTTCCGGTTACCTGCTTCTTCTTCCTTTTGCTTTTCTCCTATTTCGTATTGCTTGGGTTCAATTTCAAAAAATGCAGGCCTAACAAGACGCTGCAGCTAACCCCTAGCAGCGGCGTGCCGATTTCCTACGACCGACCGGCCTTTCCATCCACATCAGACCAGAGCTCGTGCGCCCGTTCGGGGTAGCTGAGCTTGGCGTTGGGCTATAAAAAATGCCACTTACATCGTCCACCGGTCCGGAAGCACTTGATTGGCTCAAATCCAATCATGCTCAATCTTGTTTTGCAGCTAACAGATTTGATTCCACTCAAGATGCTATTTCGTTCGTTTCTTCCTGCTATGAAGCCGGTGCTGAGCGAGTCTTCATTCCCGATGATTCAATTTCAAAAAATCCAAAAGAGATTTCGGAATTTGGAGGACCATATGCGGATTCCCTCGTTATCGTCTTACCATCTGACCTCTCAATAAATAGAGATCAGATTTATTCCATATTCGAGAAAGAGGCCGAGTCCGAAGGATACGAAGACATGAAGGCTTCAGAATCGATTATAGATGAGCGATACCTCTATCTTTGGTGGGACTGAAAATACAGCCCAACAAGGCGCTGCAGCTAACCCCTAGCCGCCACGTGCCGATTTCCTACGACCGCCCGGCTTTTCCATTCGCACCACACCAGAGCTTGTGCGCCCGCTCGGGGTAGCTGAGCTTGGCGTTCGGTCTATAAAATGAATACATTCTCCGCCATTTCTATTTTGATAGGGTGCGGTTTCATTGTCCTAGCGCACTATTGGTTCATAATGAATACAAGATATGTGAACCATGATGAAATGGGTGCTTCTATCAATTTTGATCAACCGTTCGCAATCGGCGTTATTTTTCTCTTGATAGGCATTGGCATACAAGGATGGTTAGCTTGGTATTTTTGTATTCTTGCCTTCGTCATTCTCGAGCTTGTTAGCACACTTTATAAATGGTGGATCCTCGACAAGATTATGAATTTGTTCCGGAAGCCAAATCCTACAAAGCGAAAGACCGAACAAGGCGCTGCAGCTAACCCCTAGCCGCATCGCGTCAACTTTTCACTACCGTCTTTCCTTTCTGTCCACGCTCCCACAGGAGTTCAACCCGCGCTCGGGGTAGCTGAGCTTGGCGTTCGGCTATAAGAAATATGAATTTGACGCTTGATCAGTGGGCCGCGCGAAATCTGGGCTTTCTTTCGATTCTACCCGCAGCAATCGGCATCATCTGCATGCCAAGTCTGCTTTTACTTCCATTTTACATTCTTCCCATATTTCCTTCGCTTGGCATTCGAGGTTACCTCGCAGCAGCCCTGGTTCTCATCGGATTATTTTTAGTTATTCAGTATTGGAGATATCCCCATCGAATTTTTAATCTAGATAAACGGGCTTTTTGGCTAACCAGTATTGTTTATATTCCGTGTTGGTTTGTTCTATTTCTTCCAGATTTTCGATTCTCATCTCTATCCGACGAAGATTTATCACTATGGCCTCTTGGTATCGCTATTCTTTTGTTTCCTGTCGCTCATTTCATTCTGTCGGTGATTGGCGCGATTTCCGTGCTGCATAATACAGCCGAACAAGGCGCTGCAGCTAACCCCTAGCCGCCTCGCGTCGCCTTTTCACGACCGCCTATCCTTTCCATCCACACCTTCACAAGAGTTCAGCGTCCGATCGGGGTAGCTGAGCTTGGCGTTAGGCCATAAATATGATTGGTGAATTTGCCGAACTTTTTGATTGGCTTCG
>CALGTD010000002.1 GCA_937901895.1 uncultured Spartobacteria bacterium | reverse complement strand
ACGCGAATTTCCTCTCGATCGGAATCCACCAGATTCTCGATCTCTACATCGGCGAGAGCGAAAAGAACCTCCACCGGATCTTCGAACTCGCCCGCGACAACGCGCCGGCGATTCTCTTTTTCGACGAGGTCGATGCCCTCGCCGCCGACCGCCGCGACCTGCGAAAGAGCCCCGGGCGCACGTTGATCAATCAGTTTCTCGCCGAGATGGACGGCAATGTCGCGAGCAACGACGGCGTGCTCATTCTCGGAGCGACGAATGCACCCTGGCACATCGACCCGGCGTTTCGGCGGCCCGGCCGCTTTGACCGGATTCTGTTCGTTCCACCGCCCGATGAGCCGGCGCGTGCGTCCATCATCGAGGTGCTCGCACGGGGCAAGCCGATCGCAAATCTCGACGCACGTGACCTCGCGAAGCGGACGAAGGATTTTTCGGGAGCGGATTTGAAGGCGGTGTTCGAAACCGCTGTCGAACGCAGCCTGTCCCAGGCGATGAAGACCGGGCAGATCGTGCCTATTACGCAGCGCGATCTGGCGGATACGGTGAAAACGGTGAAGCCGTCGACGAAGGCGTGGTTCGAGAGTGCGAAGAACTATGCGCTCTATTCGAACCAGGGCGGCTTCTACA
Source organism: uncultured Spartobacteria bacterium (assembly GCA_937901895.1). GTDB lineage: Bacteria > Verrucomicrobiota > Verrucomicrobiia > Chthoniobacterales > JAATET01 > JAATET01. Next base: position 56,026 of record CALGTD010000002.1, on the reverse strand, counting down.
ACGACGTCCTCGATTTCCTCGGAATCAAGCGATGAGCGACGGATCGGGATCTCCCGCGGAGCAGCGAGGGTCGATTCTCTTCGATCAGGGCCGATATCCGGAAGCGGAGAAATATTTTCGCGAAGCGCTCGGGATCGATCCGAACGATCCCTTTGTGCTCTCGCGGCTCGCGCTCTGCGAACTCCACCAATACCGGGCGGCCGACGCGCTCGGCACCATCGACCGTGCCATCTCGCTTGCGCCGGAGGTCGCCTATCTTCATGCGCTGAAAGCCATCATCCAGGTCGAGATGCGGAAACCCGCTGACGCCTTGCGCTCGGTGCAGACCGCGCTGGAACTCGATCCGGAGTGCGAGGACGCGTTTGTCGCGAAAGCCGCAGCGCATCTCCGTCGCAACGAGTGGAAGGAGGCTGAATCCGCCGCCCGTCAGGCGCTCGAAATCAATCCCGACCACCCTGGAGCAGCCAATCAGCTCGCGCACGCGCTGCGACTCCAGAACCGCCTGCACGAAAGCCAGGACCAGATCGCCTACATGCTTTCGCAGGATCCGGAGGACGCCGACACGCACGCGGCGGCCGGCTGGACCGCGCTCCAGCGCGGGGATCGACGCCAGGCGGAGACGCATTTTCTCGAGGCGTTGCGGCTCGAGCCCGGAAATGAATCCGCGCAGGAGGGGCTCAAGGAGGCCTTCCGTGCGCGGGCGCCGATTTACCGCGCCTATTTGAACTACTGCTTCTTCATGCAGCGGTTCACCGAGGGCCGCCAGTGGATGATCTTCATTGGACTGATTCTACTGGTGAAGTTCGCGCGGCTGGTGCTTGGGCCCCTCGCCGAAATCGTGATTTTTGGATATCTCGTCTTCGTGCTGTGGGTGCATATCGCCCGTCCCGTCGGCAACCTGCAGCTTGCCTTCGACCGGTTTGCGCGGCACGCGCTCGGGCGTGGCGAGAAAATCGAGGCCTTTGTCAGCGGAGGGGGTGTCATTGTGGGAATCGTTGGGATCATCAGCGGCCTCGTTGAGAAGATTCCTGCGGTATCCTACCTCGGCATCGCGATGGTCGGCGCGGCATTTCCGTTTGCCTACACGTTCACGAATGCGGCACCAGGCAGATGGCTGTTTGGCGCGGCGGGAGTTTTCGTGCTCGGCGTGGGCGTGCTCAACGCCATGGGCTCGATCACGGGAGCGAAGTTCGGAGACTGGGCGGGAGCATTGAACGGCGCGGCAATTCTGGCCGTGATTGGGACGACGTGGCTGTGCAATGTCAGCGCATTGAATCGCAGGGCATGAAGTTGTCGGAATACATTGCCGCGTGTGGCACGCGGGTCGATCGGGCGCTGGATCAATTCCTCCCCAAGGGCACGACGAAGCCCGCAACGATCCATCGCGCGATGCGTTACAGCCTGTTTGCCGGCGGCAAGCGGATGCGCCCCGTGTTGTGTTTTGCCGCCTCGGAGGCGTGTGGTGGTGACGCTGAGGAGGCCTTGCCCGCCGCATGCGCGGTCGAGTGCGTGCATACGTATTCGCTCGTGCATGACGACCTTCCGTGCATGGACGACGATGATCTTCGGCGCGGAAGGCCGACATCGCACAAGGTCTTCGGAGAGGGCATCGCCGTGCTCGCCGGCGACGCCTTGCTCACGCAGGCGTTCGAAATCCTTGCAAGCGCGAAGCCGACGCCCAGGCATTCCGTCGCGGCAATGATTCGGGAACTTGCGCTCGCGGCCGGCAGCCGGATGCTGATCGCCGGACAGGTCGCCGATCTCGAGGGCGAGGGCCGCAAGGCAACGCGCGCACAGTTGCGGTTCATTCATGAACGGAAGACGGCGGCGATGATCGAATGCAGCCTGCGCCTCGGCGCGATGAGTGCGAACGCCACTCCCGCGAAGCTCGCGGCTCTCACGGATTTTGGCCGGAATCTCGGCCTCGCGTTCCAGGTGATCGACGACATTCTCGACGTCACGCAGACCAGCGAAAAACTCGGCAAGAGTGCCGGGAAGGATCTCACTGCAGAGAAGATGACCTATCCGTCGGTGATCGGACTCGAGGCGTCCCGACGCGAGGCGCAACGCCTGACCGAGGCGGCGCGGTCGGCGCTCAAGCCGTTTGGCTCGCGTGGTCGTCGCCTCGCCGAGATCGCAGACCACCTGCTCGCGCGGGAATACTAGATCCAGAGCGCGAGTGCGAGTGCCGGACCGGCGCAGAGCGTCGTCAGTGCGATTGCGCCGGATGTGAGATCGGTGTCACCGCCGAGCTGACGCGCCATGATGTAGGAGGCGGCAGCGGTCGGGCAGGAGGCCAGCACGAGGGCGATGCGCGTTTCCATGGCGCCGATTCCGGCCAGTCTCGAGAGAACGAACATCACCGCCGGAGCGACCAGAATCTTGAGGACTGTGGCGGCAAGGATGCCCCGCCGCCGGCCCCGCAGCTCGATCGAGGCGAGCGATCCGCCGATGCAGAGCAGCGCGATCGGAACCGCGGAGCCGCCGAGGGCCTCGATCGTGCGATCGGCGAAGCGCGGCACTCCCATTCCACCGAGATTTGCGGCCAGTCCGGCGGCGCAGGCGATGATCAATGGATTCGAGAGGATCGACCGCGCGGCGGAGCGAAGTCCTGCGGCAGAAAGTTGATGCTGGGGAAGCTGGAGCGCCACGACCGCCAGGACGTTGTAGAGCGCGGTCATCGGGGCCATCACGAGCAGCGCGGTGGCCATGGCCTCCGCCTCCTCGGCATCGGGCAACACGTCGAATGCGTAGGCGAGAATCGGAACGCCGATGTAGACGAGGTTCCCGCGATATCCCGCCTGGATCAGGGCGCCCTGCGTCGATCCGGAACACCGCAGGATCGCGCCGGTCGTCCAGGCGATTCCAAACACGACGAACGTTCCGAGCACGAGCACGCCGAGGAGCAGCCAGGTCGACCGGCCCGGAGTTCCCGCATGCGCGACGCCGTGGAAGATCATGGCCGGCAGCGCGATCCAGAATGCGAGACGGTTGAGGTCCGCCATGAACTCGCGACCGAGAAACTTCCGTCGCGCAAGCACGGCACCGAGCGCGAGCAGTAGAAGAATCGGTGCGAGCGAATCGAAAATGACCACGTCAGTAGGTTCCCTGCGTCACTCCGAGCTGGTGCGTGGCCTTGAGTTTCCTCCACAGCGTTCCGCCGTCGTCGCGACCGTCGATCAATGCGCGGTAGGCGGCGAGAATCTCGCGGGTTTCGCGGGCGTCCTCTTCCAGCAGTTCGACACGGTAGTGCCGCAGGCCGGCATTCCAGAGGTCGTCGAAAAACTTTGCGCCGGTTTGCGCCGCGGCGTTGAAGAGCGTGTTCCGGCAGCCGACATCGGCGCGCAGCGGATGCTCCACGCCGACGCGGTCGCGCAGATGGACGCGATGTTTCTCGCAGGGACGTCCGCAATCGAGAAACGACGATCCGTTGCTCATGAACGCCGCGAACACGCAGTGCTCCATGTGAAACATCGGCATGTGCTGGTGAAGCGTGAGCTCGAGCCAGTTCGACGGAACCCCGCGTGCCAGCGAGGCGGCCTGCGCAACCGTGAGATCGTAGGAAACCGTGACGCGCTCGAGGCCGCGCTCGATGAACTTCGACGCGGTGACCGGATTCGCGACATTCAACGAAAAGTCGCCGATGCGCCGGAGCGGGGAATTTCGAAACCAGTCGATCGCGCCGACGTTCCGGATCAGCACGCCGTCGGGTGCGGCCTTCTCGATCAGCTTGAAGAATCCCTGTTCGCCGGCCTTCTGGATGCGCGGGGTGGCGAGGAAAATCACCTTCCCCGCGGCACGGGCGCGGTCCACGGCCTCGCGGTAGCGCCGGATGTCCTCGAAGTCCGCATAGACGTGATCCACCGGTCCGGCGAGAGCGGCGTCGAGCTGCTCGAGGGTGCGGCAAAGCACGGTGAGCGAGGGAATCGCCGGGGCGGCGGGCGTGGCCCGGATGTCGGAAAGAATCTGCTCGAGTGAAACTTCGGGCAATGGCTGTGGTGGCTCCTCGAGAAGTGCCGAGACGGCCGCGCGGCGAAGCCGGTTCAACTCGCTGATCGGCGCAATCACCGCTCCCTCCAGAGCGTTTTCGATGGCGCCGAGCCGAAACGGCGTTTCGTCGAGTTTGCCCAGCTGGGCGGCGAGTTTTTCCGTCGTGAGCGGCTGGTTGATCGCGGCAGCCAGCGGTTGAGCGGACTCGACGCAAGCAGAGCGGCCGGACGCACGGGCCTCGATTTGCAGCGGCTTTCCCACCGACCCGCGGATGCAAAAGTCGACCGCCGGTTTGTTCGACTCCCGGACCGGAATGCGGCCGGCGAAGGTCGCGCGCAGCTCGCGGTCGAGCGCGGGATCGTTTGTCTTCCAGACGCGGTCACCCGGTTTCAATCGCGAGAAGTCGATGCGGCCGCGCTCAAAGAACAGCTTTTCCCCGCGCACCTCGTAAATGCGCCCGCCCTGTTCCGCGTTCGTATCGCCGCCGGTGTCGAACACGACGCCGTCTCCATTCCGCACCGCGGTTCCGGAAACCTCGATTTCGACGTGATCGTGCGCGACGCGACGGATTTTTCCCACGTAGGGGCCGCGCTTCTTGCCGTAGCGCGCGCCCACGAGCCGCTGGTGGTCGACCCCGTGCATCCACCCGGAAAACAGCCCGCGTGAGAACGTCATCTCGAGCCGATACCAATCGTCGGATGTCGGGTCGGATTCACGCGCCTCGAGCGCGGCGTCGATCGCCTTGCGATACACGGAGGTGACGGCGGCGACGTATTCCGGAGACTTCAGGCGGCCCTCGATTTTGAAACTGCGCACTCCAAGGCGGACAAGGTCGGGAATCTCTCGCACGGCGGCGAGGTCCTGGGGCGAGAGCAGGTAGCGTTTGTCGCCGAGATCCTGCGCCGCGCCGTCGACGACCAGTTCGTAGGGCATGCGGCAGGCCTGCGCGCACTCGCCGCGGTTCGCGCTGCGCTGGCCGAGCGACTCGCTCGTGAGACACTGGCCGGAGTAGGCGACGCAAAGCGCGCCGTGGACGAAAACCTCCAGCGGCATAGCGGCCGGGTCGAATTTTTCCAGTTCCCGCAGCGACAGCTCGCGGGCAAGGACCACACGTTTCACGCCGAGGCCGGCGGCAAACGCGACCCCCTCGGGCGAGGTGATCGTCATCTGCGTCGATGCGTGGACCCGAAGTCGTGGCGTGAGCCGGCGCGCCAGCTCTGCCAGCCCGACATCCTGCACGATGATCGCGTCCACTCCCGCGGCCTCGAGCAGACGCAGTTGTTCGACGGCGGCCGGCAGCTCGTCGGTGAAGACGAGGACGTTGAACGTCACATAGGCGCGAACGCCGTGATTGTGCAGAAACCGGACAACCTCGGGCAGGTCGGTTTCGGAGAAATTCTCGGCGCGCATCCGGGCATTGAACCTTGGGAGGCCGAAATACACCGCGTCCGCGCCGTTTGCGACGGCGGCGCGCACACATTCCCAGTCGCCGGCGGGCGCGAGAAGTTCCGGATGATCGCGATGCATTCGATCCTCAAACTACCCTCCCCGGGACGCCATGCAGGTAGAAAATCCGCGAGTTTGTATAATAGGCGCGTCGGCCCGTTCGAACGTAGAACCGCGTGCATGAGTGAACGCTGGCGCGAACGAACGGCACGGGGCCTGAAGGGATATTTCGAGCGGAAGCGATGGCCACGGCTTTCCCTTGGATTGGTGCTGCTCGTCACAGGTGCGGCGGGTTTCGGTGTATCCCAGCTGCTGTTGCATCTTGGGGTGACGACGATGTGGCAGCGATATCCGCTCGCCGTCGTGGTGGCATATGGGGTTTTTCTGACGCTGCTTCGAGTTTGGGTCGCGATTGAGCGGGCGCACTTCGACATCGAGGATCCGGAGGTGCAGCGGGCGCTTGCCGAAAGTGCGGAAAAGTCGCCGACCCGGCTCCGGAATGGTGGGAATTCGTGGCTCGACTGGCTGGATGTGCCGGACCTCGATGGATTTGATTCGCTGGAGGGCTGTGCGGTGGGTGTGTTGATTACCGCCGTAATCGGATTGCTCCTCGTCGCGCTGACAACAATCGCCGGCGCTCCGGTGCTGATCGCCGAAGTGGCGATCGACGTGTTTCTTGTTTCGGTGTTCTACAAGCGGCTGAAGACGGCCGAACGCGAGCACTGGCTCGGTGCGGCAGTTCGTGGGACGTGGATTCCGGCGATTGCCGCGGCCGGGTTGCTCGCGCTCGCTGGCTGGGCGTTGCAGATCCTAGCACCCGGTGCTCACAGCGCAGGGGAGGCGGTGCGGTATTTCATCGGTTGATTGCGCCTGGCGAGGGGCGTTCGCTACGCTTTTCGAATGCCCGCGCTGCAGCCCACGACCGTCCAGAAAATCGGAAACGAACTCGCGATCGCATGGAGTGACGGCGCGGAGACGTATTTCGAACTCGAAAAGCTCCGGCGTGCCTGCCCATGCGCGGTATGCGGCGGCGAGCCGGACGTGATGGGGAACATCGTTCGTCCGCGCAACGAATATTCCGGGAAGAGCTTCGACCTCGTGGGCTACGATTTCGTCGGCGGCTATGGCCTGCAGCCGAAATGGGCGGACGGTCACTCGACGGGCATTTATTCGTTCGAATATCTGCGGCGACTGGCGGCGGAGGGCTGAACCGGAGCTGGACGGAATTCTCCCTCCTCGAAAAAAGCGAGGCTGGAACCTTTCGATTCCAGCCTCGGAGATTCGTGCGCCAAAGGCGCGAGAGTTGGCGCAGCTTAGCGGCGGCGCAGACGCCACGTCGCAAACGCCGCTCCGCAGGCAAGGAGCGCCAGCGTTCCGGGTTCGGGCACCGTGGAGGTCACGGTCAGCGTTGCATTCACATTGCCGTCGAAATCGACGTCGCCAGGCAGTGCCTGCAGGTCCGCCAGCGTGTAGGTATCCGGCGTCACTGCTTCCCCATTGATCCACAGCGCTGCAATCGTCATCTCGCCGTCGAAGTCGAGGGTCAGCGCCGATCCGTCGAGAAGGGTCAAAACGATGTTTTCGTTGAGTGAAACCGTCTCGTGGACGATCAGACCCGCTCCCGCGGCGATGTCCAGGTGCGGAACGCCTCCGAGCGCGGCACCGGTATCGATCTCCAGCACGCCGGCCTCGACCGCCGAAAAGCCGGTGAAGGTGGTCGCTCCCAGGAGGGTCAGCGTTCCTGCGCCCATCTTCGTCAACCCGCCCTCGCCGGAGAGCGCCTGGGAGATGAAGACGTCGTGGGTGTTTGTGTCGAACTTCAGTCCTCCGGACTGAATCTGGAGGTTGGCCGCATCAAACCCCGCGAAGTAGTCGGCACTCGCGGTTCCTGCGCGGAGGACGCCGCCGTTGAATTTCACGGTGCCGGAGCCTGCGCCCTTTGCGATCGAGTTTGCCGTAAAGATGCCGCCGTTGAGGTTCAGCGTGCCGTTGCCGTTTTCGTAGAAGCCAAGGATGACGCCCTGGTTCGTATAGTCGGCGGTGCCACCAATGGTCATTGTTGCCACGCTGTCGCGGCCGATTTGGGTTTCACTACCGAGGTTCGCCGTGCCGCCGGTGGCCGTCCATGTCGAGTTTCTGCCGCCCATTTCCGAGAGCCATGTCTGGCCGGAGTTCACGTTCAACGCGCCGCCGGTCTGTTCGAGAATGGCGGTGGCGCCGTTCAGAATGAAGTTGCCGTTGCCGTTCTTGTTGAACGTGCCGCCGCTGATCTTCAGGGTGCCGGAGCCCGCACCATCGCGGCCAATGGCCACCCAGTCGTTCACATTGATCGTGCCACCCTCGAGATTGATCGTGCCATGCGAGGCGGTGGCGTTGTCCGAATCTCCGACCCAGAGTTGTCCGGAGATATTGACCGTGGCGCTGTCCTGAACGGTCAGCGTGCCTGTGCCGCCGTTTCGCCCGACCTGAAAGTGCTGACTGGAGGAAACCAGCGCGGAGTCCTTTACGATCAATGTTCCCTGGGATCCCGCGCCGTCGGAAATCGTGAAACGTCGTCCGTTATTGGCCCCTTCCTTTCGCAGTTGGGCGTTGCCGGAAATGGTCGCGATTCCTTCGGAGCCGTCCACACCTCCCCGGCGACCGATGGCGATCCAGTGGTCTTCGGCGACCATTGTGGCGCTGCCGCCGAGGTTCAATTCTCCTCGCGAACCGGCGTTTCCAACCCAGATTTCGCCGCCTGTCGTGAAGATCTGGGACCTGCCGGAGATATTCGCCACTGCGGAGCCTCCCGCACCGTCTCCGAAGACGAAATTACCATTGCCGGTAATAGCAAGCTGGAGCTTGGGGGCATCGGGATCCTCGGTGCCGGTGATGTTCACCGTGCCCTGTGCGCCGCCGCGGCCCACGACGAACCAGTCGCCGGAGATGTTCCACTGCGCGCTATCCTTCATGGTGAAGCTGCCCACGCTGCCGGCTCCGTCGCCCACCCAGGTGTCCTGGCTGGCGGCGCCATTGTAGCTGCTGCTTCCCTCAATCGACAGCGAGCCGTTGCCTCCCGCGTATCCGATACGCACGCGGCCGCCATACAGCGCGGAGTTCCCGGTGATCGTGTAGCTGGCGGAGAGACCCTCCGCGCTTCCGATCGCGAAGGCGCCCGGGCTCTCGAATGTCCCGAATGGGATCGTGGTCACGGCACCTCCGCTTTGGACAACGGAACCGGCATCGATGATCAAACGCGACACGGTGACGTCGTCGTCCGTGGCGATCGTGGCGGTCCCTTCATTGTTGATAATGGCATCGTCCACATCGGTGGGAGCGATGCCCGTGTCCCAATTTGCGCCATCGAGAAAGGCGCCTTCGCCGGGATTACTCCAGAAAACCTCTGCGGCGAATGTTGTGGAGGTGATTGCGGTGGTGGCCGCGGACAGGAGGAATGCAGCCTGCCGGATGGGGAGGAGCTTCATAGGAGGATGATTATTTTTGGGGGTTCCGGCCATATGGAGGCCGGTGATCAGGCAAGCTATTCTCCTCTGAAAAGCTTCTCAATGAGATTTTTGGTCAATCCACGGAAAGATTGAGTCGATCCGGAGCGAGGCCCCAAATCAGCGATTTTCGTCGAGATCGCGAGGCAGGATGGCCTCGAAAAGCATGTCGCCTCCGCGTCCGCACCCGGGGCGTGGCTCGAGATCGAGCGCCTGATACGCCTTCTCGAGGGCCTCGGGATCGTTGCGAAGTTCCGGGAAGATCTGGGCGAGCCGGCGCTTGACGTAATACTTGGCCGCGCGGCGATCGACGGGATGTAGCGGCTTTTCCGCCCCCAGCTTTCGCTTGAAGAAATCGATGATGCCACCGGCCATTTGCCGGGGACGTTCGCCGCAAATGGCCGGAAGGGAAAGCGGAAATCTTATTCCGCCGGCTTCATCGGGGGGATGTTCGCCTCGTCTTCATTGGGGAAGACGGCATCGGACTCCGCGGGAGTCGGCGTGGGTGTCGCGGCGGGAGCTGGTGCGCTCGGGTCGAATCGGAAAGACCAGTTCGTGTTCACCCGCTTGCCGCCGACACGGGCGCTCACGAGGACGAGAACCTCCGGTTCGCGCAGGCGCTGATGCATGCGGTAACGGAGCAGCCTGGACTCCGCATCGTAGGTCGCAGGGACGAGGCCGAAGCCGCTGATGCGCATTTCCACGGATTTCGGGTCGATGTTTCCAAGGCTCGCAAGGTCAATTTTGATTTCCGGGCGGGGGTCGGAAATCACCTCGTTCTGCACCGGTTGTGTCACCATGGAGGGAGGGGCCGGGTTGCCAACCGCAGCCACGCCCGCGGCCGGAGTGGTGCCGGAGCCGAACTTCAGGGAATTGGCAAAGGTGAACTCCTTGTCGCTTTGGACGATGTAGCGGCCGATGGCCATGGGTTTCGAGTCGTGGAGCGCCTTCTGGCCCGAAACGGTGAATGCCGCCTCGTATCCCGCGTCGGCGGCGGCCTGGGCGACCGCGTCGTTGTGAATGCCGAAGGGATACGCGAGCGTCGTGACGGTGATGCCGAGTTTTTCCTCGATGATCTTCTTGGATCCCGCGAGTTCGTTCCGCAGCCATTCCTCGTAGGTCATGCCCTTGAGATCGGACTGCTTGGGCTTCGCGAGATTCGCGTGCGACACGGTATGACTGGCGATGTCCACGCCGGCCTCGGACATTTCCTTCAGTTCCTCCCACGAGATCGAGCGTCCACCGGCGCCGATGTAGTTTGTGTAAACGTAGAAGGTGAAGGGGAAGCCGAACTCTTTCAGAATCGGCCACGCGAGCGAGTAGGTGTCGTCGTAGCCGTCGTCGATCGTGATGACGATCGCCTTGGGAGGAATGTTCTTCTCACCGCGCCGCCACGCGAGGAAGTCGGCCATGGGGATCACGGGAATGCCGGAATCCTTGATGGCCTGCATCTGTTTGCGGAAATGGTCGGGCTTGATCGCAAGCGGGTCGCGCACGCGCTCCTCGAACCGGTGGTAGCCGAGCACGGAGACCTGGGCGCTCGTGTCGATCGGCTCCGGAGTCGGGGTGGGTTCCGGGGTCGGCTCCGGCGTGGCTTCGGGAGTGGGGGCTGGCGTTGGCTCGGGCGGCGGGGTCGGCTCCGGTCGATCGCAGGAGGCGAGAACCAGAGTTCCGCAAACGAGAGTCGCCGTGGCAGCGGAACGGAGAAGCCGTCGATTCATGATGCCATCTCGATAGCATCGCCTGCGGGAAACGCAAAGCGTCCGGGTTTGCCGGGCTTGACCAGGCACGGAGACGGAGGCTTCGTGAAACGATGCGTCGGATCGTTTTGACAGGAGTCACCAAGGGACTGGGCCGGGCAATGGCGGAGTGGTTTTCCAGGGCTGGTTGCGAGGTTCACGGCTGCGGGCGCTCGGCGGAGGCCATTCGTGAAATCTCCCGGAAGTTGCCCGGACAGCATTTCGACGTGGTCGATGTCGCTGACGACGCGGCTGTGGCGAAGTGGACGGGTCGCGTGCTCGAGCGGAGCGGCGCACCGGACCTGCTGATCAACAACGCCGCCGTCATCGCCCCAAGTGCGCCGCTCTGGAAGCTGACCGCGGAACAGGTCGAGCCGGTCGTGCGCGTCAACATTCTCGGGGTCATTCACGTGATCCGGCACTTTCTGCCGGCGATGATCGAACGCGGGACGGGCGTGGTGGTGAACTTCAGCTCGGGTTGGGGACGCAGCACTTCGCCCGAGGTGGCGACGTATTGCGCGAGCAAGTGGGCCATCGAGGGTCTCACGCAGGCGCTCTCGCAGGAATTGCCGGACGGACTCGCGGCGGTTGCGCTGAATCCCGGCATCATCGACACCGACATGCTCCGGGTGTGTTTCGGAGAGGCCGCCGGCGGGTATCCCGATGCGGACGAATGGGTGAGGGAGGCGGGGCCGTTCCTGCTCGGTTTGAATGCCGGCCACAACGGGCGCGCGCTCACGGTGCCCTCCGCGCGAACGGACTGACAGATCCTCGCCATGGGCGTCAGACAGTCCGCCTGCGCGGATGGCCTTTCAGGCGCCTTCGCGCGCTAGGAAACGAGGACGGGGCTTCCGGTCGGGGCGAGGTTGCGGAGTTTCCCGACGATGGCGGGCAAGGCTTCCAGCGCGGCATCGACATCGGCGTCCGTATTGAACCGTCCGAAAGAGAACCGCAGGCTGGCGCGTGCACGTTCGTTCGAGAATCCCATGGCCTTCAACACGTGCGAGGGATGGACGGAGCCGCTTGTGCAGGCCGATCCGGCGGAGCAGCAGATTCCGCGTTCGTCCAGCAGCATGAGGGCGCCTTCGGACTCGATGCCTGCGAAGGAAATGTTCGTCGTGTTGGGCAGGCGATGCTCGCGATCGCCGTTCACTTCAGCATCTGGAATAGCGGCGAGGATCTCCGTTTCGAAACGGTCGCGGAGCGCGCGAACACGGGTCTGTTCCTCCGCGAGATGGGTGGCGGCGATCTCCGCGGCTTTTCCGAGGCCGACGATCGAAGCGACATTCTGCGTGCCGCCGCGACGGGCTGATTCCTGACTGCCGCGCAGCCATGGAGTGAAGCGGACGTTGCGGTTCACGTAGAGAACTCCCACGCCCTTCGGGCAGTGAAGCTTGTGTCCGGAGACGGACGCGAAATGGATGCCGGAATCGCGAAGGTTGAGCGGAATCTTGCCGACGGCCTGAACGGCGTCGCAGTGGAACAACACCTTCTTCTCGCGGCAGATCTCCGCGACGCGCTCGATCGGGAACAACACGCCGGTCTCGTTGTTCGCCCAAAGCAGGCTGACGACCGCGGTGTCGGGGCGGATGGACTTCTCGAGCTTTTCCAGATCGAGTCGACCGAGCGAATCGACGGGAAGCCATGTCACCTCATAGCCGCGGCGGGCGAGGTGCTCGCAAAGCTTCATCGTCGCGCTGTGCTCGACGCCGCTGGTGATGATGTGGGTGCGGTCGGGGTCCACGGCGATCGCGGACTGGATCGCGGTGTTGATCGATTCGGACCCGCAGCTCGTGAAAACGATTTCCTGCGGCTCGCAGGACAGCAGCGCTGCGACCCGGCCGCGCGCCTGCTCGATGGCCTCGAGCGCCCGTTTGCCGAGGCTGTAGGCGCTGGAAGGATTTCCGTAATGGTCGCGCAGCCACGGCAGCATCTCGTCCACCACGGCGGGGTCGACCTGGGTGGTGGCGTTGTTGTCGAGATAGATGACGTCGCTCATCGGATGAATCGGATACCATAGGTCCGCGCGGCGGGGGATGGCAATCCTCCGTCATATCGTGTCATCCGGCTGCGGAGCCCTTCCATTCAACAACGCGCCCATTGCGTCGCAAAAAATCCCTTTATGCACGGCGTCTCTCCGGGCAAGCATCGCGCGATGGACGATACATGGCGGGGTTTGAGTGATGCAGCGCGGGCTCGGTTGACGCGTCGGAATTACGACACGCCCGGTGTCGAGACGCGCATTGCGACGAGCGGTCTCGAGGGCGGACATGCGCTTTCCGTCGAGGGCGCATTGCGCAGCGCAGGGGCGTGGATTCCCGGCGTGGAATTGTTCCACCGCGTGATCCATGCGCAGCGCGGGCGCGGAATGTTCGGCGAGTTTGCGCGGGCCGGCGAAGGTCCACTTGGACGCATTGGTCTGTGGCCGCGGCAGTGGGCGAGCGCGCGGATGTTCGGCGGCACGGGGAAGGGCTTTCATATCCATCCGCCCTACGTTCCGGAGGGAGAAAACCCCGGGGCGTGGTTTGCGAAACTGTTCCCTGAAAACGAGGAGGACGAGGATTTCTCGCTTCGCCCCTACGACCGCGAGCAGTGGGACGTGATGTTCGTCGTCGAGGGACGCATCGAGATGCTCCTGATCGACGAGCGCGCGGGAATGCCCCGCCGCCGGATGCGTTTCACGATCGATGGCGATTCGCACCGCGGCCCGAACACGATCGGCGTCGTGATTCCGCCCGGGGTCGCCCACGCCATGCGCACCGAGGATGCGTCGGATGCCATCATGGTTTACGGAACGTCCACGACGTTCCGCCCGGAATTTGAAGGCCGCATCGCCAGCGGCATCGAGAGCGCGTCGCTTCCCGACGAGTGGGAGGCGGTCTGGTCAGGGGAGTAGCCCCAGCCGCTCCTCGGCGATCGATTCGAGATACGCGCGGTATTCGCTGCGCGGCATGGCCGCTGTGATTGCGGCGAGTCCCGCCCGGTCGATGAATCCCATCTCGTAGGCGATCTCCTCGATGCAGGCGACCTTCACGCCCTGCCGGTGCTCGAGGGTGGCAATGTAATGGCTCGCCTCGAGCAGGCTGGCCGGGGTGCCGGTGTCCAGCCATGCGACGCCGCGTCCGATGGGCTCCACGCGCAGCGCGCCCTCGGCCATGTAGCGCTTGTTCACGTCGGTGATCTCGAGTTCGCCGCGTGCGGACGGCTTCAGCGCCTTTGCGATTTCCGTGATCCGCCTGTCGTAAACATAGAGCCCGGGCACGGCGTAGTGGCTCTTCGGCTCCTTCGGCTTTTCCTCGATGCTCAACGCACGTCCGTCGGCATCGAATTCGATCACGCCGTAGCGCTCGGGGTCCCGCACCGGGCAGGCGAAAATGCACGCGCCGTCCTCGAAGGCGAGCGCACGCCGGAAGAAATCGAGCTTTCCGTGGAAGAGGTTGTCACCGAGCACGAGCGTGGCGCCGTCGCCGGCAAGGAATTCCTCCGCGATGAGAAATGCCTGGGCGATGCCCTCCGGCCGCGGCTGCTCGGCGTATTCGATGCGCAATCCAAGCGCCGATCCATCGCCGAAAAGGGCGCGGATCATCGGCAGATCCTTGGGCGTCGAAATGATCAGAATTTCCCGAATTCCGCCGAGCATCAGGACGGACAGCGGATAGTAGATCATCGGCTTGTCGTAGACGGGCAGGAGCTGCTTGCAGACGATCCGGGTGAGCGGATCGAGACGGCTGCCGGCGCCGCCGGCGAGGAGGATTCCTTTGCGTTTCATCAGGCTTGAGGGGGGAGTTTGTCCGGGCGGACGAAGACTTCGATCTCCTTTTTGTCGTTGAAAACCCCGACCAGCACGTAGCGCTCGCGAATGTGCTGGTAGACGTCGGAAGCCCAGTTGCGGAACCGGGATGCCTCGGTCTTGTTGATCGCACGCTGGTCGATGACGATCACCGCGGGCTGGAACTTGTCGATCTCGCTGATCGTCCGCGGCGACCACTTTCGCTCCGCGGAGGCGTTGTCCACGTAGAGGTTGTGGAGATACGAACGACGGTTCGTCATGAAGTTCACCGTCGGCGAATACGGGAACGTCACGACCCAATCGTCGGGCGTGGAGTGCTTCACCACGGTGTCGTGCAGTGCCTGCATCCACGGTTGCTCGCGCCGGCGGACGAGGACGCGCACGCCATTGTCGGCGACCAGCTCGTGTGCGCGCTTTCTCGCGGCTTCGATCGTGCCGGCCGACTCCTTCGGAAACGAGTGGTGGAAAAACAGGAACTCGTCACTGGCGCAAAGCAGGACGAATGCGACGCACGGGATGCCGACGATCCAGGAGCGCGAGCGAATCGTCCGCCGGATTGCGAAGAACGACGCGCACGCCATTGCCACCAGGAATGAGGCCATGAATTCCGCGAGATGCGGGGTGTCGGGCCGGAAGAAGAAATACTGCGAAAAAATCGTGAGTGCGCAGCCGAGGGTGACCAGCGAGACCAGCGCAGGCTCTTTCAACGCGGGATTGCGCGTGAGCAGCGCCCACAGCAGCGCGCAGCCTGCGATGGGAATGACGAGCCCGCTCACCAGGATGGGCAGGTAAAGCGCGAGAATGAACGCCGCATCGTAGAATCGCTCCTGCCGGAAAGCCTCGCGGAAATCCGGACGCGGCCGGGTTCCCGCCTCCACCGCCTTGCGTTCCTCGATCTGGCGCTGACGTTCCTTCTCCGCCTCGAGCGCGCGCCAGTTCGGGGGAAGTTTTTTTGTGCGGACGCGGATGATGCCCTCCTCGGATTCGGATGCCGATGCGATCGAGGAGTCTGTCACGCGAACCCGGGAAATGGATGGCCTGACATCAGGGCTCCCGTCAGTCCGCAATGCGACCCCGGGCAGATTCTTCGTCGCCTCCCACCGGATCTTGTCGAGCATCGTGGAATATTGCTCCACGAAGGCCTTGTCGTAGCCCCGCGCGCGTGCATGGAGGTAGAAGGGCACGTGGATCGCGAGCGCCGTCGCGAAGCACACCACCGCACCGGCTGCGGCAATTCCCGTCCGCCGCAAAAACTGCCCGCGCACGCCGAAGGGAAAGAGCCCCACCAGTCCGAGATAAATGACGAGCAGGAACATCCCGACGTCGATGCGGGTGAGGAACGTCAGCCCGAGCACCAGTCCCGCGATCGCAAATCGCAGCCATCGCCACGCCGGTTTTCCCGGTTCCCAGACGAACGCATGCAGCAGCGCCCATGCGTTCAGCACCGGGAGCAGGCCCATGTAGTTGCGGAACAGCATGCCCGGAATGAGGACCAGCAACGCCCCGACGCCCAGCGCGAGCCAGCCGGCGCCGGTCGCGCGCCGCACGATGAGAAAGCCAAGCACGGCCGTGATCGTGCAGATCGTGAAGAAGTAGATGCTCAGCGCGATGTAGTTCGGTCCGGTGACGGTGAACAGCCATGCGACCGGCCAGAACCACATCACATTGTATCCGAGAAACGTGTCGACGATCGGCCGCTGGCCCTCCATCAGGCGCATCGCGATCACGCCGGTCGTGCCGCCTTCGCCGCCGAGGTTCAGGTCCGACCGGTAATACTGGCCGTAATAGCAGACCGCCAGGACCACGAGCACGAGCGGTCCCCACGTGCGCAGAATCCGGTCCAGCGCGGCCCATGTGTCGGGGCGACGCATTTGGTCGGAGAGGTGTTTCCAGGTGGAGCGTTCGGACATCGAACGGACGAGTCAACGCCTTGCGCGGCGCGTCGTTCAAATCAAATCGCGACCTTGCGTGGTCTGGAGCAGGATGCGACCATCGACCGCCCCATCGGGTTCTCCGAATCCTTCATCGTCATGACCATTGCCGAGCAAGCCGCCGCCCGCACCTTTCCACCGTTCAGTTTGTCCGCGCTCATTGTAGGCACCTTCGCTCCGAAGCCCGGCCAGCGGATCTGCATCCTCATCGACCTCGACGACCCGCGGGATGTGGTCGGGTTCAAGTTTCTTGAAAATCCCGACTATTCGATCCAGCGCCACGCCTACGAGCATTTCTACCGGGGATTGCAGGACGGCGTGCTCGCCGGGCTCGGCCTCGAGGGCGGCGACCTCATTGCCTACAAGGTCACCGGCGGCAGCAATCTCGACCTGCCCGATTTCGCGATCGATTCCACGGGCCGCGAACTGAGCCTCGAGCGGGACGTCTATCAGAAGTTCGACATCATTCTCTGCATCTCCACGTTTTCGGCGACTGCGCCGCTCACCGCGTTTGCGAAGCAGTTTGGGTTCCGCGGCGCGACGTTGCACGGGCTCAATCAAACGATCCTTACCACCGGGCTCGCGGTCGATTACGACGAGGTCAGCCGCAAGGGCGAGCAGCTGCGGCTTGGAATGACGCTCGCGGATTGGGTGGAGATCGATTTCGAATGTCTCGGCGAGGCGTTCACCCTCCACCTCGATCTCGGCAGACAGGAGGCCCAGAAGAGCCATGGCCTCTGCCGCGGCAGCGAACCCGATGTCGCCAATCTCCCGGCCGGCGAGATTTATTATGTGCCGACCGGAGCCAGTGGCGCGTTTCCCATGAAATACGAGGATGGCACGATCGGCCGGATGAAGGTCGCCGATGGGCGCGTGCAGTCCGCCGAGCTGATCCGGGGCAATCCGGAAACCATCGCCGCTCACAACGCGAAGCTCGCGAGCGATCCCGCCACCGGCATCCTCGGCGAACTCGGCTTCGGCACCCAGGTGCTGCCCGTCTCCGGACGCGACATTCAGGACGAGAAGATTCTTGGCACGATTCATGTCGCCACAGGTCGCGATGACCATCTCGGCGGCCACGTCACGCCCGACAAGTTTGTGCACGCGGAGAATGCGACCCACGACGACATTCTCTTTGCTCCCCACAAGACGCCCGAGATCGACGTCCTCCAGGCGCGCATGTTCCGCGACGGCGAGGTGAAGATCCTCATCGAACACTACGAGCCTTCCGCTTACATGACCGGGCTGATTGCGGATTGATAGGAAGGGCACCGAAAGCGCGAGGCTTCGAGCCATTCGTGCGCATGGTGGTTTCGCATTGAATCCCTACGAATCTCCCAAGCTTCTCGCCGAGTATCTGCTCCTGCACTACGGCGGCGCGGAGGACGTGCTCGACGGGATGCCCGGTCCGGCAGACGCGGTCGGGTTTCCCACCCGTCTCGTTCGTGAGCTGCTGGCGCCGGTTTCCGACGACGCCATTGCGCTGGATCTTGGCTGCGCGGTCGGAGGATCCTCCTTCGAACTGGCCCGATCCTGCCGCCGGGTGATTGGCATCGACTTTTCCCAATCCTTCATCGATGCCGCCAACCACCTTCGCGAAACGGGCGAGCATCCGTTTCGCAGATCGATCGAAGGCGACATCGATGAGCCGGCGGTGGCCCGCGTGCCCGCGGACATTGTCCGGACGAGGGTCGTTTTTCAGCGCGGCGACGCCTGCGATCTCGACCCCGGACTGGGCGCGTTCCACGTCGTGCTGGCCGCAAATCTTCTGTGCCGGCTCCCCGATCCAATTCGCCTGATCGAACGGCTTCCCTCGCTGGTTGAGCCGGGCGGCCAGCTCCTGCTGACGACCCCGTTCACCTGGCTCGAGGAATTCACGCCGCGCGAAAAGTGGATTGGCGGCACGGCTGCAGGGGGTCGCAGTTTCGATGCACTCCGTGCGCTGCTCGAACCGCATTTCACGTTGGAATCTGTCTGCGACCTGCCATTTCTGATTCGTGAGCACGCCCGAAAATTCCAATACGGAGTCGCCTGCGGAAGCCGCTGGCGCCGGCGCTGATCGCAGTCCCGACTGGGAGGCGCGGTGGCAGACGGGCGACACCCCTTGGGAGAAGGGCGCGCCCGCTCCGCCGCTGCTCGACTGGCTCGCGCGGAACGAAATTCACGGCCACGTCCTCGTTCCCGGCTGTGGCAGCGGACACGACGTGCGCGCGCTCGCCCGTGCCGGGGCGGAGCCAATCGGTCTCGACCTCTCACCCTCCGCGATCAACATCGCCGATTCGTTTCCGCGCGTGGGTCCCGAGCGCTATCGGCTTGCAAATTTCCTGGAGCTGCCCCCCGAGTTGGTCGGCGCATTCGATTGGGTCTTCGAGCACACGTGTTTCTGCGCGATCGATCCCCGCCGCCGTCGCACCTACGCCGATTCCGCCGCCGCTGCGCTGAAGCCGGGCGGCCGCCTGCTGGCGATCTTTTATTTGGATCCCGGCCACGGGGACACCGGCCCGCCCTACGGCGTCACGCGTGAGGAATTGGATGCCTGTTTTGCGCGGGATTTTGAGCTGGTGGAGGAATCCGTGCCGCAGGTGGCGTTTCCGGGGCGCGAAGGCCGGGAACTGCTGCGCGTGCTTCGCAGGCGGTGAAAAACGCAGCGGTGATTAACCGGAAACCTCCGTTATTTGACCGGACTTTTCATTGCGTAAATTGCGAATGAACTGGTAGTTTTCCGCCACATTGTCTGTTCGATCCCAACGGACCTGACAACTATCCCCAGTCCCCCAAAAAGCTCCTCCCTATGAAAAAAACCCTGTTTCAACAGGTCCTCGGCGTCGCGTCGTCGGCCGCCGTTCTCTCCATCCCTGCTGCCGTTGCAGCCGACGTTTCCTGGGATAATCCCGGAACCGGTTCGTTCACCGTTGACACGAACTGGAACACCGATGTTGTTCCCGGCAACACCGACAATGCGTTTATCACCAACGGCGGCACGGCCACGATCACCACGGGCGACACGGTCAGCGTCAACCGACTGATTATCGATAATGGAACGGTCACCCAGACCGGAGGGTCGGTCACCACGGTCAAGCACGGAAATTTCGAAACTCCTGGAGACTACGCAATCGGTAGCGTCGCAGGTCAGAGCGGCACCTACAATGTCAGCGGCGCCTCCGCACTCAACGGCGGGCGGGTTCGCATCGGTTACAACGGCGGCACCGGCACCATGACGTTCGGGAACACGAGCGTATATACCGGTGTCGGCGGTGTGGATACCTGGGTCGGAAACGGAGCCGGCAGCGTGGGCAGCCTTTCGATCACCGACAGCGCGCAGTGGAAGATCGATGGCGACTGGTTTGTCGTGGGCCGCAGTGGCAGCACCGGCACGCTGACAATGTCAGGAACTTCCAAGGTCTCGATCGCGACCGGCGGAAACATTGTCCTCGCAGATGGCGGCACTGCGACCGTGAACCTGTCGAATTCGGCAGAAATGTCCACCGCAGGTGAAGCTTGGCTCGGTAACGCTGACGGAGGCAACGGAACCATCACTCTTTCTGATAGTTCAAAGATCTCAGCGAGTAACTGGTTCGTAGTTGGCCGTGCGGGTGGCACTGGAACAGTGACAGTCCAGGACAATGCGCAACTCGTAAAAACCGGCAGCAACCATTTCATTATCGGTGACCAGTCGAACTCGGTGGGAACCTTGACGGTCAAAGGCAATGCAGCTGTTTCCTCCAACAATGAACTCTGGATTGGAAACAGTAACAATACCGTGACAGGAACATTGAATTTGGAAAGCGGCTCGGTAACGGCAGGGAGCTGGATTGCTGTGGGGCGTGACCAATCCAAAGGAACACTCAATATGAGCGGGGGAGTGTTGACGAAGAACGGTAATGGATCAGTGGATGGAGCCGAACTGACGGGCACTAATTTCGTGACGTTGGGCAATGCGGCGAATGTTGCCACTGTGAATCACAGTGGAGGCACGATCAACAACACCACTTCTGTTACAGTTCTTTCAGAGGCGGGAGTGTCCCGCACGAACTGGACCGCAACCGGAGGGACAGCAAACCTGGGGGACCTTCGAATTGGTTTCAGCGGCCAGGCAACCATGACTTTGGATGGCACGGCAAACTACACTGCGACGACCGTCTACATCGGCTCCAATGGATCCAGCACGGGCAATGTGTTGAATCTCAACGGTGGCAAGCTGAGGGCAAGATTCATTGAAGAAGGCGCCGGGAGCGGTTCCATCAACTTTAACGGAGGCGTGGTGCAAGCCTCTGAAGATAGATCTGACTTCCTCGCTGATTTCGAAGATGGCGACCTGAACATCCAGGCTGGCGGACTGATTTTCGACACCGACGGTCACAACGTTACGATCACGCAAGCGCTTGCCGGTGTCGGCGGGCTCGTGAAGCAGGGAGCTGGAACGCTCAACCTCTCCTCGCAGGGCGTTGCCTACCTCGGTGACACTGTTGTGGAAGGCGGCACCCTGACGATTCACACCACGTTCCTCGCCGATGACAGTGATGTCTACCTCACCGCAGGCAGCGTGCTGAACCTCGACTTCGTCGCGGTGGACTCGATCAACCGGCTCTTCATCGACGGAATTATGATGGCGGCCGGCACCTGGGGTGGCATCGCCTCGGGAGCGGACTACGAGACGGCGCTGATCGCCGGCGACGGCCTCCTCCTGGTGGCGGTCCCGGAGCCCTCGCACTACGCCATGGGCGTGGTCGTTCTCCTCGGTCTCGCGATCGTGGCACGCCGCCGCCGCTGCCACGCTTAGTTTCGGCGATTTCCTGTTCTGGCGCCGGGCGCGAAATGTGCCCGGCGCCTTTTTTGCCCTCGAAATGGTCTTCGAAAGGACCGGGATTCCGGTCGGGTAGATTGATCTAAATCATTAATTTTGATTAAGTTCCTACGCACCTAACCCTGAAAATTGCATTGTTTTCGCAAATGTCGGAGATAACGTTATCACCGTCTCAACCCCCAAATCCCCAGTTATATGAAATCCATCCTGCGTAGTCAGCGGGTTGCAATGTGCGCAGCGGCTTCCCTGATTGCCCTGCCCGCCATTGCCGCCGATATCGAGTGGAACAATCCCGGTGAAGGTCCCTTCCTTCTTGGGTCAAACTGGCTGGGAGGTGTCGCCCCCGGCCTTACGGACAGCGCCATTATCAATAATGGAGGAACCGCGACCGTCGGCAGCGACGACACGGTGGAAATCGACATCCTGCAACTGCAGTTGGGGGCGATCACACTGACGGGTGGATCGTTCACCGCGACGAATGCAGCCAGCGGGGATAACGACCCGCTTTGGGCTTACAACATCGGCGCGGTCTCCGCGCAAAGCGCGACCGTTAACGTGACCGACGGCGCTTCGCTGTGGGGAGGTTCCGTGCGGATCGGATACGGCGGAGGCTCGGGATCGATGTCGTTGACCGATTCCAGCTATCTCTCGGATGGAGGCCGCAGCACATGGGTGGCCAACGGCGCAGGAAGTGAAGGTTCGCTGACGCTTGTCAATTCCACCTGGAAGGTGGGCGGTCCATTCGTGGTCGGGCGTGACGGAGGAGCTGGGGTTCTCACGATGAGCGGGACCAGCCTGATCGAGCAGTCCAGCGGAAATACCTATCTCGGATCCGACTTGGGCAGCACGGCCAAGATCACGCTTTCCGATGACTCGAAAATTTTGAACACCAGTGGCGAGATCTTCATCGGAAATCTCAATGCCAAGACGGAGCTGGAGATGTCGGGCAACGCGGAGATCGAGGCGACCAACAACTGGATCGCCATCGGCCGTTTCGGTAGTGGCGAGTCCGAGGGCACGGTGATCCTTCGCGACAATGCCAAGATCCGGAAAACCGGTGGGAACGACAGGCATGTTGTGATCGGAGCGCCGGACGCCACCGGGCATTTGACGATGATGGATAACTCGCTTCTGTCCTCGAATCTCGACCTTATCCTTGGAGAGGGAGCGAATTCCCATGGCACCCTGGATTTGCAGGGTGGAACCGTCACCGTTGGTGGCTGGTTGAAGCTCGGCTTCAACAATGCCGGTGCGCAGGGAGAGATGACCATGTCGGGCAACTCTCAGGTGAATGTCAGCGGGACCTTCGTGATCGCCGACGGCGGTCAGGGCTCCTTCACGATGAACGGCGGAACCGTGACGGTCACCGGCCAGACCTGGGTGGGACAGGCGGGATCGGGCGTTGGCACGTTCACGCAGAACGGGGGAACCTTCACCTCGGGGTCGTGGATTGCCGTCGGTCGCGATGGCTCGGAGGGCACGCTGAATATGACGGGCGGCACGCTCTCGCATATCGGCACCGGCAGCGTGGTGGCGGGAAATTCCCTGACCGGCACCAACTTCACATTGGTCGGACGGGAAGGTGAGGTTGCAACGGTCAATCACAGCGGAGGCACGATCAACAACCTCCTCTCCGTCCTCGTGATCGGTGACCCTGCCGACGGGCTCGCGGTTTGGAACGCGTCGGGCGACTCCGTCGCGAACCTCGGCGACACCCGCATCGGGCACTTTGGCCGTGGCACGCTGAATGTTTCCGGAAACGCCAGCATCACGGCGACCTCGATCTACATGGGGTCCGCGGTTTCCGGCATCGGCGTGCTGAATCTCAACGGTGGCACGCTCACCGCCAACTTCATCGAAGAGGGAGCTGGTCAGGGCACGATCGTTGCCAATGGAGGCACGCTCCGCGCCCGCCAGGCCGCCGCGGACTTCCTGCCGGACTTTGAAACCGGTGACATCGAGATCGCGGCCGGTGGTCTCAAGTTCGACACCAATGGCTTCAATGTCGGCATCTCCAATGCGCTCACTGGCGACGGTGGACTCACCAAGCTGGGTGGCGGAACGCTGACCCTCTCCGGCGTCACGACCTTCAAGGGTGCGTCTGCGGTGGAGGAGGGAGTGCTCGAGATCGCCTTTGGGGGAATGCTCGTGGAAGCGAGCCAGCTGGACATCGCGGCCAACGCCGGACTGGTGGTTCACGACACGATCTCGTTGAACGACGACATCGTGCTGACGCTGGTGGAGGGGTCGGCGTTTACGCTCGACTTCGAGGGTGACATGACGATTGCCGCGCTGTGGATCAACGGCGAAGCAATCACCCCGGATACCTACACGCTGGATGACCTGAAGGCGCTGCCGGGCGGAGTGGACTTCGACGGCAACCTGAGTGCGACGCTGACGGTGACCTCCACGGTGCCTGAGCCAGGAACGCTGGCGCTCCTTGGTTGCGGAGCCGCGTTTGCGATGTGGCGTCTGCGCCGCCGGCGCTGATCACAGCCTCACTAGCCACTATTTCACGGGCCGGAGCTTCCTTGTGGAGGCTCCGGCCCGACTTTTTTCACGTGGAAGCGAAAATCGAGGCGGTATTTGCGTTCACCATCGACTGGCGCCATCAACCGTCGCACCGATTCGCGTTGACCGTTTTTCAAAGTGCAAAGCCCGGAATTCTCATTGAAATTTTTGAGGGATGGTGGGAGCGTAAGCCGTCTAATCCCCTTCTATGATCGCAAGATCGTAGATCCCCAAAATCCTCCCCCAATGAAGACCCTACCTCGTCGTAAATGGGCTGTCGGCGTGTTGTCCGTTGCAGCCATCCTCCCGTTCGCAGGAACCCGTGCAGCTGAGATCTCCTGGGACAATCCAGGCAGTGGCCTCTTCACGAACCCTGAAAATTGGAGCACTGACACCGTCCCCACGGAAATGGACAATGCGTCCATCCTCAACGGGGGAACGGCCCAGATTCAAACCGGCGACGAGATTGCGGTCTCCCGCCTCCTGATCACCAATGGCACGGTCGACCAGACCGGAGGTTCCATCTCCACGATCCCCTTTGGGGATTTTGAAAGCCCCGGCGCCTATGAGGTTGGCGGTGTCGAAGGGTCGGTTGGCAACTACAACATTGCCGGCGCATCCTTTTTGAGCGGCGGGCGGGTCCGGATCGGATACGCCGGTGGCGAAGGCCACGTGACGATCGAGGGCACGAGCAGTTACCTCGGGAGCGAGAAGCAGGACACCTGGGTCGGCAACGGAGCCGGCAGTGTGGGGACTCTCACGATGAAGGGAGACTCCCAGTGGGTGATTCAGAATGACTGGTTGGTGGTCGGACGCAACGGTGGCACCGGCACGCTGACGATGTCCGAAGGCTCGCAGATGACCATCAACGCCGGCGGGAATGTCGTCTTTGGTGACGGATCGGGAAGCAACGGCGTCCTGAATATGTCGGGCTCCAGCAGGATTACCAATCCCGATGGCGTGCATTTCATCTTTGGAAACAACGGTGGCAGCGCCACCGGCACTCTCTCGGGGAACGCGGTCGTCGAGATCCAGAATCAGGTGCAGATCGGTAACGAAGGAGGGAATGCGACGCTCACCATCACGGAGAACGCAGTCCTCAGGTCCAAGGACGACTGGCTCGTCATTGGCCGGAATGGCGGCACAGCCAACGTGACTCTGGAGAGTGGTCTCATCGAGAGAACAGGCCCCTCTGGAGGCCGCCACATGATCATCGCCGATGGCGGCGGCGCAAACGGCACGCTCACGGTCAATGGCGGTGAGGTGAAGTCGAATAGCGAGCTGTGGATCGGTCAGCATGGAACCGGAAAGCTCGTGGTCAACGGCGGCTCGGTGACCACGGAAAGCTGGATCGCCGTGGGTCGCGATGGAGCCAGCTCCGGCACCCTGGAGATTCATGGAGGCTCCGTGAGCAAGAACGGAGACACGAACACGCACTTTGTCGTGAATGGAGCGACGAGCTTCGTTCTTCAAACCGGGGGCGAGTTGAACGTCAACGCCGGCGAAACCTGGATTTCCGAATTCTCCGGCAAGAGCGCGATCTGGGAGGCAACCGGAGGCACGGCCAACCTCGGGGCGCTCACCAAACTCGGAGTCGACGGCGCCGCCACCATGACCATCAAAGGCACGGCCAACTACATCAACAAGTCGGTCATTGTTGCCACGAATGAAACGAGCGTTGCAGAGCTGAATCTCGAGGGTGGAACCTTTACCGCCGACGGAATCTCGGAAGGCGCAGGAAACGGATTTGTGAATCTCAACGGCGGTGTGCTTCGTGCGGGTGCCGCCAATCCCGACTTCCTTGCCAACTTCGATGACGGCGACATCGCGGTTCAGGCCGGCGGTCTGAAATTCGATACGAACAACTTCAATGTCGGAATTTCCTACGCGCTTTCCGGAGAAGGCGGACTGACAAAATTGGGAACGGGCACACTCACCCTGACCGGCGCCACGACGTTCACCGGGTTTTCGGCGGTGCAGGGCGGCGTCCTGGAGATTGGCGTGGGTGGCGTGCTCGCAGGAGTGCCTCATCTCGACATCGCCGCTGGCGCCGGGCTGGTGGTTCACGATGCGGTCTCGCTGAACGAGGAGATCGTGCTGACGCTGGTGGACGGGGCGGCGCTCACCCTCGACTTCGAGGGTGACATGACGATTGCCGCGCTGTGGATCAACGGTGAAGCGATCACGCCCGATACCTATACGCTGGAGGAACTGCAGGCGCTGCCAGGCGGAGTGGATTTCGACGGCGACGTGAATGCGACGCTGACGGTGACCTCCACGGTGCCCGAGCCCGGAACGCTGGCACTCCTTGGTTGCGGAGCCGCGTTTGCGATGTGGCGTCTGCGCCGCCGGCGCTGATCCCGGCATAAGCAAACCGTTGTTTTCACGGGCCGGAGTTTCCCAGAAGACTCCGGCCCGATCCTTTTCTGCGAACGGAGAATCGATGGCGTCGATGCTTCGGATCGGCCGTCGCAGGCGGCATCACCTGAGGTGACCGAAAATGTCGCCCGATTGACCGGAACCCTCATTGCCCGACCGGCGCACGCCCGTTAGGTTCGAGGGCTCCCCGAAGCTGTCTCCCGCTCCACTCCTCCACGGAAGATTGCCATCGTGGAGTCCCCAATAGACCCCGCTCCTCCCTCAACTCTTGAAATGACCATGAGATACCTCCTTGCCGCACCCGTTCTGGGACTGGCTGCGATGCTCTCGACCGCCTTCGGCGCCGAGACATTTCGCCCGCCGTCGGTCCCGCTCGTGACCCACACCCCGTATTTCTCCATCTGGTCCCCGGCCGACAAGCTGACGGACTCACCGACCCAACATTGGACGGGGGCCGAACACCGGCTCACGAGTTTGATTCGGGTGGATGGTCAAACATATCGCCTCATGGGCGATGCGCCGTCCGATGTCCCTGCGCTTCCGCAAAAGAGCGTCGAGGTGCTCCCGCTGAAGACGAACTACGTCTTCGCGAACGACAAGGTGGAGGTGACGCTTTCGTTCCTTTCCCCGCTCATACCGCAGGATCTGAAGATTCTGTCCCGGCCGGTGACCTATGTCAGCTGGAGCGTGAAATCCGCCGACGGCCGGCCGCACGAGGTTTCCGTTTATCTCGATGCCGCCTCCGAGATTGCCGTCAACCGGCGCGAGCAGACTGTTGCGGCGTCCCGTGAGGACGTGGACGGTCTCGTCGTGCTCAAGGTTGGCTCCGAGGAGCAGCCGGTTCTCGAAAAGAAGGGCGACGACATTCGCATCGACTGGGGATACCTCTATGCGGCCGCTCCGGAATCCGGCGCCCAGGGCGTGATCGGTGACTTCGAAGCCGTCACGGAGGCCTTCCGCAAGGATGGCAAACTCCCGTCCGCGGATGCCACGGACTTTCCGAAGGCTGCGGGCGACGGCCGCCCCGTGCTCGCGCTCGCGCTGGACCTCGGGAAGGTGGGCGTTCAGCCGGTCTCGAAGTTTGCGATGCTCGCTTACGACGAAGTCGAGGCCGTGCAGTATTTCTACAAGAACCTGCAGCCCTACTGGCGCAAGGACGGCATGACGCCTGCGGAACTCCTGAAAACCGCCGCCGCCGACTACGGGAAGGTGCAGCAGATGGCGGACAAGGTGGACAAGGAGCTGCGCGATGATCTCCGCAAGGCCGGAGGCGACCGGTTCGTCGATATCGGAAGCCTGGCCTACCGCCAGTCGTTCGCCGCGCACGGTCTCGCGGCTGACAAGAATGGCGAGGCGCTCTTCTTTTCGAAGGAAAACAACAGCAACGGCTGCATGGCAACGGTGGACATCACCTACCCCTCCGCGCCGCTCTACCTGCTCACTTCGCCCGCGTTGATGAAGGCGATGCTCGTTCCGGTGCTCGATTATGCATCCAGCGAGCAGTGGAAGTTCCCGTTTGCTCCGCACGACATCGGCACCTACCCGATGGGCAACGGCCAGGTGTATGGCGGCGGCGAGGAAAGCGAGCGCGACCAGATGCCCGTCGAGGAGAGTGGCAACATCCTGATCCTCATGGCGGCCCTCGCGAAGGTCGAGGGATCCCCGGAGTTTGCGAACAAATACTGGCCGACGCTCACGAAGTGGGCGGAATACCTCGCCGACAAGGGCTTCGATCCCGAGAACCAGCTCTGCACGGATGACTTCGCCGGCCATC
Source organism: uncultured Spartobacteria bacterium (assembly GCA_937901895.1). Classification (GTDB taxonomy): domain Bacteria; phylum Verrucomicrobiota; class Verrucomicrobiia; order Chthoniobacterales; family JAATET01; genus JAATET01. The sequence goes on along the minus strand of CALGTD010000002.1, from coordinate 28,180 downwards.
TCGCGCACAACGTGAATCTCTCGATGAAGGCGATCCAGGCCCTCGGCGCCTACGCGATGCTTTGCCAGATGCGCGGAGATACCGCCGATGCGCAGAAGTATCGCAAGATCGCGGAGGAGTTTGCCGCGCGCTGGATGAAGGAGGCGAAGGACGGCAATCACACCCGCCTCGCCTTCGACAAGCCGGGCACGTGGTCGCAGAAATACAACCTCGTCTGGGATCATCTGCTCGGGCTGAACCTCTTCCCTGCCGACGTCGCGAAGAACGAGCTGAAATTCTACCGGCAGAAGCAGAACAAATACGGTCTGCCGCTCGACAGCCGCCAGACCTACACGAAGAGCGACTGGATCGTCTGGTCCGGTGCGCTCACGGGCGACCGGAAGGACCTGGAGGCGCTCATCACGCCGCTCTGGCATTTCTACAACGAGACGCCCGACCGCGTGCCGATGACCGACTGGCATTGGACGAACGAGCCGAAGCAGCGCGGATTCAAGGCCCGCTCCGTCGTCGGCGGTGTGTTCATTCCGCTCCTCGGCGATGCTGCGACGTGGAAGAAATGGTCCGCCGCCGGCGAGAAGATCCCCGGCAACTGGGCGAAACAACCCCGTGCTCCCAAGGTCGAGAAGATCGTGCCTGTCGAGCAGACCTGGAAATACACGACGACCCAGCCGGCGGAGGATTGGTATGCCGTCGGGTTCAACGACGCGGACTGGAAGGAAGGCAAGGCCGCCTTCGGCACCGACGGCTCGGTTGCCAAAGCCAACACGCGCTGGGACAACTCCGACATCTGGCTGCGCGGAGAGTTCGATCTGCCCGCCGACATTCCGGCGGACGCCGATCTGCAACTCTGGGCCGTCCACGATGAGGACGTGGTCGTTTACATCAACGGCATCCGAGCCGGCGAGCGTGGCGGCTATTCACCGGTCTTCCGCACCATCCCGATCTCGAAGGAGGCCCGTGCTTCCATGAAGCCCGGCAAAAACACGATCGCCGTCCACTGTCATCAGACGGAGCACGGACAGATGATCGATGTCGGCATCGTGGAGGTCATCCCGGACGATTCCGAGTAGTCTTCGGACAAAGCTTGCGAAAAGGCGGACAGGGCAACCTGTCCGCCTTTTTTGTTCAATGGCGGCCGCCGCCAGCGCTTTCTATTTCCACTTGATCGAGCAACCGAGGCTCGGCTGCGGAGTGCCGGCAGGAGCCCTGCCCGCGAGGGTCGCTTCGATCGCGGCGCGAAGGTCCGCGCCGGTCACCGGCCTGCCATTGCCGGGCGTGCTGTCATCGAGACGGCCGCGGTAGGTGAGTTTCCGGCCCGCGTCGAAAAGGAAGAAATCCGGAGTGCATGCCGCCGTGTAGGCACGGGCGACCTCCTGGGATTCATCGTAGAGCAGGGGAAACGGGAACCCGCACGAAACCGCCATCTCGCGCAGTCCGTCCGGTCCATCCTCGGGATACTTCACCGCGTCGTTTGACGAGATCGCGACGACGGCCAGCGACGGATGATCGCGCGCGATGCGGACGATTTCGTCTCGAACGTGCACAACATACGGGCAGTGTGCACAAATAAAGGCGACGAGGAGCGCCGGCGACTCGGCGAAATCCGCGAGCGACACGGTATTTCCCGTGACGACATCCGGGAGGCTGAAATCGGGCGCAGGGGTGCCCGCGGGCATGGAATCGGTGGCAATGGTGGGCATGCGGCGATGGTGCGCGATCCGTGGCGCACGATCAATCGGGTTTGACCCCGTCCCCGGCATTGGCTAGGCACGCTGGCATGAGCAGGATCCACATTGCGAGGGACCGGCAAACTCTCGGACAATTCAGTCCTGAGGAGGTCGCGGAAGGACTCCGGAGCGGACGGTTTCTACCGACGGATCTGGCGTGGCGGGAAGGAATGGCTACGTGGGAGCCGCTCGCGACGTTCACGGATCTGCCGGCTGTTGAGGAACCGCAGGTTCCGGTTGGATCCCTGCCGTCTGTTGCGCCGGGCAACGAGATTTTGGAATCCGCACCGCCGGCGACTCCGACACCTCCGTGGGAGGAGGAAAGACCCTTTCTCCAGCGGTTGGTGGAGACGATTCAGAAGGTGCTTCTTTCCCCGTCGGAAGCCTTCGCCAACGTGCCGGCCGACAGCAACATCCTGCGTGCGTTGGGGTTCACGATCATTGTTGGCTGGCCCGCCACCGTGGTGTCGCTCTGCTATGAGGTGGCCAGGGCATTTGTGATGCCGCAGGGTGCGGATGAGCCGGCTCCTGCGGTTACCGCGATCATTTCCGGAGTCCTTGCAGTGTTTGCGCCGGTTCTTCTCGTCATCGGGGCGTTTATCAGTTCCGCAATTTTTCACGGGGTTCTGATGATGCTGGGCGCGGCGAGCAGACCTTACTGGGCGACGTTTCGAGTGATCGCCTACGTGAATGGCGCGACGATGGCCCTTTTGCTGGTGCCGTTCTGCGGCAGTATTGTGCAGACCTTTTGGGCATTTTTCTGTCTGGCGGTTGGTTTGAAGACGGTGCATGCAACGACATGGGCGAACGCGATCATCACGGTCCTGCTGCCGGCGGTGATTTGCTGTGGAATCGTCATTGCCATCATCAGCCTCGGATACATGCAGTTCCTGCAATGACGATCGATGCGCCTGCGATGGGTTCGTGACGCGCGGGGACGGGAGGAGGAAATCATCGCCCTCGTGGCCCTGACCGCGCTTGCATTGGGAGCGGGATGGCTGCGTGCGGACCTGCCCACGCCCCGTTGTGTATTCCATGCCCTGACGGGCATTCCCTGTGTGACCTGCGGCGCAACGCGGGCATTTCGCTGCCTGCTGAACGGCGATTTCCCGGGAGCCTTCGCGTGGAATCCGCTCGTCTCGATCGGAGTGATGGCGATCGGAGTCGGCATCACCTATGCGGGCGCGGTTGCACTTTTGCGGCTGCCCCGCGTGCGGGTTCAGGAGATCTCGGGGCAGGAACTCCGGCGGATGCGAGTGCTGGTCGTGACGGCGGTGGCGGTGAACTGGGTCTATCTCGGCCTGCGGTTTTCGGGTGCGCTCTGAAACGCAGCCGGATCTGAATCGTCGCGTTTCTACCCGACCGCGAACGAAAAACCGGCCTCGCCCTGTGCGACGCAGTGGACGGGCACGTCCGGCCGTCCCACTCGATCCAGCGGTGCGCGAAGGGCCGCGAGAGCGCGATCCGTTGCATTGCATTCGCGGCTCAGATGTCCTCCGACGACCCGTCGCAGACGGCCCTCGGCGAGAGCGGCGACGACGTCGGCTGCGGCGGAATTCGAAAGGTGCCCGTGACGCGATGCGATGCGCTGTTTGACGGACCAGGGGCGCCGCGTGTCCAGCTGGAGCAATTCCTCGTCGTAGTTTGTTTCGATAAGCAGCGCGTCGGCTTCCCGCATCCGCTCGATCACCATCTGCGTGGCGTGCCCGAGATCCGTCAACAGACCGAAGGTCCCGCCGGAACTTCGCACGAGAAAGCCCACGGGGTCCGCCGCATCGTGCGGCACGGAGAACGCCTCGATTGCGAGATTTCCGATCGCAAAGCTCGAGCCGCTTGCAAAGAACCGCCAGTGGCCATATTCGACCGACCAGCCGGCCTCGAGAGCAGCGGCGGTCATTCGCGTGGCAAAGATCGGAATGCGCCGCTTCGCGCAGAGCACGCGCAGGGAGGCGGTGTGGTCCGAGTGCTCGTGGGTGAGCACGATGGCGTCGAGGCGGTCGGCGTCCGCGCCGCAGGCGTCGAGGCGGGTGCACAGCTGCTTCGCGCTGAGTCCTGCATCGAGGAGGATGCTCGTTTCCCCGCACCGGACGAGCGCCGAGTTTCCGGAGCTGCCGCTGGCGAGGACTGTCACTTCGAGCATGACTCAGGGAAGCACAGATGCGGGGATTGTGGAAACCGGAAACCGGGAAAAGGGGATGCGCGGAGCCGGTTTTCCTGCTCTCCTGAAGGTTCATCCACGAGCTTTTCGATGCAGCAATACCACCGCCTCCTTCGTCTCGTGCTCGAGAACGGACGACCGAAAACCGACCGCACCGGCACCGGCACGATCTCGGTCTTTGGCGCGCAGGAACGGTTCGATCTTCGCGAGTCGTTTCCGCTGCTCACGACGAAGAAGCTGCATACGCGGTCGATCATTCACGAGCTGCTGTGGTTCCTGCGCGGCGACACGAACGTCGGCTACCTCCATGAGAACAAGGTGACGATCTGGGACGAGTGGGCCGATGCGAACGGCGACCTCGGCCGCATCTATGGCGCGCAGTGGTGCGATTGGAGAACTCCGGACGGCCGCTCGATCAATCAGATCGACACGGTGATCGAGCAGATCAAGCGCACGCCCGACAGCCGGCGCCTCGTCGTGAGCGCATGGAACCCGGGCGAACTCGATCGCATGGCCCTCGCGCCATGCCATGCGTTGTTTCAATTCTTCGTGCAGGACGGCGAGCTGAGCTGCCAGCTCTACCAACGCAGCGCGGATTTGTTCCTAGGAGTGCCGTTCAATATCGCTTCCTACGCACTGCTGACGCTCATGGTTGCTCAGGTGTGCGGACTGAAGCCAGGTGACTTTGTTCACACGTTCGGGGACCTTCACCTCTACTCGAACCACCTCGAGCAGGCGCGCGAGCAGCTTTCCCGCGAGCCGCGACCGCTGCCGCGGATGCGTTTGAATCCGGCGGTCACGGACATCCACGCCTTCCGCTACGAGGACTTCACGCTCGAGGGTTACGATCCACACCCGGCGATCAAGGCTCCCATCTCGGTATGATCGCCATTGCCGCCATGGCGCTGAACCGCGTGATCGGCTACAAGGGAGCCATCCCGTGGCACCTGTCGGGCGATCTCAAATTTTTCAAGCGAACGACCATGGGCCACATCGTGGTGATGGGGCGCAAGACGTTCGACTCGATCGGCAAACCTCTCCCCGGCCGGGAAAACGTCGTGCTGTCGCGGCGCAAGGTCGACGTGCGCGGCGTGCGGTGGGTGAAGCATCCGGAGGAAATTGTGAAGCCCGGGGATGGACGCGAGGTGTTCGTGATCGGCGGCTCGGAGATCTACAAACATCTGCTGCCGAAGTGCCGCGAAATCCTGCTGACGATCGTAAAGCAGGAGCCGCGGGGCGACGTGTATTTTCCGCCGTTCGAGAAGGACTTCGAACTGGCGGAGCTGCTCGAGGAAACAGGCGACTACGAAATCCGCCGATATGTCCGGCGAAAAGCCTGAAACCTCGCGCAGGGGCCGGCGTTGAATCGCTGATGAGTTTTGTTCCCCTGACTTCGCGCAGCCATCTTGCGATCGCCGCGCTTACGATCGTCACGAGCGCTTCGACGGTTGCCGCGCCCAAGCCAAACGTCCTGATCCTCGTCGCGGACGACATGGGCTATGCCGACGCGGGATTTAATGGAGGCCGTGTGATCGATACCCCCAACCTCGACCGGCTTGCCGCGACTGGCGTGCGACTTGGTAATTTTCACACGGCGCCGATCTGCTCGCCGACGCGCGCCGGATTGATGACCGGCCGCTGGCCTCTGCGCTTTGGAATCATGCGTGCGGTGGTGCCGCCCTGGTCGAAGCATGGTCTGCCACCCGAGGAAAAAACCCTCGCGGAAACTCTCGCGGAGGCCGGTTACAAGCGCCGGGGTCTTGTGGGCAAATGGCACCTTGGCCACGCGCGGCGCGAGTTCCTGCCGCTGCAGCAGGGATTCACGACGTTCAAGGGTCACTACAACGGCGCGGTCGATTATTTTTCGCACGAGCGCGAGGGAGAGGTCGACTGGCACGAGCAGGACGAGACGATTCGAGAGGAGGGCTACACGACCGATCTCGTGAGCGAGGCGGCGGCGGAGTTCATTCGGGAAAGTCCCGCTCCGTGGTTTCTCTACGTTCCTTTCAACGCCCCGCACAGTCCGTTTCAGGCGAAGGAGGAGGATCTCGCGAAATACTCCCACATCAAGGATCCCAAGCGCCGCGCGTATGCCGCGATGGTGGATTCCATGGACCAGGCAATCGGCCGGATCCTTGACGCGGTCGAAAGCCGGCCCGACGCGGCGAACACGCTGATTTTGTTCTTCAGCGACAATGGAGGAATTCCCGCCGTTGGCAGCAGCAGCGGGCCGTATCGCGGCGGGAAGTTCGCCGTTTACGAGGGCGGCACGCGCGTGTGCGCGGCGATTCGCTGGCCTGCGGGAGGACTGAAGGGCGGGCGCGAATTCGACGGCAGGATTGGTTACATCGATGTTCTGCCGACGGTGCTTGCCGCGGCGGGGGCGCCGATTCCCTCCAACGTCGATGGCATCGACGTGATGCCCGCGCTTCAGGGCAGGGCGAAGCTGCCGGAACGTCCGTGGTTCTCCTACATCCAGCAGGGAGGCGAGGCGGATGCCTCCGTGCATCTCGGAAAATGGAAGCTTGTGGCGCACGGGGATGTGTTTTCCCGAAAAGCAGCTCCGCGGGTCGAACTTTACGATCTCGACGCGGACATTGGTGAAAAACAGGACATCGCAGACCGGCATCCCGAGATTGTTCGCGATCTCGTGGCAAGGCTTCGCGAATTCGGGAAACTGGAGAAGCCCGGCGTCGGCGACTATGGCGAAGGGCGCGAGGGATTCCAGGCGCCGAAGGACTGGGTCGTCAAATAAGGCGAGCGGTCGCGGCTACTGCTTTGCGATTTCGTCGAAGGACCGGAATTTCAACGACACGGAGTTCAGGCAATAGCGCAACCCGGTGGGCGGCGGACCGTCGGGAAACACGTGGCCGAGGTGTCCGCCACAGCGCGCACAGTGGATCTCCGTGCGGGTCATCCCGTGGCTGTGATCCACCTCCTCCGCGACGTTCTCCTTCGCAAATGGCTCGTTGAAGCTCGGCCAGCCGGTGCCGGAATCGAATTTCTTGCGCGACGTGAAGAGCGGCAGGTCGCAGCCCGCGCAGAAATAGACGCCCTGTTCCTTGTTATCGAGCAGGGCGCCGCAAAATGGCCGTTCGGTTGCGGCGGAACGCAGCACCTGATACGCCTCCGGATCGAGCTGCGCGCGCCACTCGGCGTCCGTTTTCGTCACCACCGGAAACTCCTGCGCGGGCCCGGGATTCCCATCGGGCTGGACGGGTCGAATGGTGACGGTGTCCGCGGCGTTGGCGCTCATGAAGGGGAAAATAGCCGCAAGCAGGAGTGCCGGCAAGGAGGCGGGAGTTTTCATGACGGGGCAATATCGCCTGAGGCCTCCGGATTTTCCTGCTGGAAATTTCTTGTGATGGATTGGGCGGCTCGCGAACAAGAAAGTGTGTCGTTTTTTCTGATCGCTCTGAGCGCATATCTCCTCGGTTCATTGCCGAGCGGGTATCTCATTGGTCGCGCGCAGGGGATCGACATCCGCGCGCAGGGCAGTGGGAACATCGGCGCGACGAATACGTTGCGCGTGCTAGGTAAAAAATGGGGATACCTCTGCTTCGTCATGGACATCGGCAAGGGCGCGGTTGCGGTCTGGCTGGCGAAGCTCTGGGCGGGTCCGGCCCTGGGAATCGATCCCACAAACGCCGCGATCGTCGCCGCGGCCGGCGCGCTGCTGGGGCACACGTTTCCGGTGTGGCTGGGATTCAAGGGCGGCAAGGGAATCGCCACTTCGGGCGGCATCGCGATCGCGCTGTTTCCGCCGATCGTGTTTCTGGTGTCGATCGGGGCGTGGATCGTCGTCTTTCAGATTTCGCGCATTGTCTCCGTCGCGTCACTGGTTGCGGCATCGATGCTTGGAGGAACGCTCGTCCTGCTCGCGGCACTTCATCGCACGCCGCCGGTGCTCGCCGTCATCGGAGTGGGCATGACGCTGCTGGCATTCTGGTTGCACCGGTCGAATCTCGCCCGGCTCGCGCGCGGCGAGGAACCGCGATTCGAAAGGAAAAGGAAATGATGTTTTCGCAGATCAGCGTGATTGGCGCGGGCGGCTGGGGCACGGCTCTGGCCTCGTTGCTTGCCGCCGATGGAACGCCGGTGCGGCTGTGGGCGCACGGACCTGACACCGCGGAGGAATTGCAGCGCGAGCGCACGAATTCCGTGTTCCTTCCCGGCGTGCGAATTCCGGACTCCGTTCTGCCGACCGCGGACCTCGCCGACGCCGCCGGGGCGGATCTGCTCGTGCTTGTCGCACCGTCACGTGCGTTTCGGGAGGTTTCGATGCGTCTTGTGGAATCCGGGGTGAGGGACGGCGCGGTCATCGTCTCCTGCACCAAGGGAATCGAACATGGCACCGGCGCGCTGATGACGGACATCCTCGAGGAATGCATTCCCGGATGTCGTCCGGCCGTTCTTTCCGGGCCCAACCTCGCCGCCGAGGTGGTTCGCGGAGTGCCCGCCGCCGGCGTGATCGGCTCGAAGCATGGCGACGTCCTGCCGGGGCTCCAGCAGCTGTTTTCCCGCACGACCTATCGCGCCTACACGAGCGATGACGTTGCCGGCATCCAGCTCGGCGGGGCATTGAAGAACGTCTTTGCGATCGCGGCCGGCGTCTGCGACGGGCTCGGTATGGGATCCAATGCCAAGGCCGCGCTGGTGACCCGCGCGCTGGCGGAGATGATGCGCCTCGGTGTGGCAATGGGAGGCCGGCGCGAAACCTTTTCCGGTCTCAGTGGCATCGGCGATCTCATGGTGACCTGCTTCAGCGATCTCAGCCGGAACCACGGATTCGGCGAGCGACTCGGTCGCGGCGAGTCGCCGGAAGCCATCCAGGCGTCGATGAAAATGGTCGCCGAGGGCGTGCCGACATCCCGCAGTGCCCTCGAGTGTGCAAGGCGACTCGGAGTGGAGGCTCCGATCACGGCGCAGGTGCACGCCGTCATCTACGAAGGACGATCCGTGCGCGAGGGAATGGGCGAGCTCCTGGATCGTCCGCCAAAGCCCGAGGTCGGATGACCGTCCCGATGGAAGTCCGGACCAGCCGTCCGAGAAGGACGTCCGCGTTCAGATTCCTGCTGCCGCTGGCGTGCATGCTGGTTTGCGGCAGTCTGCTTGCGGTGGCTCCGCCACCAGACAAGCGACTCTCTCCCGCGCGCATTGCCGAGGCGGAGGCGTATTCGCGCAGTGCGGGTGGCAGCACGTTGATCGTCATGCAGGCGGGCGCGGTGCTGCATGAATCCGGCGGAACGGCGCTTGCGGAGCCGATCTGGACGATGAGCATCGCCAAGAGTCTCACGGCGATGGCCATCTTCGCCGCGCGGGCCGACGGTCTCCTCACCCTCGACGAACCTGCGTCGAAGACGCTCGGCGAATGGAAAAAGGACGGCCGCAAGGCGGTTACCATCCGTCAGCTGTTGAACCACACCTCCGGCCTCGCCGATGGTTACAACGCGATCTACGCACGCGGCGTGAAGGACAAGGCGCGGCTGGCGCTCGGTTTGCGACTCGTGGACACGCCCGGCGCCCGGTTCGACTACGGCCCCGGAAATTACGAGGTCCTTGGGGAGATTCTTCGGCGCAAGCTGGCACCGGGCGGCAGGACACCGCTGGGGTATCTTCGAGCGAAGGTGCTGACACCGCTCGGAATCACGCCCGCGGACTGGCGGAAGGACGGATCGGGAAATCCTTTTCAATCCGCTGGCGCGAAGCTTACGCCGCGCGATCTTGCGAAGATTGGCGAATTCGTGCGCACGCGCGGTCGCGCATGGATCGTGCCGGTGATTCCCCAGTCCGCGTTTGACGGCGCCTTTACCGGATCCTCCGCAAATTCCATGTATGGCCTCGGTTTCTGGCTCAATGCCAACGCACGGGAGACTGGCGCATCGCCGCTTTCCATTGAGGGCACGCTGGGACAGGAGCGATCCCCCGCGGCATGGCGGCGGTCGTGCATCTCGCCGGTCGCACCGCCGGATCTTGTCGCGATGGTGGGATCGGGCGGCATTCGCGTTTATGTCGTGCCGTCCCGCAAGCTCGTCATCGTGCGCACGGGCCAGGGCGGATCGTTTAGTGACGCAACTTTTCTGGGCCGTTTGTTCCGCTGATCCGTTCCCGGGTTTTCCTTGACCGCAAGGCGTTGCCCGCAAAGCGTCTCCGGGTGCAGAAGGCCGTTTTGCGAGGGAGTCGAAAGGGGGGAGCCGTCGGGGGATATTGGAACGAGTTCCTCGACGACGACGGCCGTCCGCGTCCCGCCTACGAGCCGTTGTTTCGACGGTTCGCAAACGCGCCGCGGTCCGAGTTGCGACGCATCGACGAGCAACTCGAGGCGACGATGCGCGAGATGGGGGTGACCTTTGACATCGTGCGCGACCGCCCGTGGGGGCGCCGTCCGTGGTTTTGCGATCTCATGCCGCAGGTGTTCACCGATGCCGAGTGGCGAAATCTTGCCGCGGGTCTGACTCAGCGCATGCACGCCTACGAGTGCTTCCTGCGCGACGTGTATGGCGAACGCCGGATTCTTCGCCAGGGCTTGATCCCGCTGCAGCCGGTGCTGGGAAGTCCGTATTACCAACGGGAGGCCGCGGGTCTGCCCCGCCCGGGCGGGGCGTTTCTCCATCTTGGTGGCGTGGCGATGGGGCGCCGGGCCGACGGCGAGATGGTGGTGAAGCATCATTACTTCAGCCACGCGTCGGGCATGGCCTACATGATCCAGAACCGTCGCGCGATGGCGCGCGTGCTGCCGCAGGCGTTTCAGGATTACTCGATTCATTCGATCGGCGACACGCCCACGGACCTTCTCGAGATGCTGCGATCCCACGCGCTCGACGTGGACCCCACGGTGGTTCTGCTTTCCTCCGGGCAGGGCAGTGCCGCATATTCCGAGCACAGCTTCCTCGCGCGGCGAATGGGCATTCCGCTCGTGCAGGGAGGAGATTTGCTCGTTCTGAACGATTGCGTTTATCTGAAAACCGTCACCGGCCTCGAGCGCGTGGAGGTCATTTACTCCCGGCTGGCCGACGACTGGCTCGATCCGCTCGTGTTTCGCCGCGACTCCCTCCTCGGTGTGCCGGGGCTCATTCAATGCATCCGCAAGGGCACGGTCGCCGTCCTCAACGCCGTCGGGTCGCAGCTCGTGGACGACCGGGCGCTCCTGCCGTTCGCGCCGTCCCTCATTCGCTACTACCTCGGAGAGGCGCCGATCCTCGACGACCTCGAGACCTTCTGGCTTGGTGATCTTGACCAGCGCGAAATCGTGCTCGGCGATCTCGACGCGTTCGTAATCCGCCCGCTTTACGGGGAACCCGTTTCAAGTCCCGACCTTGGCGAGGAGCTCGATGCCGCCCGGCGAAAGGCATTGCTCAAACGCATCCTGGAAAATCCCGCCGCCTACGTCGCGCAGTCGCGTGGATCGACCGCGGTGTCGCTGTGTTTCGAGAACGGGCGCCCGCAGCTTCGGCACCAGGATCACATTCTGTTTGCGGTGCGTCGCGGAGAGGGCGACTACGCCGCGCTGCCCGGCGCCCTCACCCGCGTGTCGCAGGGGGATTCGTTCTTCACCGCATCGGAACTCGGCGGTGGCAGCCGGGACACCTGGGTGGAGAGCGAGGTCGCGGACGAGCCGGCCATTTCCGCCCGCATCACTCGCGACGTGCATCCGCCGTCGCAATATGTCACGAGCCGCGTCGCCGAGGCGTTCTACTGGATCGGGCGGTATCTCGAACGCGCGCGAAGCCTCGCCGGAATGATCGCCGTCATCGAGGCGCTCGAGACCGAGGAACTGAACACCACCGAGCGCACGCTCTACCGGCCGGTGTGGAACCGGATGCTTCCGCCGCTCGAGGACCGTCGGAGGTCGCGGCAATCGATTTCCAGCGTCGTCGAACGCTACCGGCTGACCTTCGACACCAACGAGTCCGGGTCCGTCGGCCGGGCGGTGCAGCGTGCGACATGGAATGCCGAGTCGATTCAGGAATGTCTGAGCATGGAGGCGTGGAGCGTTCTCAGCCGCCTGCGGGAGTTGTTCGAGAAGCCGCGGCGGACGAAGGGCCTGGGAGACGAACGGCTTGCAGCGCTCTCCCGGGCGGCGTGCGAACGGACGGCCGGCCTGATCGCGCAGTTCACCGGAGTCACGCAGACGACGATGGTTGCCGATGGAGGGTTGCGGTTCCTGGAGATCGGTGGCGCAATCGAACGGGCGACGATTTCCGCAAACGCCGTGACCTCGATGATGCGGACGCAGGTGAGAACGTCCGGTCCGGAGCGCGAGCATGCACGGGAGATCCAGCTCTCGGCGTTTCTGCGGCTGTTTGGCTGTCGCGACGTCTACCGGCGCGTGTATCAGATGCGCATCGAAAGCGGAGCGGTGCTGGAACTTTTCTGGCGGAACCCCCGCGTGCCGCGATCCGTCGAGCGTTGCCTTGCCCAATGCGTGGCATTGCTTTCCGACTCCCAATCGGAGATGTCCCCCGGGCTGCGCCGCACGCTCGCCGCCATCGAGGAACTGCGTTCGCGATCGGCGCAGATCGATTGGGAGTCGCTTGCGGAATCCGACGTCGAGAATGGCGGAGTTGTCCTGCCGGCATGCAGCGCGCTGGTCGCACGTTGCGAGGAAATGCTCGATCGCACGCTGGCCATTCATGAGCTGATCTCGGACGGCTTCCTCAATCACCAGATTCATATGAGTGCGGACGAGCATCCCATGCTCGCCGGTTTCGCCGATGGAGTTTGAGATCCGCCATACGACCGACTACCGCTACGAGGTGCCGGCCATCGAGGCGTATCTCGAGGCGCGGCTGACGCCGCCGGACACCGCGCGGCAGAGGGTGCTTTCACATCGAATCGAGATCGTGCCGGAGCTGCCGACCTCACGTTATGTGGACAGCTTTGGCAATGCGGTCGACTTCTTCTCGATGACGCTCCGCCACGAACGGCTCTCGATCACGAATCACCTGCGTGTTGAGACGCGCGATGTCCCGCTTCCGACGGAGGCGATGGGCGTGTCGATCGCCGAGGCGCGGCAGCTCTTCAGCTCGGTTCTCATCGACTACTTCGACTATCTCCAGCCGACCGTTGCGGTTCCCACGGGCGGTCCGGCGTCCGCGCTTGCGCGGCAGTTTCTCAAGCCGGGTGCTCCGCTCGGAACCGCGGTCGAGGCGCTGAACTCCGCGATTTATCGCGATTTCAAATACATGCCCGGCGCGACCGACAATTCCACCCCCCTGCGCGAGGTGTGGAAGAGCCGGCGCGGCGTCTGCCAGGACTACGCGCACATCATGCTCAGCGTGCTGCGCACCGCGGGGCTGCCCGCGCGCTATGTTTGCGGATACATCGAGACGGCGCCGCCGCGCTCTCCGGACGGCCGGCGGCTTGTCGGCTCGGTCGCGACGCATGCATGGGTGGAGGTGCTCGTGCCGGGCCTCGAGTGGATTGCCTTCGATCCGACGAACAATCAGATATGCGGAAGGCAGCATGTTGCGGTATCGTTCGGTCGCGACAGCCGTGATGCGGCGCCTGTGCGGGGAACGTTCAAGGGATCCGGCGGGCAGGAGATGAAGGTAAGGGTGAGCATGAAACGTTCAAGGGCATGAAAATCGGAATCCGCTACCACGCGGAATACACCTACGAGAAGCCGGCGGGATTTTCTCCGCATCTGGTCCGGCTCTTCCCGCGCGCCGACCGCCATGTGTGCGTCGAGCGTTTCGATTTTTCCACCGGCGGAACCGCGGAGGTTCAATATCGGCGCGATCTTTTCGATAACGAGATCGCGAGCTGCTTCTTCCCGGATGAACGGGACCGGCTCGAGTTCCGCCTGGAACTCGATCTCACCTTGTCGGAGCGGAATCCTTTCGCATTCCTGCTCGATTCCCGCGCGATAAGCATTCCGTTTGACTACTCGGATCGCGAGCTGGCCGTGCTCGCGCCGTTCATGGAACAGGCGGACTCCGACCCGCTTCCGGCCGAGTTGTCTCCGGTTTCCACGCCTCGCGACACGGTTGAAACCCTTGTTCGCATGAATACGTGGATCTTTGAAAATCTCGGCTACGAGCGCCGGGAGGAAGGCGATCCGATGTCGCCCGGGGAAACGCTCGCCCGCGGAGCGGGGGCGTGCCGCGATTTTGCGCGACTGTTTGCCGCGGCCGCGCGGGGGCTCGGCCTCGCATGCCGGCTAGCCAGCGGGTATTTGTGGGAGCCGGAGGATGCGGCGGAGGGGGACCTTCGCGCGCAGAGCGCCCTGCATGCGTGGGTGGAGATTTTCCTGCCGGGAGCGGGATGGCTTGGCTTCGATCCGACGAATGGCGTGCTGTGCGATCACCACCGCATCACCGCCGCCGTGGGGTTGCGGTCCGAGGACATCAGCCCGATCCGGGGCTGGTATTTTGGGAAGGAACGGATCGCGAGCCGGATGGACGCGGGACTGGAGATCGTGTCACGATGAGCGCATCGATGCTGGAAAGGGCGGCGAAATGGGCGGATGCAATTTTTGAGCGCGGGGGTATTCGTCTCACGCTCGGGGGTGAGCCGACCTACGTGCCTGAAAACCCCGAGGGTCCCGAGTGGTCGTTCTCCGCGGTCGGTCCGACGAAACTTGGCTACGCGCGCCGCATGGCGAACGAGCTGTTGCAGACCCGCATGGCCGGCGGAGCGGTGTTTTTCAGTCCGGGGAAACAGTATCCCGGCGAGGTGAATCCGCGATGGGCGCTGCGAATCGTGGCCCGCCGCGACCGGCGTCCGCTCTTTCGCGCCACGCCGTCCTCATCGCCGGCTACCGATGCGAAAATCGCGAAGTGCCTGCAAAAGATCGCGGCGAAGCTTGCGCCCGGCGCGGACTGGCTGGAATTTCAAGATCCGAAGACGAAGGCGGTCGCCGCCCACGTGCTTCCGCTCGATCACGACGGAACCGCGTGGTCGTCTGCTCGCTGGGAGTTGAAGCCCGACGAGTGTGTGCTGACCGCTGCGGAAGGACCGGCCGGTCTGCGCCTCCCGCTTTACCTGCTGCCGCCCGAAATTCCGCGCCGCGCGTTGGTTGCGGAAGTCGTCGAAGGTCGCCTGTCCATTTTCTTTCCTCCGCTGCTGCAGGAACCGTTCCTCGAGTTGCTGTCGGTCGTCGGCGACGCGCTGACGTCCGCGAAGATCGGGCTGTATGAGCTGCAGGGATATGTGCCCGAGGATGTGGAGGGGGTGTGGACCGTGCTCGGTCTTGCCGCCGACCCGGGGGTGCTCGAGATCAATCTTCCTCCCTGCGCCAAGTGGCAGGAATACGACGAGTGGATTCGTGTGGTTACCGAGTGCGCGGAACGCGTCGGACTGCGTTCATGGAAACATCCCTACGGCGATTATCCCGGCGGCACCGGTGGCGGAAACCACCTTCTGTGGGGCGGGCCGTCGATCGAGGAGAATCCGTTTTTCTCCCGTCCTGCGTGGCTTGCGTCGATCCTGCGCAGGTTTCAGCGCCATCCCTCGCTCGCGTATCTCTTCACGGGTTGCTACGTCGGCGCGTCCTCGCAGGCTCCGCGTCCGGACGAGTCGGCAAAACAGCTCTTCGATCTCGAGATGGCGTATCGATTTCTCGAGACGCTGCCGGATGGCGACCACCGCGCGCTGATCAACGAGACGCTCCGTCATCTGCAGACCGACGTGACCGGAAATGCGCACCGGTCGGAGACAAGTTTCGACAAGTTCTGGAACCCTGGCTGGCCGGGCGGAATGCTCGGTCTCATCGAATTCCGCGCCATCGAGTCGCTGCCACGGGCGGACTGGATGTCGGCCGTCGCTCTGCTCTGGCGTTGCATCGCCGCCTTTGCCGTGGTGGAGCCGCTGCGCGAGCCGTTGCGGGACTTCGGGCCGCATCTTCACGACGCGTTTTTCCTGCCGACCTGTCTCCTTGCGGATCTCGAGGAGCTTCTCGACGAGCTGGAAACCGCGGGATGCCGGCTGCCGCGAAAGGTCTTCCGGGAGATCTGGCACTGGAAGTTCCCGCGCATCCTCGAGCACGGGACAAAAGGTGCGCGACTCGAGGCGCGGCGTGCCCACGAGAGCTGGCCGCTGCTTTGCGAGACGCCGGTGGAGGGTGGATCGACCAGCCGTTTCGTGGATACGTCGATGCACCGGATCGAACTGCGCGCGAACGATGCGTTCGTGGAGAAGTTCGGCATTCATGTGCGCGGCAGAAAGTTGTCGCTGAAGCAGGTCGCGCCCGACACCTGGCTGGCCGGTGTGCGTTACCGTCGGAGTTGCCTGTATCCCTGCCTGCACCCCGGCATTCCGATCGACTTTCCGCTCGATGTGGTGATTTCCCGCAAGGACGGCGATGCGATCGCCGGATATCGAATGGATTTCAACGCAACGGACTTTGCCCCGATGAACCTCGCGGACTCCCCGCCGCGGGGAAAACCATGTCGCCCGGTGTTCAAGGGCGCGTTGACCCACGACCTCCGGCTGGCGTGAGAAACTGCAGGCTGCCGGGCATGGATTCCCAACTGTCGCTTCCCGCATGAACATTCTCATCCTCATGGCGGACGAGCTCCGCTTCGATCTGCCGGGTTTCATGGGAAACCGGATTGCCCGCACACCGACCCTCGACCGGCTCGCGAAGGACGCGGTGATCTTCGACAACGCCTACACACCGTCGCCGGTCTGTGTCCCGGCACGGCAGTGCATCGCGACCGGAAAATACCCACTGCACACGGGGTGCGAGCGGTTTGGCGGCGACCTTGAGCCCGGGGCGCGAACGTTCGCCCGGCTGTTCTCCGAGGCGGGGTGGCTGACGGTTGCCTGCGGGAAGTTGCACCACCGCGGTCCCGACCAGATGCAGGGCTGGCTTCAGCGCATCGGCGCGGAAACCGCGGTGAACTGGCCGGAGACCGGCGCCGCGTCCGGCCGCGAGCAGATTGGACGTTTGAAATGGCGCGGCATCGAGGAACTGGAGATTGCGGGCGCCGGGACGTCACCACTCGCGCTGCACGACCGGCTCACCGTCGACGGAGCCTGCGATTTCCTGCGCATGCATTTCGAGGGAATGTATCGCCGCACGGCGGAGGTTCCACCACTGCTGCTGATGGTGAGTCTGCAACAGCCGCATTTTCCGTTTCTCGCCGACCGCGAGTTGTTTCTCGACTATCGTGAGCGCGTGCGGCCCCGGCTGACGGAGGAGCCGTTTCCGCATCCCGGGCTGAGCCGCGGGGCGCTGAGGCCGGGCATCGACGTTACCCCCGGGCAGGTGCGGGATGCGACCGCGGCCTACTACGCGCTCGTGGAAAAAGCCGACCGGGAGTTCGGGCGCGTCGTCGGCGCGCTGGAGGCTCTCGGACAATCGCTCGACGACTGGACGATCGTCGTCCTTTCGGATCACGGCGACATGCTTGGCGAGCATTGCCTGTGGGAGAAGCGCGAGTTTTTCGAGGGCAGCGTGCGCGTGCCGCTGTTCATTCGGTGCCCGCGTCGATGGACGCCCGGACGCCGCCGGGAAAACGTGAATACGATCGATCTGTTTCCGACGCTGTGCGGGATGGCCGGGATCGAAACGCCCGACGACCTCGATGGACGCAGCCTCGTCCCGTTGCTCGAGCGGAACCATGCGCCGTGGGAGAATGAGACGTTTTCCCAATACGACACCGACGAGTTCATGCTGAAGCGCGGGAATCTCAAATACCTCACCTTTGGAAATGGAATGCCCGATGTTCTGTTCGACCTCGCCAGCGATCCCGGGGAAACCACGAACCACATCGCGAATCCCCGCTACGGCGCGGACGCAGAATCGATGCGCGAACGGCTCGTTCATTTCGTTTCATCGCGACTGCCCGGTTCCGGGGGAGCGTGATCCGATTCGTCTGCGTTCGGATAGTCCCACGGTAGATTCGTTGCTGACTTGACGCGAGGGATCGGCTTAACGTCGTTGTGCCATGCCCGTGAACCAACCCCTTACAGGCCACGACCGGCCTGGCGACCCCTGCACGATTGTCATCTTCGGAGCCTCCGGTGATCTCACGAAGCGCAAGCTCCTCCCGGCGCTCTACAATCTCAAGGCGCTGAAGCTTCTCCCCGAACGATTCGCGGTCATCGGCGTCGCCGTCAGCGAGAGCAACGACGAGATGTATCGCGAGAAGATCACCGCGGACATCAAGCAGTTCGCCACGCACTCGGTCGACCAGGCCGTGTGGGATGATTTCGTGAAGCGCACCTACTACATCCAGGGCGACTTCAACTCGGCCGACACGTTCAAACACCTCGCGGCGAAGATTGCAGACGTTCAGAAGACGCATCAGCTCCCCGGCAACGTCCTTTTCTATCTCGCGATCTCGCCGACGTTTTTTGCGAAGGTCGTCGATCAGCTTGGAGCCGTTGGCCTCACGACGGAAACGGAGAGCGCGTGGCGCCGGGTCATCGTCGAGAAGCCGTTTGGTCGCGATCTCGCCAGCGCCCGCGCGCTGAATGCAGACCTCACGAAGACCCTGCGCGAGTCGCAGATTTACCGGATCGACCATTATCTCGGAAAGGAGACCGTGCAGAACATCATGGTCTTCCGGTTCGGCAACAGCGTGTTCGAGCCGATCTGGAACCGGCGCTACATCGAATACGTCCAGATCACCGTTGCCGAGCAACTCGGTGTCGAACTGCGCGGCGGTTACTACGACAAGTCGGGCGTGCTGCGCGACATGGTGCAGAACCACATTCTTTCCGTCCTTTCGCTCATCGCGATGGAGCCGCCGAGTTCGATCGAGGGCGATGCCGTCCGCAACGAAAAGGTGAAGGTTCTCGAGGCGATCCGGCCGATGGAACCGGAGGAGGTTATTGAAAATACGGTTCGCGGCCAGTATGCCGAGGGCCTGATCGATGGAAAGCCGGTCCCCGGATACCGCACCGAGCCGGACGTGAACCCGCAGTCGAACACCGAGACGTTCGTCGCGATGAAGCTCAAGGTCGAGAACTGGCGGTGGGCGGAGGTGCCGTTCTACATTCGCTCGGGCAAACGTCTCGCCGCGCATACCACCGAGGTGGTCATCGGATTCCGTCGGGCGCCGCTGCTCCTCTTCGGCACGCAGATGGAGAGCGAGATTCCG
Source organism: uncultured Spartobacteria bacterium (assembly GCA_937901895.1). Taxonomy (GTDB): domain Bacteria; phylum Verrucomicrobiota; class Verrucomicrobiia; order Chthoniobacterales; family JAATET01; genus JAATET01. Next base: position 9,242 of record CALGTD010000002.1, on the reverse strand, counting down.
CCGAACCGTCTCGTGATGCACATCCAGCCGGAGGAGGGCATCACGCTCGACATTCACGCGAAGCGGCCCGGCCCGAAGATCCAGATTTCCAATGTGCCGCTGAATTTCAACTACAAGGAATTTGGCGAAGGCAATGCCGCCACCGGCTACGAGACGCTGCTCTACGACTGCATGATCGGAGAGACCACGCTCTTCCACCGCTACGACTCGGTCGATGCTTCGTGGCGGATTGTGAATCCGATCCTCGATGTCTGGCAGGCCCTGCCGGCGCGTGATTTCCCGAACTACGCCGCAGGCACGTGGGGACCGCGGTCTTCCGACGAGCTGATCGCGAAGGACGGCCACGCGTGGCATCACTACACCTGCACGACCCGCTGAGAAATGGCGGACGCACGCAAGCTGCTGCTCGCCGGCGACGTTGGCGGGACGAAGACCAATCTCGCGATCTTCGCGATGAACTTCGAGACGAACCATCTCGAGCTTCTTCGCAACAAGCGCTACCCGAGCGTCGAGTTCGACAGCCTGAATGCAATCGCGCTCAAGTTTCTCGGCGCCGGTGATGAGAAGGTTCACGCGGCGTGCTTCGGTGTGCCGGGTGTCGTGCGCAACAACCGGGCGACTCCGACCAATCTCAAGTGGGAGATCAGTGCGCCTTCGTTGCGGGCCGATCTCGGACTCGAGGACGTTCACCTGCTCAACGATCTTGCGGCGAATGCCTACGGCATCAGTGAACTTGAGGACGCAGACCTTCACACGATCCAGGACGGCCTGAAGAGCGCGAACGGCAACCGCTGCGTGGTTTCACCGGGGACCGGTCTCGGCGAGGCGGGGCTTTTCTGGGACGGGAAAAAGCACCGCGTCTGGGCCTGCGAAGGCGGACACTCGGACTTCGCGCCGCGTTCGGAGATCGAGGTGGAGCTTCTCGACTATCTCCAGGGCCGCTTCGGGCATGTCAGCAACGAGCGCGTGATCTCCGGCCAGGGCATCGCGAACATCTACGCGTTCCTCCGCGACCGGGGGCATGGGAAGCAGAAGGCATCTGTCGCCGAGGAAATGAAGACCACCGATCCGGCGAAGGTCATCACCAAACACGCGGAGGACCAGTCCTGCCCGATGTGCATGCAGGCGGTGGAAATTTTCGCCCACTGCCTCGCGATGGAGGCGGGCAATTTTGCGCTGAAGGCAATGGCAACCGGCGGCGTCTATCTGGGCGGAGGCATTTCGGCGAAGCTGCTGTGGAAGTTCAGCTCGCCCGCGTTCCGCGATGCGTTTGTTGCGAAGGGCCGGCTCGAACCGCTCATGGAATCGATGCCGGTGAAGATCATCCTGAATGATCAGGCGGCCCTGCTCGGCGCGGCGCGCTACGCGCTCGACATGCTCGACGACGTGCCCTGAAAGAAGCGTCGTAATCGATCGGGGAGGTGAGGCTCGGGCCGAGCCGACCACGCATCCACGGCTTGGCGGGAGCCTCGCTCTCCCGGTTTCAGAACAGCCCGCGCAACCACTCCCACGCCTGCGTGATCAGGGCGGTTCCGCCGAAGCCGAGCAGCGCAAAGTAGGCGCAGCCGATCACGAACACGATCGTGCCTGCGATCGAAAACCGTCCGTCGGATTCAAGCATTGCGCAGGACAAAAGGACCACGGCCAGCGCGGGAAAGAAATTCGTCATCGGCACCGGGATCGGCAGGAGCAAAAGCAGACCGCTGATCATGATCATCGCGCCGTGGATCTGGCGGAACACCGGAGGCTTCACGAGCCACGAGAATTCGGGCCGGAGGAATTTTTCGAGCCATCGCACGAGCTTGCTCGCGGCGCGAAACATCCTGGGCAGCCACTTCGCCGGCAGCCTCGTTTGCATCATGCGCGCCGGCAGCCAGGGCTTCATTCCGCAGGCAATGCGAAAACCGGTGAAGGCGATGATCAGTCCGAATGGCGTTGACAGGCCCGGCAGAGGCACGGGGGTGGCAAAAGGGACCGCGATCAGCAGCAGAACGAAATTGTAGGCGCGTTGCTGCATGAGCGCGATGATCTCCCCCAGCGTGACATCGCGATGGGCGAATGCCTCGAGCACCCGCGCTAGATCCGCCGACAGCCTGCCGGGCGGCGGCGGGTGGAGCGGCGGGGAGATCGACATGGATTAACGATACCGAGGCGGCTGATGCTGCCAAGTTTCTGACTTTCAAACCCCGGCGGACATGGCACCTTCCGGCGCCATGGAGATCGTTGCCTCGATGCTGACGGATGCATTTGATCCGAACTCCCTTGCCACCCTGGCGTTGCTGGTCGGACTCGAGCTTGTGCTGGGAATCGACAACATCCTGGTCATTTCACTGGTGGTTTCCCGTCTGCCGGAGGCGCAGCGGACGAAGGCGCGCATCACGGGTCTGGTGCTCGCGATGGTGTTGCGACTCGTGTTTGTCGCAGGTGCCTTCTGGCTCGTTCAGCTCACCACGCCGGTGCTGGCCGGGCTGTCGGTAAAGGACATGATCCTGCTGGCGGGAGGCTTGTTCCTTCTCTGGAAGGCCGTGCGGGAGATTCACCACGTTGTGGAACTCAAGGAGGATCACGGTCATGCGGTAACGGCGAAGAACGCAATCTCGGCAGCGATTCTTCAAATCGTGATGCTCGATATCGTGTTCTCGATCGACTCCGTGATCACGGCCGTCGGCCTCACGCAAAACCTCATTGTCATTGCGATTGCCGTGATCGTTTCCTTCGGCGGATTGCTCTTCTATGCGGGGCCGATCGGGGAATTCATCCTAAAGCACCCGGCGCTGAAGATCCTCGCTCTGTCCTTCCTCGTGACGATCGGCGTGACGCTGTGCCTTGAGGGCATGCACAAGCACGTCGACAAGGGCTACATCTATCTGCCGATGGGGTTTGCGTTGGTCGTGGAACTGCTGCAGATGCGCTATCTCGCGAACAAGGGGCGCAAGGAGCGCTTGCACTGATTGCTCACAACCGCCACAGCGCATCCGCGTTCGCCAGTGCCTCGTCGATGTCGCGCTGACGGGCATCGCCAGACGCGTCCGGATCGACCGCGATCGCGAGGCTGCGTTCCGTCGGAAAGTGCCAGTTCGCGTTGCTGGTGCGGACGAACACGGTGAGGCTCTTTCCTCCAAATGCCGCGGCGAGATGGGCGGCGGCGCCGTCCACGCCGAGGACCATTCGCGCATTGGCCACGAGCCAGAGAAATTCCTCCAGACGTGTCGCGCCGCCGAGAAAAATGGCCCGGTCTCCGAGGTGATCGGCAATCGCGCGGGAATGCTCGAGCTGCCAGTGCTGCGCGCCGCTGGTGATCAGAATCTTCTCCGGACCATCGAAGCGATCGAGCAGCGCCTGCCACGCCTTTGTCTTCCAGCGCTTGCTCTTCCAGCCCGCGGTCGGATTCAGGAGCAGGTAGTCGCGCGTGTCGAAGCCGGCAGGTCGCCACGATTCCGGAGGACGGTTCAACTTCGGCGGTCGAAAGTCCGTGGAGACTCCGACGTCGGTCGTGTCCCAGTTGTATTCCGCGACGTAGCGGTCGCCGAGGCCAGGCGCGAGGATGACCTTGAACGCCCGCGCTGCAAGCGGACGCAGGTCCTCCGGCGTGCGCAGGATCAGGTCCTTTCTCGGAGCGAATGCGAGCAGCGCGTGAATCGACGACTTGTCGAGTCCGTCGTAGCAAAAGATCGCGTCGTAGCGACGGAACCACGCGCGGTGAATCATCCGCACACCCTCCATCAACTCGATGAGTGGCGCGTGCCCGCTGCGCGTCAGCAAATCGATGGGACCGCCGGAAGCCGCGCGGATCCGTGCCAGTGCGGGCTCGAGCAGCGCGACATCACCGAGCTGCTTGTGGCAGATCACGAGGACACGGGCATTCTTGCGAAGTGTGCGGGACGGCGGCATCAAGGTGCGTGGGCAAAATCCGCGATTGGCGCCGCCTTGCGAAGCCTGTTTTGCGCGGCGCTCCGAAAGGGTTATCGCGTGGAGTCTGTGGGAGTGTGGCACGGGGGACCGTGCCCCCGCAGCGTTCCCGGGAACCGGACATCGACAAGCCGGGAGTATGCACCTGGGTGGGGTTACTTCTCGCGCTTGAAGTCGAAGTTCATCTGGCCCGGACCGACGAGCGGAAGGAACTGTCCCGCCGAGGGCTCGTAGGCGAACAACTCCGCCGTCGCGATCTTGAAGAACCACGCGTGCAGCCGCAGCGAGCCCTCGGTTAGGCGGCGATGCACGCCCGGATAGGTGCGCAGGTTTTCGAGCGCAAAGAGCACGTTTTCCTCGCCGGCGGCGTTTGCGCGTTCGTCGGGATCGGTGAGGTGCTGATACCGCTCGTTCAAGGCCTCCTGCACCGGCGAGGCGATGGACAGCCAGCCCTCCAGATGCGGCATCGCCTTCAAATCCGACGGCGAGACGAGCGCCTTCATCGCTCCGCACTGGGAATGCCCGCAGACCACGACGTCCTGCACGCCGAGCGTCTCGATGGCGAACTCGATTGCCGCGGCGGTGGAATTCGTCGAGCCGGTGCTGGTCGCGGGCGGCACGATGTTGCCGACGTTTTTGACGACGAAAAGATCCCCGGGCTTGCTCTGCGTGATCAACTCCGCGAGCACGCGCGAGTCCGAGCAGGTGATGAAAAGCGTGTGGGGATTCTGCCCCTCCTTCGCGAGCCGCTGGAAAAGCGCCTTGTAGTGGCCGAATTCCTCCGAGCGAAATTTGTGAATGCCTGCAATGAGTTCCTGCACGCGGACAGCAAACCGGAACGCCATGGCGCGAACAAGGTCGGAGTCTGCGGGGGATTGTCGATCCCGGAGCCGAAGTGTTGCACTCCGGCGTTGACGTCCTTTCCCCAGCGTCTAGCTTCCGAACCAACAGGGGAGCCACCGGGGCTGAGAGGTCCGACCGCGGAACGCGACAACGGACGACCCTTTGAACCTGAAACGGGTAATGCCGGCGCAGGGAGTAAGGGCGAGGTGTGTCCCGGCGGTTTCCCGCAACGCACGCATCCGCCATGATTGCACCCAAGGACGCCATCGAACCTCACAGCAGCGACCAGCTGCCAAACTCCACCCGCGTCTACGTCGAGGGCACGCAGCCCGGCGTGCGGGTGCCCTTCCGAGAGATCAAACTTTCCCCGACGCGCTCCATCGACGGCACGCTCACCGAAAACGAGCCCGTCCGCGTCTACGACACCTCGGGCCCGTGGGGTGATCCCGATTTCCACGGTGACGTGCAGAAGGGCCTGCCGCCCCTGCGCGCTCCATGGATCCGCGCCCGCGGTGACGTCGAGGAATACGACGGCCGCGCCGTGAAGCCCGAGGACAACGGCTACCTCAGCGTCAGCCACGCCCAGCAGGCCAGCGAGCGCCGCGGTGGGTTGAGCCCGTTGCAGGCTCCGGAAAATGCGAAGCGCCGCCCGCTCCGCGCCAGCGCCGGCCACCCGGTCACGCAGCTCTGGTATGCGCGGCAGGGCATCATCACGCCCGAGATGGAATTCATTGCCATCCGCGAAAACATGGGCCGCGCGCGTATTCTCGACCAGGCCCGCGACCTCGCCCGCAACGAGCTCGACAAGCAGCACCTCGGCAGCGCGCAGAATCCCCGCGGACCCTACACGCCCGGAATCTTCGGCCGCTTCCCGCAGCGTATCCCGGACGAGATCACGCCCGAGTTCGTGCGCCAGGAGGTCGCGGCCGGCCGCGCGATCATTCCCGCGAACATCAACCACCCCGAGCTCGAGCCGATGATCATCGGTCGCAACTTCCTCGTGAAGATCAACGCAAACATCGGCAACTCCGCCGTCGCATCCTCGATCGACGAGGAGGTCGAGAAAATGCGCTGGGCCACGAAATGGGGTGCCGACACCGTGATGGATCTCTCCACCGGTCGCAACATCCACGCCACCCGTGAGTGGATCCTTCGCAACTCGCCCGTGCCCATCGGCACCGTGCCCATCTACCAGGCCCTCGAAAAGGTCAACGGCAAGGCCGAGGACCTCACCTGGGAGCTCTACCGCGACACCCTCATCGAGCAGGCCGAGCAGGGCGTCGATTATTTCACCATCCACGCCGGTGTCCTCCTGCGCTTCATTCCGCTCACCGCAAAGCGCATGACCGGCATCGTCTCGCGCGGCGGCAGCATCATGGCGAAGTGGTGCCTCGCCCATCACCAGGAGAACTTCCTCTACACGCACTGGGACGAGATTTGCGAAATCTGCGCAGCCTACGACGTGAGCTTCTCCATTGGCGACGGCCTGCGCCCCGGTTCCATTGCCGATGCCAACGACGAGGCCCAGTTCGGTGAACTCCAGGTCCAGGGCGAGCTCACCCGCCGCGCCTGGGAGCACGGCGTGCAGGTGATGATCGAAGGCCCCGGCCATGTGCCCATGCACATGATCGAGGAAAACATGGCCAAACAACTCGAGTGGTGCCACGAGGCGCCGTTCTACACGCTCGGACCGCTCACCACCGACATCGCCCCCGGCTACGACCACATCACCAGCGGCATCGGCGCCGCCATGATCGGCTGGTATGGCTGCGCGATGCTCTGCTACGTCACGCCCAAGGAGCACCTCGGCCTGCCCAACAAGCAGGACGTCAAGGAAGGCGTCATCACCTACAAGCTCGCCGCCCACGCCGCCGACCTCGCCAAAGGGCACCCCGGCGCACAATACCGCGACAACGCGCTCTCGAAGGCCCGCTTCGAGTTCCGCTGGGAGGACCAGTTCAACCTCGGCCTCGACCCCGAGCGCGCGAGAGAGTTCCACGACGAGACGCTCCCCGCCGAAGGCGCGAAAACCGCGCACTTCTGCAGCATGTGCGGCCCGCACTTCTGCTCGATGAAGATCACGGAGGACGTGCGGCGCTACGCGGAAGAGAAAGGTCTCGCAGCCGAGGAAGCTCTGCAGCAGGGAATGGCCGAGAAATCGAAGGAGTTCGTCGAAGCCGGCGCCGAAGTCTACCGGCAGACTTAGGTCCTATAGGACCTATTGAACCGATAAAAACTCACGATGCCCGACCGCCCCGAAGGATTCCTCCCCGCGGGCGGCAACTACCGGGAGCTTCTCTCCTACCGGAAAGCCGAAGTTATCTACGACTTCACGCACCGCTTTTGCGAGCGGTTCCTGAAGCGCGGCGACCGCACCATCGACCAGATGGTGCAGGCCGCCCGCTCCGGCGAACAAAACATTGCCGAAGGCAGCAAGGCCTCGAAGACCTCGACCGAGGCGGAGCTAAAGCTCCCCAACGTCGCCCGAGACAGCCTTGAGGAACTCCTCCTCGACTATGAAGACTTCCTTCGAACACGCGGACACCTCATCTGGCCGAAGGATTCCCGGGAAGCTCTCTACGTGCGCCGCCTCGGTCGCAAGCCCGACGAGAGCTTTGAAACCTACGGGCCCTTCTCGAAGACCGGCCGCCGGAGGTGCTGGCCAACATCGCCATCTGTCTCATCCACCAGGCGAACTACCTCCTCGACCGCCAGATCCGGCCCTTGGAGAGGGACTTCGTCGAAAAAGGCGGCCTCCGCGAGCGGATGACCCGGGCACGGTTGGCGCATCGCAGGCGCAACTGATCGGTCATACCTGTCCAATTTGTCATCTTCACCATGGCTGGAGGAGCGACGGACCGGCGTTACACATCACTTGTGAAAAGCCTCGCCTTACAATTTGGGTGTATATCTAATCGCAGCCTTATATGAAGCCTGCGTCCCTCCTTCTTGCCGCCTCCATTCTTCTTTCTTTCACCTCTTCCCACGCGCAAACCACCCGCGAGCGCCAGGCGGAACTCACGCCCGATGCCGTGCTGGAAAGCCTGATGGCCGGGAACGCGCGCTTTGTAGAGGGCAAGCCGTCGGAGCCTGAGATTACGACTCGGCGGGCGGCGGTCGTGCAGGGCCAGCACCCGAAGGCGGTGATCCTTTCGTGCCTCGACTCCCGCGTGCCCGTGGAGCTCGTCTTCGACATGGGAATCGGCGACCTCTTTGTTGGCCGCGTGGCGGGGAATGTGCAGGACTCCGATCAGCTCGGGTCGATGGAATTTGCGACGAAGCTCGCCGGGGCGAAGGTCGTGATGGTGCTCGGGCATTCGCGCTGCGGCGCGGTGGTGGGCGCGATCAACAAGGCCGAGCTCGGTCACCTCACGGCGCTGCTGGCGAAGATCCGGCCGGCGGCGGAGGCGGTCGAGGGATTCGAGCCGGAGGAGCGGACGGCGGGCAACTCGGAATTCGTGCAGGCGACGATCGAGGAGAACGTGCGCCAGACCGTGGCGGGCATCCGCGAGCAAAGCCCTGTGCTGGCCGGGTTGGAGAAGTCGGGTGACATCAAGATCGTCGGCGGTCTCTACGACCTGGAGACCGGCAAGGTCACGCTGCTCGACTGACGGATCGCGCGCGGGTGGCGCGGGAGCGACGGCGGTTGCACCTTTGACGGGGCGCGGGCAGAATCGCTCCGGCTTATGAAAGCGTTCCTCCCCGGAATTCTCCTGCTCTGTTCGCTCGTCTTCACCTCCGTTGCGGCGGAGCCGAAGAAGGTCCTTGTCGTCACGACCACCGCGGGATTCCGGCACAGCTCGATCCCGCAACTCGAGGAAATGCTGCGCGACCTCTCGGCGCGCAGCGGCGGGGCGTTCACGGTGGATTTCGTTTCGCAACCCGCCGGCGAGCCGGCGAACCCGGGTGGGGATGCCTCGGAGGCGGAGCGGGCCGAATACGAAAAGGCGCTCGCTGCGTGGCGTGCGGAGAAACTGGCGTCCGCCCTCGAAGTGCTGGCGCCGGAGCGGCTCGCGGATTACGACGCGGTGGTGTTTGCCTCGACGACGGGGGATTTGCCGATCCCGGATCGGGAGGGGCTGCTGCAGTGGGTTCGCGGCGGGCATGGGCTGGTGGGTATCCATGCGGCGAGCGACACGTTTCCCTCGTGGCCGGAGTTTCGCGAGATGCTCGGCGGGTCGTTTGATTATCATCGCGACCAGACCGGCGTGGATTGTCTGATCGAGGATCCCGGGCATCCGGCGACCGCCGCGCTGCCCCGGCCGTGGCCGATCGCGCAGGAGGAGATCTATCTCATCAAGGACTACGAGCCCTCGAAGGTTCGCGAACTGCTGATCCTTGACCGGCACCCGAACGAAGGCACGCCCGGGCATTTCCCGCTGGCGTGGTGCCGCGACTACGGCAAGGGGCGGGTCTTTTATACGGCACTGGGCCACCGCGAGGACCTCATCGACCCGACGTTCGGCGACCGCAAAAATCCCCCTGAAACC
>CALGTD010000001.1 GCA_937901895.1 uncultured Spartobacteria bacterium | reverse complement strand
CGCGTGGCTCATCGATACGGGCTCTGCATTCTTCGCGGATTCCGTCGTAGTGCCGTTCCTGCGGATGTCGGGAGTCAACACCCTCGACGGATTGGTCCTCACACACGGCGACAGCGGACACCTCGGAGGTTTCGAGCGCGTCGAGTCCGCGGTTCCCATCCGCCGCATCCTCGACTCCGGCCTGCCAAGCCGTTCGCAGATCCACCGCCACATTCTGAATGCTGTCGATCCCACCCGGCTAACCGCCGCCACCACGGGACTTCGCGAAACCATCGGTCCCGCCACAACCCTGGAAGTGCTCTTTCCCCCCGCCGACTTCCACGAGCCAATCGCCGACGACAAGGCCGTGGTCCTGCGCATCGACGCGGGGTCGTTTTCCGCACTCCTGCTCTCCGACGCAGGCGCGATCACGGAACGCTGGCTCCTCACGCACAAGGCCGACCGCCTTCCCTGCGATCTGGTCGTCATGGGCCGGCACATCTCCGGTCATTCCGGTTCGCTGGAATTTCTCACCGCGGTCCGCCCCCGCGCGGTGATCGCCGCGGTCGCCGATTTTCCGCCGTCCCAGATTCCACGTGCCGACTGGTTGCGCGCCGTGAAAGATGCCGGCATCCTCGTCCTCCGCCAGGACGAAACCGGCGCCGTGACCGTGCGCATCCGGCACGACACGTTCACGCTCACCCCCTTCCTCGATCCATCCGTCTCGCACGTCTTTCCGAATGATCCTGTCCGTTGAAAACCTCTCCATCCGCCGGGGAAACTCCACGATCGTCGAATCGATCGACTGGACGGTTCGCAACAGCGAACACTGGGTCATTCTCGGCGCGAACGGCTCCGGCAAAACCTCCCTCCTCCGCGCGCTCGGAGGGTATCTCACGCCCAGCGAGGGAACTGTGAGGCTGCTGGGAGAGACCTTCGGCGAGGCGGACTGGAGGGAACTCCGGACCCGTCTTGGATTTGTCAGCGCCAGTGTCGCCCAGCTTCTCCACGACGACGACACTGCCCTGGAAATCGTCGCCGGCGGCCGCCGCGCAATGGCCGGATTCTGGGGAACGATCCCGCGACGCGAGCGAGCGGAAGCCCTCGCCCTGCTCGACGACCTCGGAGCCTCTGCGCTCGCAAAACGCGAATGGCGCATCCTCTCCCAGGGCGAACGCCAGCGCGTGCTCATTGCCCGCGCGTTGATCGCACAGCCCCGACTGCTCCTTCTCGACGAGCCCTGCTCCGGCCTCGATCCCGTCGCGCGCGAACGCTTTCTCGAGTTCATCCAGTCCATCGGCGCCCGGCGTAACGCCGTGCCACTGGTCCTCGTCACTCATCACGTAGAGGAAATCATGCCCGTCTTCACCCACGCCCTCGTTCTTCGCGAGGGACGCGTGCTCGGCGTCGGCCCGATCCGCTCCGTGCTCGATTCGCGCACGCTCGGACACGCGTTCGATGCCGAGTTGAAAGTGGTTCGCCGCCACGATCGTTTTCGCCTTCAGATCGCGCATCGATCCACCCGGTGATCCAGTTGACAACGGCAGGCATCCCGCCGAATAACCGGACATGAAAATCTTCGTTCTGCGGCGGGGAGACACCGAGCCGCTGGGTCCGCTCACCACGGCTGAAGTGGCCGAGATGCGCATTCGCTGGCAGCTCAGCGATGCGGACTACTACCGCCCCGACGGATCGAAGCAGTGGAAACTCATCGGCGATCTCGTCCCGCACGGTCCGGCCCATCACAAGTCCTCCGTGCTCAGAAACATCGCCGCCGTCGCATCGCTTGCGCTCCTCGCACTTCTGGCGTTTGCCCTCGTGGGCCGTCACCACGCCCCGCACCCGGCAACCGGAACAACGCCCCCGCTCGCAACAGCTCTCCCCACCAACTCCGAACCAGGCCTTTCCGACCTTCCAGCCCCCGACAATTCCCCCTCCACCACCGATTCCGCCCCGGCAACTCTTCCCAACCCCGAGCCGGAAATCGAGGCAAACACCTAGCTCACTGACGCCGCGCAACGGCGCAATCCACCGGATTCAACAAACCGGCGCCCCGCCAATGCACCGGTTGAACAATGGCCGCCAGCAACGGCTGAAACCTGCGTATCTACGGGCCAACGAAGAATGACGCACGCTGCGGATGGAGTTTTCTCCGATCGGAGCAGTCACGGCACGACAGGTGCGGAAATGGTGTAGAAATCGACCGGGCAGCCCCGGGATAGGATCGGACTGCCACCACGTAAAAACCCGCTCCTCAAGCATTGGAGCGGGTTTACAGAAAAAGGGTGGTGGCTGGAGAGGGAATCGAACCCCCGACACGAGGATTTTCAGTCCTCTGCTCTGCCAACTGAG